>JAAURB010000018.1 GCA_012033335.1 Oscillatoriales cyanobacterium RM2_1_1
CCATAGCGATTCTATCAAGGCATCTTTGCCCTCGGAGGTCAGTTGCTTGAGGTCGGGAAGTTCTGTCATCTCTTTAATCTACCGATTTTTTCTACCCTGTCAACTACCCCCTGTTGAGCAATTACCAATTTTTAAATCCTTCAGCAAGGGCTCCCAGGCTCTATTCCTAAAGTTGTTCTCCTGAATGGGATTTCCTCTCGGAGTCACAAATACCAAATCCTCTAGATTGGGGTGCTTCGGTCTGATGGATAGCAGTAATTGTTTCAGGCGTTCTGAAGTATGGATGGTTCGGGCTCGATTCGTCTTAGTACTTTTTCTCACCCCTTTACTCAGACTCTCCCCAATCCAAATCGTTGAACAATTCTCCGATACGCTTCCCCATCTCAAGCCAATTGCCTCGGCGGTTCGACATCCTGAATAAAATAGAAATTCTACATAGGGGGCCATATAAAAATACGTCTCATGGTTCTTGAAGCCGTTGATAATCTTAGCAATTTCTTCTGAAGTGAAGGGGCATGGGGCTTTCCTTGGTGGTACTTTGAAGGTGGCCACAACCTCTGTCCACGGATTTCCCTTCACTAATTCTTGCTCTACTCCATACTCAAACGCTGATTTGAGTAAACTGATATGCCCTTTTGCGGTTATTGGAGAAAGCTGGGCCTTGAGCCACTCTGAAAAAGCAAACGTTAAGGGTTGGTCAATTTCTTCCGCTTTGCGATCCCCTAGATAGCCCTCAATGTACTTTAAGCAGGTCTTGTACTTCTCTAGAGTCCGGGGGTCTATTTGCTTTTCTTTATATTCAATAAATCTTTCAAACAGTCCAAAACAGCTAATGGTCTCTCCATCAACCGTCGCTAGAGGTTTATATCGTTTGAGGGTCGTGTCAAAGTTGGCAGAAGCAATGTCTAGCTCAATCTGAGTGGCCTTAATTTGGGCAACCGAGCGGTTAATCGGGGTATCCGAAGCTCCCAAGGCCATGACATAACGTTTGGTCTTGTACCGTCAGAGTAACCGCAGCATCCCTCGATCCGATCCAATTGAGACAGAGCCTTTTTTTGACCGAGCCAAACCTGCATTCCTTCCTAGAGTTTGCGATCTAACTGCGATCCAATAATAGCTAAAAATGACCCAACAGATCGAAGCAGCGTGAGTCATCTTAGACTCCAGACAGCTCCCGTTTGAATCGCTGAATTGCCCTCTGGGAAGGGTTTCTATTATCTATCGGAGCGGCGGGATTTGAACCCACGACCCCCACTACCCCAAAGTGGTACGCTACCAAGCTGCGCTACGCCCCGTTTATCGTGCTTTCCTAGTGTAGCACTAAAAGGATTGACTTCAGAAAGTTTTCAGCAGTTTCGTTGCGGCGATTAATTCTGGTAGAGCGTTAGCAGACCAACTTCCTTCACTGCGGCGTTCGGTATTGAGAATCAGATGAAGTTGGTAAGCAGGGGGACAGCCCTCGACCTGTATCCACAACAGATTACTTTCAGCTTCGCAGGTAATTTTTTCCTCCTCCATCAATTCCACTTGCATCTGACGGAGAGTTGTCATCAATTGATCCAGCAAGCGACAAAAATCGTTGAGCTCGGCTTCGGTCAATTCTATGGCCCAGTTTTCTCCCCCGAGTAAACCTTTGAACTTAGAAGCCTGAGGATTCCAGCCAATTCGCCATCCTGCTCCCTGTTTGAGCATCCGTTCTGTCATCTTGAGGCTATTAATTCAAGGTAACAACAGCTCGGCATCCCCCGGTTGAGATTGGGGGGGTAAGACTGGATTGGACGGTTCAGGAGTATCTGAGGAGCCCGTATCCGATGGAGTAAGACGATCCAAAGATTGGGGGTTAAAAATATTGGCTAAGGCTGTGACTAGCTGATCCCGTTGAGCCCGATTCAACTGAGCAATGGCGGCGCGATCGCCGACAATTGGATTTTCGCGAAACTTATCCTGACTAGGGTAATTCGCCTCAAACATCACTTCGTTAATCCCCAGGTAGTCTGCCAGGGTCAGCTTCCAATCCAGGCGGTACAGGGGTGAACGCCCCATAACGTAGACATGATAGCGAATCAACCGCCCTATCAAGGTATCATCCGCCGTTACCTGTCCCGTGTCGATGGCCACATACTGATTTTCTTTCGGCAGATCGGGAAACTGTTGATAAATCTCTTGCCAAACCTCTTGAACTCTAACACGGCGAGATTGGGCAATTGATATCTGGTTATGGGGACTCAAGGTTGGGACTGAGCCTTGGTGGGCAAAGGGTTGAGAGAACCCCCCGGTAGAAGTACTGATTACCACAACAGGGATAGTGCATAGAACTAACGCTCTAAAACCAGACTGTTTGGTCAGTTTTAGCAGCAGTTTAGGAAGTACTCTGAGAAATTGGGGGTTGACCATCAGGGGGTTGGAGAGGAAAGCTAGCGACCTATACGATCAATCTGCAATGATTTCAGGCTGAGCCAATTCATCAGACATTTCGACAATAGCACGCAATACTGGCTTCATCATGGTTGTGTCGTCTGCACTTTCAAAATCTTCGTAACGGCATCGCTTAGCACGATTGGCCACCTGAACCGTGATCCGATAGCGATTTGAAGCGGCACTAATCAGGTCAGAGGCTCTACGGGTGATTTCGATGGAGTCAAACTGAGTCGGTTTTTGCATGAAACTTTAACTCTTGATAAGGTTGAGATTATCTCATTTTAACCAACCAGAATGAACTTGCAAGGAAATAAACCCATCCAGGGGATTTATTCTGCTTCAGGCTCGAGTCGAATCAGTCGTCCCTCTGGTTCATCGGTGAGAATATACAGCCAGCCATCTGGCCCTTGCCGCACATCCCGCACCCGCTGACCAATCTCAATGGTTTCCTGGTTTACTACATTTCCAACCTCGTCTAGGTCAATCCGGCGAACATCCTGGGAAACTAGGCCCCCGGCAAATAAGTCTCCCTGCCATTGGGGGATGCGATCGCCCCGATAAATGGCCAGACCCGAAGGGGCGATCGCCGGGGTCCAGACCACTCTGGGATCAACCAGACCAGGACGGGATTGTTCTGAGGAAATTTCTCCTCCGGAATACTCTTTGCTATGGGTAACCAGGGGCCAACCATAGTTTTCCTGGGGCTGAATCCAGTTCAGTTCATCTCCGCCCCGGGAGCCATGTTCTGTGGCCCAAACTCGTCCCGTTTGCGGATCAAAGGTCAGTCCTTGAATATTGCGATGGCCATAGCTCCAGATCGCTGGATCGACCTCCCCAGAACTCCCCGCCGACTTGACAAAGGGATTATCAGGGGGAATAGAACCGTCATCCCGCAGGCGGACAATTTTTCCCAGGCGACTGCGGAGGTTCTGGGCTTGTTTGCGAATCAGATCGCCATCAAGTTCCAGGGGCGGATTGCCGCCATCTCCAATTGAAATCAGTAACGTTTCGTCCGACAGCCAGATCATCCGAGAACCAAAATGTTGTCCGCCAGATTTGGCCTGGGTGACTTCAAAGATCACCTCTAAGTTTTCTAACGCACTATCTTGTAGGGTTCCTCGCACGACTCGAGTCCGGTTAGCCTCTGGTGTACCATGGGAATAGGTCAGGTAAACCAGACGATTTTCGCTAAAGCGCGGGTGCAGGGAAACATCCATCAATCCCCCTTGGCTGACAGCCAATACTTCCGGAACTCCGGCAATTGGAGCCGGTTCAAGTGCTCCATTGCGTACCCGTCGCAATCGTCCGGGCCGTTCTGTGATTAACATTGATCCATCAGGGAGCCAGGCCATACTCCAGGGATGCTCTAGACCTTCAATCAGGGTGACAGGTTGAAGCTTAACTGGCCCAGTATTTTCCGCCGAAAGCGTCAATGGCGCAGAGGGTGCTCTGGTTTCCTCCGGCGTTGGGTTTTCCCCTAGAGTGTCAGTCACAGGGGCAGAGTTTGAGGAGGTTTGGATCACCGAACAGCCAATGATGGTCAGTAAGGCAAGGGCACTACTGCTGCGGTGTAGGAACTTGATCAGGAGTTGAAGGATCGCTGCCATGACATTGAGAAAGTTACCTCGGTGTTGACTGAATCTTAAGATTTACTGATTAGATTTACTGATTATTGTAGCCATCTAGCCTAGGAGCGATCGCTGACATTCACCTGAAACCCTGAATCAACTCCTGAGGGTGATGGATTAGACAGGGTAGAACAGCCGAGACGGCTGTTTTCTAGCAGGCAAGATACCTGCTATATGGGATTGGCATTTTAGTTGACAAATTTTCCTTAATATTCTCGATGCAATCCATTAGATCCATACCCAAAAGCATATCCAAACGGTTTTAACTGAATTTCCTATGTCCCAACTACCCCTAATTGACACTTACCCTGATTCCCAAGCTTCTGGCCAGACCCTAGGAACTCCAAGTTCCAGCGGAGAACTCCGTCAGGGCATTGACCAGGAAGGGGGAATCTCAATTGATCAGGACGCTTTAAGGATTGCATTCCTGGAGCAACCGGGATGGGGTCGAGCAGGAATCGCCTACGGCCCCTATGACCGGCAACCGGGATTGACCCTGGGGGTATTACTGCTCAATGGTCACAACAACTCTAAAACCGGGGATATCATGCAGAGCTTTCTCCGACGAGTGGCCCGTTGGATCCTGGGAAATGGAACCCTGAGTCCCTGGCAACAGTTGGTCGGATTGCTCCGCAGCCCCTACAAAGCCAGAATGCTGAAGCGGCTCCGCTACTGGTTTGACCATGCACCCAAGCGGTTTCGAGGGCCTGTGATCCAGGAAAGTCTTGCGGTAGGTTGGTTTCCCCACTCCGTGCCAGTTGATCCCAGACGAGAAGGTCATGGCCTGATGGTACGGGCGCTCAGACCTCAAAATGGCGCGATTCAACTGCGGGTGGCTGAAGCCTGGCAATCTGCGGTTGAGGATGCTCAGAATCTACAAATTTATTACGTGATCGTGCTCCGGCAAATTGGGGCGGCATACTACATCGCCTCCGTTCCGAACGCGAAGGCAATGGCGGCCTATCCTGAGATTCGTCCCCTGGGGATTGATCCAACGGGACAGGATAAAAGTTTATACGCTGGAATTTATCAAAGTGTTCTGGGCCAAATTGGGTTTAGTATGGATACCCGAATCTACAGTACCCAAGTAGATCTGGTTTCTCAGTGGTCAAACTGGTATGGTACGGCCCATAGGGCGGATTTGTTGCAGGGGGAAGGTTCCCTGGCTGGCAGTGCAGGGGAATTGGAGGGAACCTGGAACGTCATTCAGGGGAGCTATGGGAGAACTGGGATGGGAACTTTTGCCCAAGCCGACCAAAATTTAGCTTTGATGGCTTCAGATATTCCCTGCGGGCTGGTGCATGTCCAGGTGATCACATCGGCTGCAATTGCCCCGATAGCGTTACTGTGGCGGGTACAGGATTCGGATAATTTCTGGAGTTTTGCCATTGATCATCAGGGTAGCCAACTGAAGATCAAAGAAAATGGCCTCTGGCAAACGGTTGCAGTTCAGGAACAGGTCTATCTCTCCCCTGATACTTCACACTCCCTACAAATTCTAGATGATGGTCAGACCTTCCAGCTTTCCTGTAATGGGCAGCGGGCCTTTTGTTTCACTGATCCAAGGCTACAGGATCAAGCCGGGTTGGGACTGTTTACCAGTCAAGCCCATCCCCAACAGCACTTTTATGGTTTTGAGGCCCATCCCCGTCAGGTTTTACTCCCGCCAGCCCTGAGGTTGAAAGCGCCCTGGGGATTGAATCTACTCAACCGCCAAACATCCCCAGACATTACTGAAGACTTTGGCGGGGCATCCCAGGAATTGACTGGAAAGTCCTCAACGACAGGGGGCCAGATCTGGCACAAGCTCATGGGTAAAGGGGCTATCCGATTGACGGGGGAGGGCAGTGCCCGGGTTCACGGCAGTTGGCAGCAGCCCCATGAGGGCCGAACCGCCTACGGGGTAGATTGGTATCACCCAGAATTTGCCGATGTACAGGTACAGATTACACCGCCAGAGCTTTACCAGGGACAGAAGACAGAGGGGCGGGGGGGTCTGATATTCTGGCAGGATCGGGACAATTTCCTGGCCATTAGCACCTGGGTCAGTAATATTCATCCGGGGTCGGCGGTGTCCTGTTTTTTCTGTTTTGCGGGCTACGAAGATCTATACAGTGCTGTGTGGACAGATACGGGCGATCGCATTCTCTGGGGAGTGCCCCATCTGTTTCGGGTGTGTTTTGATGGGATGAATTACCAGGGGTTTGTCAACGATGAACCAGTGATTTATAGAGCTCTGACGGATGTGTTTCCCCAGATCGAGCCGTTAATCATCAGGCGAGTCGGTATTGTAGCCAATTGGGAGTGGGGTGGAGGAGACATGGGCAGTCGGTTTGATCACTTCAGGGCTCAACCTTACTAAAATCTAGGCTGATCGATTTGCTTTCTGAGCCTGATTAAGCTGACTCCACAAATTGTAAGAAATCGCAATCTCTAACCGTTCACAAAGGTTTCTGACCTGCCTTTGCAGCGTTTCTCAGGTTGCTGGAGTATGGGGGGGTGGCGCGATACACGACTAACTCCTAAATTCACACCTTAGGAGATTAAAAATTGCTTAAAAGTCGCTGTAATAGAAGTAGGGTAATAAAAGCAGGGATTGTTAGCATCTTTCAAGGGAGGACTATTCAATCCAATGAAAATTCTGTCATGCAGGCATCTTTGCGGCTGAGAAATGACCATCTCGGCTGTCCTCCTATTGACTTGACAATCCTAACCCTTAATTCTCCCAATCAATCCTATTCACAAATCCCGTAAATCAAGGATGCCCAATGTCATCTTCTCAACCCTCTCAACCGTCTCAGATGTTGAATTCATCATCCCTGCCCCAATTGACCTGGCATAGTTTGTCCTCGGCGGAAGTTTGCCAGGGGCTCCAGGTTGATCCGAATGGAGGATTGACCTCCGAACAAGTCAGCACCCGCCAGGATCATTACGGCATCAACGAGATTGAAATGAGTGCGGGTCGCCAGCCCCTGGAGATTTTGTGGGAACAATTTACCAATATCATGCTGGTGATGTTGATGGCCGTTGCAGTAATTTCGGCCATTCTGGACTTTCGCAGTGGCGCTTTCCCCAAGGATGCGATCGCGATTTTTGTAATTGTTTTGCTGAATGGATTTTTGGGGTTTTTTCAGGAAAGTCGAGCGGAGAAAGCCTTAGCGGCATTAAAACAATTGTCGGCCCCCCAGGTGCGGGTGCTGCGATCGCAGCAAATTCTAGAAATTGAGTCTCGGGATCTGGTTCCGGGGGACATCATATTTCTGGAGGCTGGGGTGCAAATTCCTGCCGATGGTCGGTTGTTGGACAGTCAGAACTTGCAGATTCGAGAAGCCACCTTGACGGGAGAAGCGGCGGCAGTGACGAAGCAGGCTGGGGCGACCCTGGCCGTAGAGGTAGGGCTGGCGGATCGGATCAATATGGTATTTCAAGGAACTGAGGTTCTCCAGGGACGGGGGCAGGCTGTATTAACCGAAACCGCCATGAATACTGAGCTGGGACGGATTGCGGCCCTGTTGCAATCGGTAGAGTCGGAGCCAACCCCGTTGCAGCAGCGGATGACTCAACTGGGAAACGTTCTGGTCAGCGGTTCTCTGACCCTGGTGGCGTTGGTGGTAGTTGGGGGACTCATCCGAACCGGAGGATTTCAATACCTGGAGGAACTCTTAGAAGTCTCCCTGAGTATGGCTGTGGCGGTGGTGCCGGAAGGATTACCAGCGGTTGTCACCGTCACCCTGGCCATTGGGACTCAACGGATGGTCAAGCGTCATGCCCTGATTCGCAAGTTGCCAGCGGTAGAGACGTTGGGGTCAGTCACAACCATTTGTTCAGACAAAACCGGTACCTTGACCCAGAATAAAATGGTAATTCGGCAGATCGCCACTGCCGATGGCCGATTCAGCGTTACGGGGGAAGGCTACGGCCCTTGGGGAGAAATTCAGCCCCTGGTTTCTGAGTCAGTTGCGAGGGAGTCATTAACGGCTGAATCGTCAACGAATGAATTATTGCAAACATTACATCCGCTTTTAATGGCCGGAACCCTGTGCAACGATGCTCAGTTGCAGTCTAACAATGATCAGTGGTCAGTCCTGGGAGACCCAACGGAGGGGGCATTTCTTTCCCTGGCGGGGAAAGTGGGAATTTTCAAACATACCTGGGAACAACAACTGCCTCGGGTGGCAGAGATTCCGTTTACCTCAGAGCGCAAGCGCATGAGTGTAGCTTGTCAGGTGCAGGATCCTGCCTCGAACCTGAAGCAATTACAATTGCCTGAGGCTGGCTTTTTGGGGTGGGCTAAAGGATCCCCCGAGTTGATTCTGGAGCGCTGCGATCGCCTGCAAATTCAGGGCCAGTCAGTCCATCTAGAGGCAACTTTTCGCCAACACATTCTGGAACACAATGATCAAATGGCAGCCCAGGGATTGCGCGTGATTGGACTGGCCTACAAGCCTCTGACTGAGAAGAGTCTGAAGTTCCAGGACAGGTCGGTAGGGGTAGATGGAACCTCAGATCAAACCTCAGATCAAACATTAGACCCAGCCCTAGAGTTAGAACAGCAGCTCGAACACAACCTGGTCTGGTTGGGCTTAGTGGGAATGCTGGATGCCCCACGCCCTGAGGTGAAAGAGGCGGTGAAGCGCTGTCGGGCTGCCGGGATTCAGCCGATTATGATCACAGGGGATCATCAATTGACAGCCACGGCGATCGCCCATCAGCTTGGGATTGCTGCACCTGGAGACCCGGTATTGACTGGTCAGCAACTTCAGCAAATGAGCCCGGCTGATCTGGAGCAACAGGTAAAACAAGTCAGTATCTATGCCAGAGTGGCCCCGGAGCACAAATTACGAATTGTCCAGGCATTCCAGCGCCGGGGGGAATTTGTTGCCATGACCGGGGATGGGGTGAATGATGCCCCAGCCTTAAAGCAGGCCGATATTGGCATTGCCATGGGCATCATGGGAACCGATGTCAGCAAGGAAGCCAGCGATATGATTTTGCTGGATGACAATTTTGCCACCATTGTGGCGGCAACGGAGGAAGGCCGGATCGTCTACGATAATATTCGGCGGTTCGTGAAGTACATTCTGGGCAGCAATATTGGAGAAGTCATCACGATTGCCGCCGCGCCAATTTTGGGATTGGGGGGATCGCCCCTGACCCCCTTACAAATTCTCTGGATGAATCTGGTTACCGATGGGTTACCAGCCCTGGCCCTGGCCATGGAGCCTGCTGAGCCTCAGGTGATGCAGCGACCTCCCTATAATCCCCGAGAGAGTATTTTTGCCCGAGGATTGGGGCTGTACATGGTTCGGATTGGGTTGATTTTCTCAATTCTGACGATTATTTTGATGGTGTTGGCCTACGGCGAGTCCCAAGCCACGGGCCATCCCGACCGGTGGAAAACCATGGTTTTCACCACCCTTTGCCTGGCCCAGATGGGCCATGCCTTGGCGGTGCGCTCCAGCACCAAGCTGACGATTCAGATGAATCCATTTTCAAATCCCTATCTACTCAGTGCTGTTACCCTGACCACAGTGTTGCAGCTGATGTTGATTTATCTGCCGCCCTTGCGGGAGTTTTTTGGGACTCAAATCTTGAACATGAAAGAACTGGGGCTCTGTTTGGGGTTTAGTTCTCTGATATTTGTCTGGATCGAGTTAGAAAAGTTAATTAAGAAATGGGTACGGATGGGTCATAAGTCTTAAACTAAAGAACATCTATCAAACAAGATGAAAATCTTGTAGTGCAGGTATCTTGTCTGTTGGAAAACAAGTGTCTCGGTTGTTCTAGCTCTCCCGTCTTACGGTGAGACCGGGAATTCAGCTCAATTTGAAGTCAATCTCAAAGCCAATCACTTAACTGTTTACTTAATTTGGAGTTCAGGTCATGACTGCAACAGCCGAAGAGAATATTCTCAATTCCTATGACGTGCTCAATCAACTGGTCTTAGATGCTCAAACCATCGAAGAGGTTGGCAAGGTCAGTTCGATTCAGCTCGATCCTCAGACCCATCAGGTTTTAGGGATTACTTGTAAGTCTGGATTGCTCGGTCGCAAGAAGCAATTCTTGCCCTGGTCACAAATTCAAACCTTTGGCAAAGATAGTGTTCTGGTGCAGTCCCAAACTTTAGAGGTGGAGCCACCGGAGAAAACCGCCAGTTTGATCGGGCATCAACTGTGGACTGATGCCGGGAACCAGGCAGGGAAAATTGTCGGCTACCGATTTGATCCTCAAACGGGTAGAATTGCAGTTTATTTGTTTGTTTCAAATGGTTGGCAGGGGATTACGGATGGAGTTTATCAATTTCCCACCAGCGCGATCGCTAGTATTGGCCCGAAGCGTTTGTTGGCAGCAGACAGTGTGATCAAAGCATCTGAGCAACATGCCCCTGGAGTCACCCAAAAAATGGCTCAGGCTGCTGATTTTCTTAAGGAAGATTATAAGCAAACCCAGCAGGATATGTCAGGTTTACTAAAAGGTGGTCAAAATTTAGCCGGTCAGGTGAAGCAGAAAGCCGGAGAAGTTGCTGAACAGGCCAAGCTAAAAGCCGAGGAATTGGGTGAACAGGCCAAAGTCAAGGCGGAGCAATTTCAGGAAAAAGCCGGAGAAGTTACTGAACAGGCCAAGCTAAAAGCCATCCAGCTTCCCGATGAAGCTGAAGCCATGGCTGACCAAGCTGAGCAAACAGGCTCTTTCGAATCGCAAGGTTAAGAGAGAACCACAAAATACATTCAAGACGGAATCTTGCGATGGATATCCGGTTGTGCCTCAGTAAAACATGGGGTAAAGGGCTGGTGGTCATCCAGCCCGTTGCACGGCAGTATCTTGACAGGAGATAATGGCGCAGGCATTGGGGCCAGCCATCAAACGGGATGGACGGGGTTAGTGGCCCAACTCATTCAATATTGTGGTATTGAATGAAGTACAACATGAAAGAGAGACCAGCAGAGTCTAAGGGGTGGTACTGTCGAGCTTACCCCTTGGAGAAAATGCTAATTTACGACGCTAATTGACCAGGGCTGATTGGCGAATATTATTATAATGAGGTAAGTAGGTAATTGTCATTAATTGTTAAGTGGAAGGGAATCTGGGGCTTCACCCCAGGAAGGGGTAGTGCCCCCTTCACCCCCACATCAATTTTCTGATTAATTGCGTCAAGCTACTGAATCAATGGTGATTGAATAGATCTCGGGGGCGATATGGCAATTTTGCAATTGGAAGATGGGACAATTTATACTCACGCTGAGGATATTATGCCTCGATTGGCTGCACTCAACGTTAATCTTCAGGAGTGGCCGATTGAAAATAATGCCCAGCTTTGCGCCCTAATTGACCAGGAAACCTTAACAGAATTAGAAAAGCAGCAAGTTCTCGAGGGGCTAGACTTTTACTTTCAGCAGTTGCAGCAATCTGCTGGTTATGAAGCCAGAGATCTGATTGTCTTGCATCCTGAGCTGCCTGATCTGCGTATCATACTCAATAAATTTGAGCAATGCCATACCCATGCAGACGATGAAGTTCGTTACATCATTGATGGGGAGGGAATATTTGGATTTGTTTGTCCGGATGGTTCCCAGATCGAACTCACGGTTCAACCCGAAGAGTACATCAATGTGCCCGCAGGAACAGAGCATTGGTTTCATTTGACCGAAGCCAAGCGAGTCAAAGCCATTCGCTATTTTACCTCAACGGCAGGTTGGACTCCCGAGTACACCGGAAGTCCAGTTCGGTTTTCTATGGTTTCTGATTCCTCATTTATGACAAACCTGGTTAACCTTGCATAATCGCGCACAATTTCGCTATGATTATTATATCTGAACAAATCTTCATGCTACGGGCGGAGTTGATTAACTCAGGTCTCGTCTTTTTTGGCCCCTGATTCTCAGGTTTTGAGAATAGTTTGGGTTTCAGCATGGAGAATGTAACTTTACCAAGGAGTTGCGTTGCATGGGGTACATTGAGAAGGTACTGGAAAAGTTAAGAGAGTGGGCAGAACGGTTGATTGAATCTCTTTTGGGCCCGCAGGGTAATCCTGAACCCGAACCGATCCCAGTCCCAGTTGAAGATTTTCAACGCCGTCGCTGATGTACAGGATTTAATCTTCCTTGGCAAGTAAGCTAAGTATTCTGGTTTTACATGGCCCAAACCTGAACTTATTGGGTACGAGGGAACCTGATGTTTATGGCAAGCTTACCCTGGATGATATCAATCAGATGTTAAAAGTCGATGCTACTGCCTTTGGAGTAGAGGTTCTAATTGAGCAATCTAACCATGAAGGTGCATTAGTTGACTTGATCCAGCAGGCGATTGGACGATTTCAGGGCATTGTGATTAATCCAGGGGCATTGACTCATACCAGCGTTGCCATTCGGGATGCGATCGCCGCAGTTAGCATTCCAACCGTTGAGGTACATTTGAGTAATATTTATGCCAGGGAAATCTTTCGTCATCATTCCTTTATTGCTCCAGTAGCCGTTGGTCAAATTAGTGGGTTTGGGGTAGATAGTTATCGCTTGGGGCTACGAGCATTAGTCTATTTTCTAGGTGCGTGAGAGGATTTTAGTCTTTGGTGCAGGGATTTTTGCCTCAGCCAGCCTTAGGAGGTTAGTGATGTGCGAGTAATTTTTAGTCGGTTTCAAGGGGCTTTGTTAGGAGGGTTTGTTGCTAGGGATTTGAAGGATAGGGGCTCAAATCTGAAGGTCTCTACCCTTAGGATTCAGAGCTCTAATGAATCTATCCTGGAGAATTTACTCAGGGTAATTCAGTTCTGTGTCGATTCCCAGTCGTTTCAAGAGCTAGACTGGAATCAGCTCAGGTTTAAGGAGATATTACCTCAGGGACTCGAAGGTGATCTCAGGAGCTTTCCTCGGGTCATTGATAGGGCGATCGCCTTGACCCCCTTAGCCTTGTTGCTTCAGGATAATCCAGCTCTACTTGATCAGCAGATTGAGAAAATCGCTCGAATCTGGTGGCCTCAGACTTCAGCCCCAAACCACCTGGAGAGCTTGCAGATAGTTTTGAAAGCCATTGCCCTGATTTGTCAAGGGACTGACCGAGGATATTGCAGGCCGAGCCGATTCATGCCAACGGTTCTCGACTATTTAGCCGCTGATTCTATTCTGGGAATTCAGTGTGGTCAGGTTCAGGCTTTGATTGAGCAACGGGCAGGGCTAGAAACGGCAATTGAAACCTTGAGTCAACCCCTACTGGGCTGTAAGGATCCGGCTATCGAATCGGTTTACCAAGATAGCCTAGGGATTGCCCTGGCGCTTTTTTACTTTCTAGATACCCCAGAAGATTTCTCTCTGACTGTACTCCGAAGCCTACGGGCAGGGACTCTAGCCCCGGCTAGCTGCATCCTCAGTAGTATTTTTTCAGGGGCGTACAATGGCTTGGAGAATATTCCGGTGGGATGGCGCTCAAGATCAAGACAATTTAGTAGAGTCAAACTAGGGTTGCAGGGGAGTCAGCCATTCTCAAAAAGTATCAAGCCACTTTCAGCCCAATCAAAACCACTAGCAAAATTGTCCTCAAAACCAATTGAATCAGGAGTCTTTTTAGGATCTGAATCAGGGTCTGAAGCGGAAGTTCTTCACCTGGGAAGTCAGCTCTTTGCCCTCTGGTCAGGAATTTACCAGGGGAGTTTACCATACACCCAAACCAACTCGGCTGCAACTGTGACATCTTCTCGGCTGACTCGATCAGCAGGTTCGTTGAGTAGCATCTTGCCTCAGGCTCACCTAAAATGACCTTGGAAGAGCTGCTACCTATTTCAATCTTGTCTATTAACCTAGATGCACACAATCCAATCCATCACACGACAGGTTGAACGGCTTTGCAATCGCAATCAGACTTCGAATTTACGAAGGGTAAATCGCGATTCAGTTTCACCCCAGGTTCTCAGAGCAAATGTGCTAAAACCTGACTCTTCCTCAGGAGCCGTAGATCCGGCTGTACTTTCAAGCAAACTTTTGACTCGTTCTCGCCATTCCCGCTTGCAAAAGTTTGGCTCGCCTTTATTGTGGATTCTGGCGATCGCGTCTCTGACCAGTGTTATGGGAGTCCGGTTCTACAATCAACCCAAGCTAGCAGTAGGTCGAGAAGCCATCCAAACCCTCTATGCCCCTGCGGATGCCATTGTCCTGGATGCTAAAACAACTGAAGAAAAGCGCAAGGAAGCCCTATATGGGGTAGTTCCTGTGCTGGTGATTAACTCTAATTTAAATCAGGAAATCACCGGTCAGATTCAAACAACCCTACGTCGGGGGGAGACAGTGCGAGTTACAGCCGCTCCTTTTCCTTTCGTAGATCGTGGAGTGTTATCAACCGACGTTCAGAACCTGTTGCGCCAGATGCCAGAACGGTACTGGCAGGAATTGATCGATAGTCTTCAAAGTGCTACAGATCTGACGCGAATTCAGTTGGATTTCCGGCTATTTGATCCGTTGGCTGAGGGACAATCTGCCCTGAACACTACAACCCTGATTACCCCTGAAACCTTCAAAAAAGCGGTAAAGCAACTTTATCTCTATCAGCAAGGCTCCACTGTAGATGAGTTTGAGGTGCTAATTGCACAGATTAGCGCTGCCCGGCGACGCTACGCTAAAGCCCTAGCCATGATGTCTAAACAATTTCCATCAGAACCGGAACATCAAGTTTACGATCTTGCCTTGCTAGAATGGCCTGAAAAGACCTGGATTCAAACCAAAATTGGAATTGAGCAGGTGAGTCGGCAAATGTTGAGCCAAGGCATTGCTCCGGGGCTTCCGGATCAAATCCTACAGGAGGCAGTTCGAGTCAATGTCGAAGCCCTTGTGCCACCTGAAACCCAGGATTTTGCCGTAGAGTTTCTTAGCCAAATTTTAGTAACAAACCTGATTGAAGACCGGGAGGCGACCCGTAAGCGGGCTGAATTAGCGGCTCAGGAGGTTCAGCCTGTGTATGCCCGAGTTGAGCGGGGGGAAGCTATTGTTCAACAGGGAGAAGAGATTACGCAGCGGGAATTTGTGTTGCTCGATCACTTTGAACGCAGTGAGCGCAGCGTTAATTGGCGAGGGGTGTTTAGATTTGTCGGTCTGATCACAATTGCGGTGGTTGTAGTGGTTGTGTTGAGTCGTCGGGTGCGTCCTAACCTGCGCCGACGAGACTATCTGCTGATTCTGCTGATGACTCTGAGTACTCCTGTGTTGATTTTACTGCAGGTTCCCTCCACGGATCTATCGGCGGTGGGGTTACTGATCGGCAGTTTTTATGGATCAACTATCGGGGTAACGGTGGTAATGCTGTTGACCGCCCTGCTTCCGGTGGGCTTAGAAGTTGAAATGGTTCCCCTACTCGCTAGCGCGGCGGGAGGAATTCTGGGAAGCTTGCTCTCTGGGCAGTTGCGATCGCGGGAAGAATTGGCACTGCTGGGCGGAGCCGTAGGTCTGGCCCAGGGAACGGTTTATCTGATCATCACGTTAATTTTAAGCGCCACCGCTGGATCAATTTGGTACGTCGTTCTGGGAACAGTGGTACTCAAGATTCTTGAGGGTCTGGCTTGGAGTATTGTGGCATTAGGGGTGAGCCCCTATTTGGAGCATTTGTTTGACCTGATTACCCCGATCCGTCTGGCTGAACTGGCCAATCCTAATCGCCCTTTACTGAAACGATTGGCTACGGAGGCTCCCGGCACCTTTCAGCATACGATGTTTGTGGCGACTCTGGCGGAAGCTGCCGCTCAGGCCCTGGGTTGCAATGTAGAACTGGTGAGAACCGGAACTTTGTACCATGATATCGGCAAAATGCACGATCCCCTGGGCTTTATTGAGAATCAGATGGGAGGGCCGAATAAGCATGATGAAATCAATGACCCCTGGAAAAGCGCTGAAATTATTAAAAAGCACGTCCATGAGGGATTAGCCATGGCTCGTCGCTGCCGCTTGCCCCGAGCCATTCAGGCTTTTATTCCTGAGCATCAGGGCGAGATGTTAATTGCATATTTTTATTACCAGGCTCAGCAACAGGCCAAAGAAGACCCCGATCTGGTTTTGCAGGAAGCTGATTTTCGTTATGATGGCCCGATCCCTCAATCACGAGAAACTGGCATTGTGATGCTGGCGGACTCCTGTGAAGCCGCCCTGCGATCGCTCAAAGAGGCCACCCATGACGAGGCCCTGCGGATGGTCAATAAGATTTTACGGGCCCGCTGGCAGGACAATCAATTGATTGATTCTGGGCTAACTCGAGAGGATATGGTCAAGATTGGGGAGGTGTTTGTCCGGGTTTGGGAGCAGGTGAATCATAAACGGATTGCCTATCCTAAGGGGGTACTTTGTCCTCGGTAGACCAACAGGAAGCAGACAACGTCGAACAGCTCTGATCAACATTCCAGGGATAGGTTAAGGTTATGGGTTTAATTCTCGGGGCGATCGCCCTGTTGTCATTGATGATCTGGATCGGGTTGGTTTGCTGGCGCGGGCAATTCTGGCGGTGCGATCAACGATTGGATCTCGTGGCATTTGATCAAACCGCCCTAGATCAAATATCTCAAGGCTCACTGAGGCCCTATCCTGCTGTTTGTGCGATTATTCCAGCCCGCGATGAAGCTGAACTGTTGCCAACTGCCTTGAAATCCCTGCTGCAACAGACCTATGCTGGACAGTTTTCGATTGTTGTGGTGAATGACAATAGTACAGATGGAACAGGAGAGATTGCTGAGAATTTGGCTCAGTCCCAAGAGTATTTACATCCCCTGACGGTGATTCATTCAACGGCTTTACCCCCGGGCTGGTCAGGGAAACTCTGGGCAATTCATCAAGGGATTGAATTTGTTCAACAATCGGGCCAATTATCTGTCCAGCCCGATTATTTTCTTCTGACGGATGCCGATATCAACCATCATCCTGAAAATCTATTGCAACTGGTGACAAAAGCCGAATCAGAGCATTTGAATCTGGTTTCTCTGATGGTACTGTTGAGGTGTCAAAGTATTTGGGAAAAGCTGTTAATTCCGACGTTTGTGTTTTTCTTTCAAAAGCTTTATCCATTTCCCTGGGTTAACCATCCCCAGACCAAAACCGCCGCCGCAGCGGGAGGGTGCATTTTAATTCGCCGTCAAACCTTGGCCGAGATTGGCGGAATCTCCTCAGTCAAACACGCTTTAATTGATGACTGCGCCCTGGCTCAAGCCGTGAAATCCCGGGCTCAAGTCTCAGGAATTTATCTGGGACTGACTCAGTTAACCGGTAGTTTACGGCCCTATCGAGACTTACAAAGTATCTGGGATATGGTGGCTAGAACCGCATTTACCCAGTTGAATTATTCTGGTTTGTTGCTATTGGGTACCTTGATTGCCATGGGGGTAGTTTATTTAGTCCCTCCTATTAGTTTTCTAGGGGGAATACTCACCAAAAATTGGACAATCAGCCTGGTTTCTGGCTTGGCTTGGGGATTAATGTCCTTTGCCTATTGGCCAACCCTTAAGCTTTACCGATGTTCCCCACTCCTGAGCTGCAGTTTGCCCTTGATTGCTCTACTCTATAGTCTAATGACCCTCGACTCCGCTTGGCGCTACTGGCAAGGAAAGGGCGGTTCCTGGAAAGGCAGAACCTACGAATCCTCCAAAACCTGAACAGCCAGGAATCCGAGTTGAGTTCAATTCCAATTCCCATTCGATTCAGAAAAGCTTGACAAGTTAAAGAAGTTAAAGCTAACATCAATAAATGTGGCTAAGGTTGAGCCCTCAATCCTCGGTAGCTCAGTGGTAGAGCGGTCGGCTGTTAACCGATTGGTCGTAGGTTCGAATCCTACCCGGGGAGTTAGTAAGTTGAATCCATGAATACGAATGCGCTGCGACAGCACTGGTCACTGAATCAGGATGTGATTTATCTCAATCACGGCTCTTTTGGTGCCTGTCCTCAAGCCGTTCTGGACTATCAGCACCAGTTGCGAACTCGACTGGAGCACAATCCGTTTAACTTTTTTGTCCGGGAATTTGAGCCCCTGCTGGATCAAGCCCGGAACCAACTGGCTGACTTTATGGGTGCAGAGGCATCAGCCCTTAGCTTTGTTCCCAATGCGACCACCGGGGTCAACTGCGTATTGAGATCGCTTTGCTACTCGGAAGGGGATGAATTGCTCACCACCAGCCATGAATACAATGCCTGTCGCAATGCTCTAGATTTTGTGGCTCAGCGAGCTGGGGCCACTGTGACGGTAGCCAAAATCCCTTTTCCCTTGAATTCTCCTGATCAAATCCAAGAGGCAGTTCTGCAAACCGTGTCTCGCCGTACCCGACTGGTTTTGCTCGATCATGTCACCAGCCAGACCGGATTAGTATTGCCAATTGCAGCTCTGGTAGATGAATTAGCCCAGCGGCATATAGACGTTTTAGTGGATGGAGCCCATGCCCCTGGAATGTTGCCTTTAAACCTGACTCAATTGGGGGCTGCTTACTATACCGGCAATTGCCACAAATGGCTCTGTGGGCCTAAGGGAGCAGCCTTTTTGTACGTGCGTCCTGACAAACAGGCAGAAATCCGTCCCTTAACCATCAGCCATGGGGCCAATTCTCCCCGAAGCGATCGCCCTCGATTTCAGTTAGAGTTTGACTGGATGGGAACCGCTGACCCAACGGCTTATTTATCGGTACCCCGAGCAATTCAATTCATGGATTCGGTTTGGTCGGAGGGTTGGTCAGGGGTGATGGCCCATAATCACCAGCTTGTCGTGGCGGCTCGATATTTACTGTGTGAGGGTTTGGGGGTGTCTTTGCCCTGCTCAGAGCAGCAGATTGGGGCCATGGCCGCGATCCCCTTACCCCTAGAACTAGCCGCAGTCGATTCGCTTCAAGAGCAGCTCTGGCAACGGTTTCGGATTGAAGTGCCGATTATTCCCTGGGGAGCATCGGGTCAGCCATTATTGCGAATCTCGGCCCAAATTTATAATACCCTGGCTGAATATCAACAGTTGATTGCCGCCTTGAAAGCCTTCACCCCGGAGAAAGTTGATCGAACGGTAGTCAATTCCGCTGAATTGTAGCGGGTAAGGCAGTAAGTTAGGTTAATGGAGCTAGAATTTTTGGAGATATCCTTGGGTAAAGTATATTTGGTGGGGTCTGGGCCGGGAGATCCGGGGTTGATGACCTTAAAAGGAAAGGCATTGCTGCAATGCGCGGATGTCGTCGTCTATGATGCCCTAGTCAGCCCACCTATTCTGGCCATGATCAATCCGGAGGCGACCCAAGTTCACGCTGGCAAACGCCGGGGTCGTCACTCCTTAGGGCAAACGGAAATTACTCAGCTTTTAATTGATCAGGCTCAGGCTCAAGCGATTGTGGTTCGGCTCAAGGGCGGCGATCCATTTATCTTCGGCCGGGGTGGGGAAGAGATGGAGGATTTGATTGCCGCTGGAATTGAGGTGGAGGTGATTCCGGGAATTACCTCTGGAATTGCAGCCCCGGCCTATTTGGGAATTCCTTTGACCCATCGTAGCCACAGCTCCTCTGTGACGTTTGTCACGGGTCATGAGGCGGCGGGAAAATACCGCCCCCGGGTCAACTGGCAGGCTATTGCCCGGGGTTCAGAGACGATTGTAATCTATATGGGGGTTCACAATCTTGCCCATATCGTGGGGGAATTGCGGCAGGCAGGATTGGTAGAACAAACTCCCATCGCCCTGATTCGCTGGGGAACTCGTCCGGAACAGGAAGCGCTGATCGGCCAGCTAGACACTATTGTTGAACAGGTTGAACATACTCGATTTGAAGCACCGGCGATCGCCGTTATTGGTTCAGTGGTGGAGCTTCACCAGATCTTACCGACTCTCGTGCCTAGATTTGGGTAGGGTTGGTCACGGCTGAGGATGGATGATTCCGGAACAAAACTCAACCCCGAAAACCACAGCAAACTGCTGAATCACCTGAATCTGGATCTCTGCAACGGTCACACCAGGAAGAAACTGATTCAGGCTGCCCACCGGTTTGTCCGTAATCCCACAGGGGATAATCTTTTCAAATCCTCCCAGGTCAGGACAGATATTCAGGGCAAATCCATGCATCGTAATCCAGCGGCTGACTTTAATCCCAATTGCGGCTACCTTCACCCCCTCAATCCAGACTCCCGTCAAGCCAGGCAGGCGATCGCCCCTGAGCCCATAACCAGCCACGACCCGGATCAGAACTTCCTCAAGCTGGCGCAGATACCAGTGCAAATCCTGATGATAGCGCCGCAGGTTTAAAATTGGATACCCGACCAGTTGACCAGGGCAGTGATAGGTGACTTCACCCCCCCGTTCAGTCCGATGGATCTCAATTGGTTCTTGTTGGGGATCAAACTTGAGAAACTGTAAGTCCGATCCCTGACCTAGGGTATAAACCGGAGGGTGTTCTAGCAGGATCAGGACATCTACCAGCTCAGGATTCTGACAGCGGGCTTGAAGTAAGGAATGTTGCCATTCCCAGGCTATTGTGTAGGGAACTAAACCGGGTTGATGGAGCTCGCAGGATAGGTTCAAGGTTGAGGGGACTTTACTGACTTGACTGGCTGTACTCTCTGGATATACTCTCTGCCATTCAGACGGCTCTACTCCAGTTCAACCTGGGGCCACATTCGTTCGAGTTGCGATCGCCAAGCCCCCAGGGTTTGATCTCGGGTTGCTGTGTCATCCGACATCTCCCCCATCAAGCCTTCGGCATAAAACCGTTCCAGGGTCTGCATTGTTTCTTCGATGGATTGTCCTTGGCGTTTGGCGACCTGAATGACCTGGAGAATTCTTTGTTCAATCAAATTGTTATAAAGCTCAGAAACCCCCTGCTGATGTAGGGCAATCAATCCAGAAATGGCGCTTATAAAATCCGTACTGACCAAGCTGATCAGGGAATGCTGAAACACTCCCCAGATAATCTCCTGATGGATGGCGTAGCGAATTTCCAGAGTACGGTCAAAATTTGCCTCTAGCAATTGACCCAGAAGATCTTGAGCCTGCTGAACCGGAGCAATCGGAATTAACATCCTGACCCAGCTTTCATCCTCTGAGAGCAGAACCAAAAGTCGGAAGTTTTCATTTTCGACCTGCCATGAAGTCGGATCAGCTTGAGTTACAGAGGCTTCAAATTGATATCGGAGCCAGGTATTAATTTCTGCAGGAGTCATAATAGCCTGAGTGGTTAAGGGCACTTGAGTTCAAGCTTACCGTAAATAGTCTGAAGAATAGTTTGAACTAAAGGGTGATGCAAAACAAAGGTTGGAGTTGAGCCAACTTCCAACCTGATTCATTTCTACTTTTTCACATCTACTTTAAGAATCTATCCTAACAGCCGAGACGGGTGTTGGGGTAGATTCTTCCACTCGGCTGTGTTACTTCATTGCTCCGACTTATTACCCCGACCTTACCTTTGGATCTCTATGATCCATTCGCTTGGCTTTCTAAGTCTGAGATGCTTCTACGGTTGCTGGTTCAGCCACAGGTGCAGGATAAACACTGACTTTTTTGCCGCTCTTGCCCCGGCGTTCGAACGCAACAACCCCATCAATTTTGGAGAATAGGGTGTAGTCTCCACCTAATCCCACGTTGTTTCCGGGGTGGAAGGTGCAGCCCCGCTGGCGAACAATAATGCTACCAGCCCTGACAACCTGACCACCATAGCGCTTGACACCCAAGCGTTGAGCATTAGAATCACGCCCGTTTCGGGTGCTTCCTGTTCCTTTCTTATGAGCCATAACTATCCTCCAGTGAGCTCGTGTTTACAGTTTACTCTTCTTCGCTGGTTTCAGCTTCAGCCGTTTCAACTGCTTCAGCTTCAACCGTTATTTCTTCGGATGTTTCAGTTTCTACCACTTCAGCCTCAGGTTCTATGGCCTCGGTTGCTTCAGTTTCAGCTTCTATCGCTTCAACTTCTTCTTGGGCGGATGCTTCAGTTGCAGATGCTTCAGCTTCTATGGCTTCAGATTCTAACGCTTCAACGGCAGTAGTTGCTAAAGTTTCAACCCCTAAATCAAGGGCAAAGGCTTCTGAATCGTCATCGTCTAAATCTATGATATCTTCTCGAACCGCCAGCATTTCTCCATTCAGCCGAATTGCGTCGATCATGAATCGGGTTTGTTCCTGGCGATGTCCCCGCTTTTTGCGGGTTTTCTTCTTGGGTCGCATCTTATAGACGAGGACTTTGCGTCCTCGGAAATGGCTCAGAACTGTGCCATCTACCTCAGCCCCTTCTACGTAGGGCTGACCCACATGAACTGCACCCTCGTGACAGACTAACAAAACCTTGTCAATCGTAATGGATTCCTCGGGCCCAACTGCTAATAACTCGATATCGTAGAAGCGACCGGGTTCTACCCGAAGTTGCTTTCCGCCCGTTTCGATGATTGCGTAACTCATGAAATTTACCTAGATTTGCCGTGCAGGTAGCCAGTTAATGAGGTTTGAAACCCCACCAGCATTTAACTGAGGTCTTAACCTGATCCGAGCAGAGTTTAGACACACAAATTATAATTATCCCTGGTTAAGGACAAGGTTGTCAAGGGTAAGATTCAATTTCTAGCAGGTTTCTTCTAGCAGGGTTTATAGAAGTTTCAAATATTAAGTTTATTCGCACCTCAATTGAGTGGAAAGCAATATGCACTATTAAGAGCTCTACGACCCTAAATCCCATAAAAAAATCCTATAAAACCTCTGAAACTGAACTAACAGCTTGCTCAGGGGCCATCGGCTGCCAGAGCTGCTCCAAACATTGAGCCGGCAAAGTCAGAAATAAAATGTCTCCAGAGTGCAGGCAAAAATCGAGCAATTCCCAACTGTGAACCCGCCTCTGCTGCGTTTCGACATACAGGGGAACGAAATCTACAATTCTAGCCGCATCCTGAATCCGTTGATGACAAAAGGGATGGTTAGGAGTGATCAAGGTGGCGATCGCGATCCACAGACTATCACCAGCAATGCCATTGCCTAGAATCCTACCTCCAATAGCAGCGGCGGCAAAGGCTGGGGCCGCTATCTCAGTCGGACTCAACACCACCTCAAAATCAAACACCTGCTGTTCAAGCTGGGCAAATTGGGGATCTTGACTGCGAACCACCACCCGAATTTCTGGTGAAAGTCCCCGGGCACTCAGGGCAATCTCCAGGTTAGTGGTGTCATTGCTGGTGACGGCGATTAAGGCTTCTGCCTGGCTGATGTTGGCGCTGGCCAAGGTGGAGGATAGACTGGCATCCCCCAAAATCAATGGGATCTTCCAGGAACGAACGGTGGTCAAAAATCGACAGCTCGGATCGGCTTCAATTACCACCACCTCATAGCCATTGGCGGTCAATTGTTGGGCAATATTGATACCGATTCCCCCTAGACCACAAATTACATAGTGATGCTTTCGCGGAATCCGGGTGGCATTTAGATATTCAGTCAGATGGGTTCCCAGAATAAAGTCGTTGAGCAGGGCATAGCAAATCCCAATCACGGCGGTGCCCACCAGCATCATGACGGTAGTGAAGATCTTGATCGTAGCAGGAGCATTTTCTGCCACATCTTCCTGGCCTCCGGCCCCGGTGATCATTCCCACGGAAAAATACAGCGCATCAACGATGGAAATTTCTAGATTAACTGAAACATAGGTCAACGTTGCTACTAGAATTGTAGTCAGCAAAACCAGGGTAATTCCCAGGGCTGAGCGACCATACTGTTGAAATTTTCGTAAACTATTACCAAAATTAGCCAGCCTACGGCGGAGGTTGATCTGGGATGTTTTGACTTTGGGCCGGGTAGCCATAATCAGGCGATCGCCAATTTCTAGAGGCTTATTCTCAATCACCGCTGAGACCAAATCAATTTGCTTGGCGATCGGCAAATAATAAATTAGCATCCGGTTTGGATCAGACCAGAGTTCTGATAAAAGCTTCCCGCACCAGGGATGGGAGGACGTGATCAATTCCTCTCGAATGGGCCAGATTTGATCAAAAAGTTTGAGTTGACCAATCGCATGATTTCCCAAAGCTGAAAACGCAAATACTGGTGCAGCCAGGGAAGAAACACTCATGCTGGTATGATCAGTCAGAATATGATCCAACCGCTCTCCCAGGTTAGAGTTGAACAGGCGATTAATAATCCGAATTTGAGGATTAAGAATCCGAGCCTGCATTAAAATTTCCAAATTGATTGCATCATCGTCTCCCGCCAAAATCAGAGTATGAACTGTTTCAATTCCTGCGGCCAAAAGGGTCGAAGTCTCCGCCGGATTTCCTACAACAACCTGAGACTTTTCATCTTTGATTGGAGTCCGATGGATTCCCGTCACAATAGCTCCCTGTTGACGCAACAGTCTGAAAATCCGATAGCCCGTTTGCCCCAGGTTACATACGATAATGCGAGGTTTCATTTCTTGTTGATCGCACACTCAGTCCACACATTAGCTCCACAATTTCTAGTTAAATCTTAACCTTTACAAGTGACTTCCAGCTTTCAGAGCGATAAAATAGCAAACATCGGAAATATAAGTTGAAAATACAAGAAAAAATTTGACAAATCTAACTAGAAACTTAATCCAAACTTATCCAATCCAAACTTGAAAACACCCCCACTCCAAAGAATGATAGCTAGCATTACTATAATTTCTTAAAACGGGCCAGGAAACTGTATCATAAAGCACTTAGAATTGGAATTGAAAAATCCGAAGTTAAAGTTTTGTATGGAAAATCAACGTTAAAGATGGGGTCAACGTTCATGACTAAATTTCCTGAGTTGCTGGTTTCTCCTCATTGGTTAGCGGATAATCTGAATCATCCGCAGCTTGTGATTGTTGACTGTCGATTTGCCTTGACCAATCCAGATCTGGGCCAGCAACAGTATCAACAAAGTCACATTCCTGGAGCCTTTTATCTAGATTTAAATCATGACCTTTCCAACACAGTTCACACCCATGGAGGACGGCATCCCCTGCCTGATCCGGCAGATTTTGCCCAAACTCTAGCCCGGATTGGAATCACCGACCAGAAAACGTTTGTGGTAGCCTATGATGATTCTCGATTTGCGTTTGCTGCCCGATTATGGTGGCTTTTATGTTATTTTGGTCATCCTCAAATTGCCCTGCTAGACGGAGGATGGAGCCAATGGCAAGCCCGGTACCCGGTGACTAATGAGCTCCCCAATACTCAAATGGGACGATTTGACTATCAGCTTCACCCCGAAAAAATTGTTGATCGCATGGCAGTCATAAGCTGTAAAGATCAACCCAGTGTTGCTTTGATTGATTCCCGCGATCGCCCTCGCTATTGGGGAGAGTACGAGCCGATTGATCCGATAGCGGGTCATATTCCAGGAGCGATCAATTTTCCCTGGAAAGAGACAACTGACGAAACAGGATTTGTCCGCCTTGATCAACAAAGACAACGGTGGCAATCCTTAAAAAATACTGAAAAAATTATGGTTTACTGTGGTTCCGGTGTGACAGCCTGTGTGAATTTATGGTCACTAGAAATCGCCGGAATTTCCCAGGGCAAACTTTATGTGGGGGGCTGGAGTGATTGGTGTTCCTATCAGAACTCTCCAGAATCCTGAATTCTGATTTGATTATTAATTGGATCATTAATTGGATTGCTGATTTAATCACCGGTTTAATTCCTGATTTAATTAAAAGCTAAGTCTGAAGTTGGATTTTGATTTAACTCGGGTGCGGATTCAGTAGAATTTGGATAAACGAGCCAGCCCTTCAAGCTGGGACTGAAAACTAGTGGATCGCGCTTGAACGGATTGGTATCTATTGAGACCTAAAACCCAAGGCTGAGGAAATTTGAGACATGCAAACTCTAGATCGACCCCTGACCCCTACCCAAGACAAACCATTAATCATTGCTGGAAAATCCTTTAGTTCTCGTCTGATGACCGGAACCGGAAAGTACCGCAGCCTGAGCGAAATGCAGCAGAGCATTGCGGCGAGTGGGTGTGAAATTGTCACCGTAGCGGTGCGGCGGGTACAAACCCAGGCTCCGGGCCATGAAGGTCTGGCTGAAGCGATTGACTGGACAAAAATCTGGATGCTACCCAACACTGCCGGATGCAAGACTGCTGAAGAAGCAGTGCGGGTAGCTCGTTTAGGTCGGGAAATGGCGAAGTTACTGGGCCAGGAAGAAAATAATTTTGTCAAGCTCGAAGTCATCCCTGATGCTCGACATTTGCTCCCGGATCCTTTTGGCACCTTAGAAGCGGCAGAAATTCTAGTGCGGGAGGGATTTGCGGTATTGCCCTACATCAATGCTGATCCGCTCCTAGCCAAGCGTCTGGAGGAAGCTGGCTGTGCAACAGTCATGCCCCTGGGTTCCCCAATTGGCTCCGGTCAGGGCATTCGCAATGCTGCCAACATTGCGATCATTGTCGATAATGCCCAGGTTCCGGTTGTGGTCGATGCGGGGATTGGGGCTCCGAGTGAAGCGGCAGAGGCAATGGAAATGGGCGCGGATGCGTTACTGATCAATTCAGCGATCGCCCTGGCTCAAGATGCTGTAGCCATGGCCAGAGCCATGGGTTTAGCTACTGAGGCTGGTCGTCTGGCCTATCGGGCTGGACGAATTCCAATCAAAGACTATGCCGTGGCCTCATCTCCCCTGACTGGAACTGTGACGACTTGAAGGCTGATCAAATGAAGCAACAGTAAAGCAATAGTTAAGCAAAAAAACCCGGCAAATCGCCGGGTTTTTGCAGTCAACTATTGAACTAACTTAAAACTCACGACCAAGCCTGGACTAAACAGCAACCGCTGCTTTGGTTTTGGCGCTCAATTCACCCTTGGCATACTTGGCTGCATACTCATCTAGGGTTTGGGCCTTGATCTTACTGGCATTACCAGCGGTACCAAACTGTTGATAGCGATCGCTACACACCTTCTGCATTAAAACAATCGAAGGCTTGAGGAAGTGACGGGGATCAAAGTTGGATGGATCCTCAACCGCCGCTTTACGGATTGCAGCAGTAATCGCCAAACGGTTATCAGTGTCAATATTGACCTTGCGAACCCCGCTCTTGATGCCCTTTTGAATTTCTTCAACAGGAACTCCGTAGGTTTCAGGAATCTTGCCACCGTACTCATTGATCATGGCCAGCAAGTCTTCAGGAACCGAGGAAGACCCGTGCATTACCAGGTGAGTATTGGGTAAGCGGCGGTGGATTTCTTCAATCCGGCTAATGGCCAAAACTTCACCGGTCGGCTTCCGGGTGAATTTGTATGCTCCGTGGCTAGTACCAATGGCAACCGCCAGGGCATCAACCTGGGTTCTTTCAACAAACTCAACTGCTTCATCGGGGTCGGTCAACAATTGATCCATGGACAGCTTGCCTTCTGCGCCATGGCCATCTTCCTTATCTCCCATGCCAGTTTCTAGAGATCCTAGGCAGCCCAGTTCTCCTTCAACGCTGACTCCGATAGAATGGGCAACTTTAACAACTTCAGCGGTGACCGCAACGTTGTATTCAAAGCTTGCTGGACTCTTCGCATCCTCTTCTAGGGAACCATCCATCATGACACTGGTAAAGCCATGACGCATGGCAGAGTAGCAGGTTGCTGGAGAATTACCATGATCCTGGTGCATGGCAATCGGAATATGGGGATAGCTTTCAACTGCTGCTTGAATTAAATGGCGTAGAAAGTACTCCCCTGCGTACTTACGAGCACCACGAGAAGCTTGTAAAATTACAGGGCTGTCATTTTCGTCAGCAGCCTGCATAATTGCAATAATCTGCTCCAGGTTATTAACGTTATACGCAGGGATACCATATCCATGCTCTGCGGCGTGATCGAGCAATAACCGCATAGGTACAAGCGCCATAGAGTCTCCTCCTAAATACTATTTCTGTAAATTTCCAGATGATTCTGTTTAAAACAATCTTAAGACAAATTCTTAAGTTATTGTAAATAATACTAGAGATCCAGGAGGGAAGGAAAGGGAAAAGTTTTTAGATTTGCCTGAAACTTTACCGAGTCTCCTCTGCAGCATGGAGGTTGAGAGGATGGTTGAAAAGTGGGATAGGTTCCCCGCTAGTGTAGGCTTTGAAGTTCTCGTCAGGGAGAGGCTCTGGCCCAAACCTGAACTAAAACCAAAACTAGAACACTTGATTTCAGGACTATCTATCAGACCCGATGAAAGTCCTGTGGTACAGGCAGCTTGCCTGCAGAGAAACCAAGGAGGCTGTTCTATCTATTCGATGGATAGTCCTGAGGTATTTTTTTAAGATAGAATAAAATATTAATGACAGGTTAACCCCTGCTTGCGGATGTAATTCAGTGGTAGAATGTCACCTTCCCAAGGTGAACGTCGTGGGTTCGAGTCCCATCGTCCGCTTTTAACCCGACTGCTTGACCTAAGCTTTTTGAGTTGAACTTTTTGTTGACTCAAAATTTTAACTCGAAAATTTTAACTCAACGGATGAATTCCCCGGTAGCTGGCTGAGAATCCTTGATCAAGGATGAAACCAGGTAAGATGTTGGGTGGAGTGCTTGTACTGGAATAGGCTAAGTTTGGTTAAATTTTCCAGTAGTGAGCAGTCCAAGGTTCGTCTGGCAATCTGTATGAAGCTTCTCTGTACCCGCCCAAATTGTCACCGCCCCGAAAATTTTTTCACCGACCTGGATGATCAAGCCACCCTCAAAACTGTACAACAGAAGTTTTGCATGACCTGTGGAATGCCGTTAATTCTCGATGGTCGGTATTTGCCAGAGCGGTTGCTGGGGCAGGGGGGATTTGGGGCGGCATTTCTGGCGAGCGATCGCCGGTCTCCGACCCTGAGACAATGCGTGGTCAAACAATTTCAACCGGCTGGGGACTTGAGTACTCAGCAATTAGCCCTGGCTCAAAATTTATTTGAACGGGAAGCCCTGGTGCTAGATCGACTCGGCGCTCAACATCCTCAGATTCCCAATCTACTCGCTTATTTTCCCCTGGAAGCGAAGGGTTGGCAGGGCACTCAAACCCAACAGTTTTTTTACCTGGTGCAGGAATACATTGAAGGTCAGGATCTAGAAGCAGAACTCGCAGACCGAGGAAATTTTTCTGAGTCAGAAGTCCGGGAAATTTTGCAGGAAATCCTCAAAGTGCTGGAGTTTGTCCATGATCAAGAAGTGATTCACCGAGATATCAAGCCTTCCAATATCATGCGCCATCGCAATGGTCGTCTCTATCTCCTGGACTTTGGGGCTGTAAAGCAAGTGGCTCAGGGCACTGGGGGAGGCCGATCAACCGGAATTTACTCAATGGGATTTGCTCCCCCTGAGCAAATGCGAGGTCAGAGTGTATTTCCTTCGACGGATTTATACGCTCTGGCGGTGACCTGTATTACCTTGCTGACGGGCAAACCCGCCGAGGAGTTGTACGACAGCTATGGCAATAACTGGCATTGGCGACCCCATGCTCAGGTTAGCGCCCAACTGGCTGAGATTTTAGATCGGATGTTGTTGCCGACACCGAGCGATCGCTTTGGTTCAGCCCCAGAGGTGCTACGGGCTTTGAATGCTACGGCTCAGACCACCCTCCCCCAATCTCTGGTTCACTTTCTCAATTCCCTTCTCCATCTCCTGCTCAATCTACTCCACCGCCTATTCCTGCCACGGCTCAAGCTGCATCCCAACCCTTACCCCCACAAATCGCCTCAGGTTCTCCAATTCCTCAACCACTGCCTGCCCCATCCTCCCCTCAGTCGCCTCCCGTTCTGGCCCGTCGGCAATTTTCCACTCTAGAATGGTTGAGTGGAGCGGCTTTTACGGGTTTTGAGTTGAGTCTGCTGGTGGCCGGATTGTTGGCCATCGGAATCACCGCCCCTTTGATGATTGGATTGGTTGGTATCGGGGTGATGGCTGGGTTGGTATTTATGCAATGGCAACGGTGGATTGAACGATTTGATCTGATCATTCTGGGGGGAATTTCCTGGGGAATTGCCCTGGTATTTGTCAGTGCTTTGCGGTCAATGCCCTATCTGGCCATTCCCCTGATGGTTGCGCTGCTATTTGTGGCGGCAACGGCCCTATTTCGGCTGATTTATCTCCTGTTGAACCGTTTATTTTGATACTTGTTTTGGTACCTGTTTTGATTAATTTAATTTATTTAATTTAATACTGGGGCGGCTTCAAGTCCTTCACTTTGCCCGGTAAGCTTTCGGTGTAAGGCCCGTCAGTTGGCGAAACTGTTTACTCAGATGGCTGTGGCTGTTAAATCCACAGAGGAAGGCAATTTCCATAATGGATTGGTCTGTTTGGTTTAATAATTGCTTGGCCCGCTCTATCCGTTGCTGGAGTAAATATTGATAGGGAGCTATGCCAAGGGATTGCTTAAACAGATGACTGAAGTGAAATTGACTCATGTTGAGCAATTGGGCTAAGTCTGCCAGCTTGATTTCTTGATTGAGATGCTCGTTGATGTAGTCTAAAACTTGCAGCAATTGGCGTTCAGACAATCCCCCCGGGTAAGTAGTTGCCACCTGAGGCTGAGTCACTGAATAGTGTCTGAGCAGATGGATGGCTAAAATATTGGCTAAAGAATCAATGTAGAGCGCTCCTCCTGGGTTTTCCTGATTGAGTTCAGTCAGCAACATCATGCCCATCGCCTCAAGCTGAGGATCCCGCGCTCGAAATTCAGGTAGGAGTTCCAATCGATCCGGATTCATAGCCAGAGCTTCCCTGGCAACAGTTTGAATAAATTGAGCCGTAACCCGAATTTGCAGGGAATGGTCGTCCCCCTCCCACCGGGCAAAAAATGGCACCTGGGCAGGGGTGATGGAAATGTCCCCTTTCCGATACAGGCTTGTGTGGGTTTGATCGCCTTTAATCTGTAGCAGACGAATGGGGCGAGGTGAAAGGGACAGACAAATCGCATGTTCATCGCTGTAATAGGTTCTACATTCCCCTGATGGGTGTTTCCACTGCTCAACCAGAATATTGTTCCAGCCTGATTCTGACGGCCTAGAGGAGAGGGGAAAGGGGTTTCAGGATGCCGGGAAGTGTTTGTTTTCATGACCCAAAGCGATTCATCTGAATCTAATTATATTTCTCCAGGGATGCCCCTTTGAATCCTGGAAAAAATAGACCGCAGGATTTTGATAGTTTCCCAGGAATCAGATAGCTGAGCCAGGGGTCGTTTCCATACCCTGAAAAGGTAGTGATTTAGACAAAGAACGATGGCAAACATCCTCCACATTGATTCTAGCCCCAGAGGAGAACGATCCCGATCGCGCTCCATCACCCGAGAATTGGTTGAGCAGTGGAAACAGACCCATCCACAAGATACCGTGACTTACCGGGATCTCGGCCACAATCCCGTTCCCCCCGTGGATGAACCCTGGATCGCTGCGGCGTTTACTCCTCCTGAACAGCGATCGCCTGAACTTTGGGATGCCATTCGGATCAGCGATCAGCTAGTCGATGAATTCCTGGCGGCTGATATTTATGTTCTGGGGGTTCCCATGTATAATTTCAGTGTTCCCAGCGGCTTTAAAGCATATATCGATCAGATTGTCCGGGTAGGACGAACCGTTGCCTTTGAGTCAAATAACGAGGCCAATGTCTTTACACCCCTCGTATTGGGAAAGAAAATGTTTATTGTCGAAGCCCGAGGGGATTCTGGCTTTCAACCGGGGGGGCCCTATGAGAAGATGAATTACCATGATCCTTATGGTAATAGTCTTTGGATTCATCGGGATTACGGATATCAGCTTTATTCACGTCGAAAATGATGAGTATGGCGGGAGCAAGTTAACAGAGTCCATCGCCCGTGCCCGCCACCAAATTGCTGAATTAATCAAGCTAAGTTAGTGAAAAACTAAAGTAATGATGATTTCAACCCTGCAAACTCCCCCTATGACCCCGGCGCTTTGGGGTCTGGTCATTTTCATCCTCTGGATAATCGCTGTGGTTGTTGGTTTAATAACCGTCCGGATCCGGCATTTGTCCGCTGGGGGTTCACCCAAGGATTTTGGTACACCAGATGATGCAAGCTTGCTCTGGCGGCTGTTTCGGGTTCAGTCCAACCTGGTAGAAAACCTGCCGCTGTACCTTGGGGTGGTGTTGCTCCTGACGGTTCGAGGGGTTTCGGGAATTGAAGTCAATGGCCTAGTTGGTGTGTATATTGGGGCTCGGCTGGTGCATTCCGGGATTCACATCGCCGGTCTCAATCCCATCTTTCGGGTGGTGTGTTTGGGAATTCAGTTCATCTGTCTGATGGTGTTGACGGTTCTGGCTGTTTTCTAGGGGCGACTTCCTAGGAGCAACTTTACTAAAGGCAACTTTCTAGGGGTAACATAGCCGCTAATTCCAGTGATCTCACCCCAGTACTCTAAGGATAATCTTGACGGTCATTACAGGAGGTTTGATGACAATAGACAATCCACTTTTTATCTTAAAACTTTTTTCACTGCTGGGTTGCGGACTAGTTGCCGGGGTCTTCTTTGCATTTTCCACCTTTGTGATGGGGGCTCTGGCCCGCCTCGAACCCAGCTAAGGTATTGCGGCGATGCAATCAATCAATATCACGGTGATCAATAGAAACCCCTAAAATCCCCTTGTAATACTCAGTCTGAGCCTCATACCGAAATGCCTGATTGATCTCCTCTACGGTCGTGGCTTTGTCAGTTAAGACTTTATCAACCTCTGAAAATAGGATTCCTCTGTCCAGGGTAGGAGAAACTCTTAAAATTTTGCAGCCCTAGCCCGGCATCAGTGATCTCAGGTTGCTAGCCACCAGACTCCCCTGCTGAAACGCAGCTTGAGCTATGGCTGGAACTTGTTGGCCCGACGGTTACGAATGTCTGCTAGATCTCCGACAGCGAAAACCTCTGGATTATCCATTTCCAGGGCTGGGTTCCAACCGCTCCAATTACTAAATCTACGGGTGATTTTTCAAGTTGATTGGGGTGATTTTGCAGATTGTTCTGAGGATGAAGAAGATGGTCTTGACTCAAGGCGGCGACAGTGGTTTGAAATTTTAACTGAATGCCACGTCGAGCCAGGGATTGGTGGGCAACTCGACGGGGAAACGGAGCAAAATCCTGCAGAATCTGAAGTGATCAGTTCACTCCTGCTCAACTCAGTCGCTCAACCAGATGATCTCCAACCCGCAGGGCATTAGCAATCACCGTCAGGGCAGGGCCCATACTCGACATCGACGGAAAGAAACTGCTATCCACGACATAGAGGTTGTCAATCTCATGGGTACGACAATTGAGATCCAGGACAGAAGTTGCCGGGTCATCTCCAAACCGACAGGTACCACACTGATGGGCCACAACCTGAATTGGCGTTTCGCCATGGGGATAGGCACTGCTGCGCTGATCCGTTGCTTTATCGGCTGCCTTGAGAACATCCTTCCAGCGATAAATTAACCGATCATGGGCTTCTAAATTATTGGGTTTGTAGTCCAGATAGAGCTTGCCATTTTCGATCCGAACCCGGTTATTGGGGTCAGGCAAAACCTCAGTTTGAGCCCACCAACCAATAGAGCTCATTGCCAATTGCTTCAATCCAAACCCCGGCATGACCTTTGCCAGCACGGACAATAACGGCGGCGACTCAGCATAGATCACATCCTGGAGCAATCCCCCTGTATTCTGGATATGGCCCATGGGATAGCAAAATTTTCATCACCCCAGTAGAAATCATTGACGCTGACAGAGCGCCGAAAGGTGCCGGAGTTGGATTTGCCGTCTCGCTGCACAATCGCCGTCATCAGGTGCTTCATCAGGTTGCGGCCCACCAGACCTGAACCATTAGCCAATCCATCCGGGTGCTTTTCATTGGCGGATTGCAGCATCAAAGCCGCAGAGTTAATCGCGCCGCAGGCCAGCACAACAACATCGGCGAGGAAAAGATGGGGATTGCCATTGATTTCTGCCTGAACGGCTTTGATCATCTGCCCGGAAGAATTGGTGTGTAGACTGACCACCTTGGCCGACGTGATCAAGGTGACATTGGGGGACTTGAGGACAGGCTCAATCCCGAATACCTCCGAGTCCCCCGTTGGGTCATCGTCCTGGCGGGTCAGGGTCAGGGGTAAGGTTGTCGGATGGAGACCCTGTTGAGCGATCGCTTCGGTTAAGGTTTGAATTCGAGGTTCATGGTCAGGGGCGGGATAGGGATAGTCCTGACTATGGGAGGGTTCTGTGGGATCATGGGCTGTGTTTCCATGAACCCTGTATAACTGCTCGGCAGCGGAATAGTAAGGCTCAAAGTCATTGTATTTCAAGCACCATTCTGGGGAAATTCCGTTTTGATGTTTGACGGTTTCAAAATCCCGCGATCGCATCCGCTGTAGAACAGCCCCATAAATTTTGGTATTGCCTCCCACCGCATAGTTGGTCTGGGGTGAAAAGGGCTCTCCCATGCTGTCATACCATTGTTCTGGGGCATGGTAACGTTCCCGCTTGAATACATCTACACTGGTACGGTTTTGTTCTTCGAGGGCCATAAAGTCTCCCCGTTCTAAAATCAAAATCTTTTTGCCGGTGGGAGCCAGTTTATGGGCAATAGTGCCGCCCCCGGCTCCGGTGCCAATGACAATTACGTCGTAGTATTGATCGTCAATAATCATGGGGATTGCTTAGAAGGATTTTTTTTAGGACTACATCTCTAAAGGCGGTTTGGGTCAACTCAACCGATTGAAATTGATAGCCTGCCAGTTCGGGTTGACCAATCCGCTCAGAAAAGCTTGCAAAAGAGATCTATTGCCAGACATAAATCAGAATAAACAAAATAATCCAGATCACATCGACAAAGTGCCAGAACAGTGAGGTTTCAATCACCCCGACTTCACCATTGTCATAATTTCCCGGCAGAAAAGAGCGAAACAGCATATACAACTGCAACAACACCCCCGTCAGAACATGTAATCCATGGAATCCAGTCAGCAGATAGAAACTGCCGCCGAACACCCCAGAGGTAAAGCCAAAGTCCAGCCCGCTCCATTCCCGGGCCTGACCATAGAGGAAGTAGCTGCCCATGGCCATAGTCAGCAGCCAGAAAAATCGGAATCCCCAGAGATTTTTCCGATGGAGAAACCGTTCAGCGATGTAAATCACGAAGCTACTAGAAACCAGAATGACAGTATTGATCGCCGGTTCTCGGATGTCTAAACCTTCAACCCCTGCCGGCAGCCAGTCAGACGTTGTGGTCTTATAAACGATGTAGCCGACAAAGAAACTGAGAAAGATAATACTTTCAGAGAGTAAAAATATGGTGAAGCCAAATAGACTGCTGTCTGCTTCATCGTGGCCATGACCTGCCCCATGGGCCGGGGCAATTTCAGGGGCGGGAGATTCAAGGTTAATACTACTCATTGATTACCTGAGGTTCAAGGTTTGCAGTTAAAGGTTCATTCTTGCCATAACCATAGGGTTCAGCGATCACAATTGGCAGCTCTTCAAAATTCTCAATTGGGGGAGGCGAAGATACTAACCATTCCAGCCCAATGGCGCGCCAGGGGTTAGCTGGAGCTTGCTTACCCTGGATCCAGGAACTCACCATATTCAAAACAAAGGGTAGGGTTGAGATCCCCAGAATAAACCCCCCCAGACTGGCCAACACATTCCAATAAGCAAACTCCGGGTCGTAGGAAGCAACTCGCCGGGGCATTCCCATCAATCCCGCCGGGTGCATCGGCAAAAAGTTCAGATTCGTGCCCAGGAAGGCCAACCAGAAATGCAGTTTCCCCAAGCCCTCAGAATACATTTTCCCGGTCATTTTCGGGAACCAGTGATAGAACCCGGCAAACAACCCCATAGCAATGGTACCGTACACCACATAATGAAAATGGCCCACGACGAAGTAGGTATTATTGACATGAATATCAATCGGCACCGAGCCCAACATGATGCCGGTGATTCCAGCAAAGACAAACATGACAATTCCCCCCAACGCAAACAGCATCGGAGTATCGAGGCGCAATTTGCCCCCCCAAATCGTGGCCACCCAAGCAAATACTTTGATTCCCGTCGGTACTGCCACCAGCATGGTGGTAAACATAAACAACAATCGTAGCCAACTGGCAGTTCCGCTGGCATACATATGATGCACCCAGACCAAGCCGCTAACCGCCGTAATTAACAGCGACGAAACCGCAACCACCTTGTATCCAAAAAGAGGTTTGCGGGCATAGACCGGTAAAACCTCTGAAAAAATCCCAAACACCGGCAACACCATAACATACACCGCCGGATGGGAATAAAACCAGAAGAAATGCTGATATAACACTGGATTGCCCCCCTGGGCTGGATCAAAGAAGCTAGTGCCGACAGTCAGGTCAAACAATAACATCACCGCCCCTGCCGTTAATGCCGGTAAGCCAAAAAGCTGGATAATCTGAGCCGCTAGCACTGTCCAGACAAAGGCTGGCATCCGGAAGAAGGTCATGCCAGGGGCCCGCAGTTTAAAAATGGTAGTGACGATATTCACCGCCCCCATAATCGAAGAAACCCCAGAAATAGCCACCGCCACTAACCAGAGAAACTGGCCATTGATCAGGTTTCCAGTAGGGTTCTGCAAACTCACCGGAGGGTACGCCCACCAACCCGACTGGGAAGGCCCCCCAGGCACAAAGAAACTCCCCAGCAAAATCAGGCTGAATACCGGAAACATCCAGAATCCAACCATATTCAATCGGGGAAAGGCCATATCCCGGGCCCCGATCATCAGAGGCACCAGATAATTAGCAAATCCCAACAGCACCGGAAAAGTCCACATGAATAACATGATGGTTCCGTGCATGGTGAATAGAGCATTGTAAACGGCACGATCCACTAGGTCAGCTTCGGGAGTGATCAGTTCTCCCCGCATCACCATAGCCAACAATCCCCCCACCAGAAAGAAGATGAAAGCCGTAAACAGATATTGAATGCCAATCACTTTGTGGTCGGTACTGAAGCTAAAATAGCGTTTCCAGTTGTCCGGCGCCCCCGGTTGGGGTTGCTGGTTACTGGAGGAAATTCCTTCGAGTAGCGCATCAGTCATGGGGTATTTTCCTTGGAACCAGAATAATTAACAGTGGGAGGAGTGGCTGGAATTACCGTCTTCCAGCCCGTGCTGATCGGATTTTCAGAAGCCTGAGTGTATTCATCAAAGGCTTGATTGTAGGCAACTGTAGGTACTTTATTGGCAGCCTCAATTAGCCAAGTTTTGTAATCCTCTGGAGAATGCACCACCACATTAGTTTGCATCGCCGCAAAGTAAGTACCGCTGTAGTTAGAATCCCGCAGGCGATAATTACCGACTTGAATTGGGGTGAATTCCAGATTATTCACCTGACCTGGAATGATATCCTGCTTCACCCGAAACGCTGGAATATAAAGCCCGTGGATCACATCATCGGAGGTCATGGTGAGCTTGATCCGACGATTCTGGGGGAGATGCAATTCTGTACTGGTCACATTGTGTCCTGGATAACGAAACTCCCAAACCCACTGTCGGGACAACACCTGAATTTCCTCAGATTGATCATCCTCAGCAGTCTCACGGGCAGCCGTTTCCGGGTCAGAAGAGGCCATCGGTGCCGCCTCAGCCATGGCCATCATCGAATGATTGTGATCCATGGGGCCGCGAATCTCTATCTGAGTGTAGATTTGATAACTATAGGTCGCCAACCCTAGGACTAACAAGATGGGAATCGTGGTCCAGACTATCTCCAGGGTAAGATTGCCCTCAATCGGGGGGCCATCACTGTAGTCATACTTTCCAGCCCTATGAAACAAAATGGAATAACCAACTGTTCCCGCGACCCCCAGGAAAATAAAGGTTGCAATTCCCGTTAGCACGCTGAATAAGGTATCAATTAGCTTGGATTCAGCGGAAGCCTGGGGGGGAAGCCAGCCAGGAGCTTGCTGGGCCATCCACCAACTGACGATCACCAACGCGATCGCCACAACCGTCAATGTTAAAATCGTGCGTGATTTCATGCAAACCTACAATTAGCAACTTAACAACAATTCTCAGTCCTGAACTCTACTCATCCTCAACTTGCAATCTTCAACTTGTAATTCTCAGGCTTGCAAGCTTATCGCAGCAAAGCGTTTGGGTCTTGGCCAATTCTCAAGAGCCGGTCAGCGGTAACATGAACGCCAAATTCCCCTCCCAGATGTGCCCCAAGGGTTCCATGAACAAACATCAAAGCAAAAATTCCCAATCCAGCCGCGAGATAACTCCACTGTACCTGTTGGGAGCGATCGCGTCGCCAGACAAACCGTTGAAATCCTCGCCAGACCGTCATTGCCACAATCAAGCCCAACAAAGCGACACCGCCCACACCATGCCAGAGCATTGTTTGCATGGCCTCAAGCCCCCAGGCACTCTGGATACCCGCCGGAGGAGCGGCCAACAAAACCTCATAAAAGCCAGCCGCCACCGTAAAAAAGGTAATGATGGCAGACGCTAACATGTTGTACCAACCTACATCAAAAAAGTTGGAGCGCGCCGCTGGAATCGCCATAAACTTAAAGACAGGTTTCTCTAGGGGATACAGGAGCCCGACAATGTCAAAGGCGATCGCCACAATAAATAATCCCAGAGTCAGATGCACTAGATTGGGATGAATAGGTAATACATAGGGCAAACCATTAGGCCCGAGCTGATCCCCAAGTTGATCAATCAGTTCTGAACTCATCACAACACTCCATCGCGAATGGCTTCAACTACAGGAACAGAGTGCAGTCCGTAGACCCACACCAGTTCATCACCCAGATAAACCTGAAAAAACACCAGTCCAATCAATAGCAACTCAACCCCCAAATAGGGCAGTGTCAATTGTTGGTTCATGTCATTAAAGCGAATAATATAGCGCCATGCTGTCAGTGCTGCAATTATCCCGGAAAGCGACCAACCAATGATTGTGTGCAGATTTAGTGTAGATTCAACTGCATCATAGGGTTGGGCTAACCCCGCTTCCAATTGTCCGAAAATAATGGCAACAAAGATAGAAACTGTCGCAAAGGACAGATTCCACCAACTGACTTCATACAGTCGAGGATTCCGGGTAAAATAGCCAATTACGTCACAGAGAACTGCAAATAAAACCATGGCAATTACAAAGTGAACTACGATGGGGTGCAGGGTATCAGGATAAGGTAGGTTGTGATCATTGAGTGGTGGCAGATATTCAAACACAATATTCCCCTATAAGCTTCTATCAACAAAAATCTTGTATACGAAAGCACCTACGATCAGAAGCCACATGCCTCTCCTGTAGTATAGATGAAAGCCAAATTTCCTTGCAGAATCTTAAGGATTTTCTTGTCTAGGGATCGACAGGTACAGGAACTAAGTAGGTGGTTGTAATTAATTGTCAGATGGAAGGGGGTTTAAGGCTTCGCCCTAAGAAGGGGGCAGTGCTCCTTCATCCCCAATCTTCTAATTACCCATCTTCTAACGAATTGCGTTAAGCTGCCTAGCTAGGGATCAGCAAATAAACTCGTGGGAAACCAGGTTCGTAAAGTATCCCTGCGACAATTTGGCATCAAAACCCATGAACACTATGGTTTGAAACGCTATAGGTTGAGTTGTAGGCTGTGAACTCTGTACATTGTTTTTGTACATTGTTAATGATGGTACCGGAGTTACATTCGTGGGGATGTGTCACGATCAACTCCATTCATTTGTCTTAATCTGTAAGGCCAGGATCGAAATCTAGCTTTTTTGCTATGCTGTTAGATCGGATTGATTGTGCTCGTATTTACTGCTATGACTACGCTCTACCTGATTCGCCACGGAATTGCTGCTGCACGAGAACTCCACGAAACTGATGAGGAGCGACCGTTAACCAAGGAGGGCGATCGCAAGACCCGCAAGATTGCCAAATCATTACTGGATCTGGAGTTGCAGTTTGATCTGATTCTTACCAGTCCCTTGCTCCGGGCCAGACAAACCGCCGAAATTTTACAGATTACCGGGTTGAGTAGTCAGATTGAAGAATGTGCAGCCTTAGCCCCCGACGGCAATATTGCGGCCTGGCTAGATTGGTACAGCAATTGGAGTCCAACTGCCTGTAATAGCCTGGCTTTGGTTGGCCATCAGCCGGATCTGGGCCACTGGGCTGAAATCTTAATCTGGGGAGAATCCCGGGGGGTATTGGTGGTCAAAAAAGCTGGAGTGCTTGGGATTACTCTACCGGAATCGGATATCCTGGGGAGCAGTCAATTGTTCTGGCTCACGCCACCCAAGTTTTTGCTGCCCTGATTTTTTACCGCAAGTTTTCCCTTAGTAATCTCCTGCTCATTCCCCTGACCCTATCCCCAAGCATTAAGATTCAATGATTAAGTTCATGTCAGCATAGTCCTTTCACAAATTAATCTGATAATCTAACTTCATTGAACCTCACTCCATCTTGAAAGTCCTATGATTGCCGTTAGCGAATTCAAACCTGGTTTAGAAGGTGTACCTGCAACTCTGTCTAGTATTAGCTGCGTTGATGGACAGCAAGGTATTTTGGAATATCGGGGAATTCGGATTGAAGAACTCGCAGAAAAAAGCTCTTTTTTAGAAGTGGCCTATTTATTGATCTGGGGCAAACTTCCCATCAAAGAAGAGTTGGACAGCTTTAAGCATGAAATCCAGTCCCATCGCCGGATTAAGTATCGGATTCGGGACATGATGAAGTGCTTCCCGGAAACGGGTCATCCGATGGATGCTTTGCAGACCTCCGCTGCTGCCTTGGGATTGTTTTATGCTCGACGGGCCCTAGACGACCCGCAATACATTCGCAAAGCGGCTGTTCGTCTCCTGGCCAAGATTCCTACAATGGTGGCGGCATTTCAGATGATGCGCAAGGGCAATGATCCGATTCAGCCCCGAGATGATCTGGACTACTCTGCTAATTTCCTTTACATGCTGAATGAGCGGGAACCCGATCCCCTAGCGGCCCGTATTTTTGATGTTTGCCTCACCCTTCACGCTGAGCACACGATTAACGCTTCTACATTCTCAGCTATGGTGACGGCCTCGACCCTGACAGATCCTTATGCGGTAGTTGCTTCCGCCGTTGGCACCCTAGCAGGCCCCCTCCATGGGGGAGCCAATGAAGAGGTATTGGTCATGCTGGAGGAAATTGGTTCAGTCGGAAATGTCCGGCCTTATCTAGATCAGTTGATTGCTAACAAAGCAAAGATCATGGGATTCGGCCATCGGGTTTACAAGGTCAAAGATCCTAGGGCAACTGTTCTACAACAATTGGCAGAGCAGCTCTTTGAAAAGTTTGGTCGCGATGAATATTATGAAATTGCTCTGGAACTTGAAACCGCTGTTGAAGAACGTCTAGGTCATAAGGGCATCTATCCCAATGTAGATTTCTATTCAGGATTGGTTTATCGCAAGTTGGGAATTCCGGAGGATCTGTTTACTCCCGTTTTTGCGATCGCTCGGGTGGCAGGATGGCTGGCCCACTGGAAGGAACAACTGGGCAAAAATCGGATTTTTCGACCGACTCAAATTTATACGGGTTCCCATGAGGAACCGTATATTCCGATTGAGCGGCGGGCGGTCTCTCTGGAACGGGTCAGGGTTGACAGTCTAGAGCAACATCTAGAACGCAATGGTAAATGAATTAATCAGAACTGTGGTTAAGGGCTTGGTCTAGGGGCTGGGATGGATGCCAGCGGTATTGGTTCAGGTCAATTTTGTCCTGAGGATTGAAGACAATGCCTTCTGCTTCTAGGCGCGATCGCTGCAAATAGTCCGCCCCGTTACGAGCTGTAGAATAAGAGATTTCTCCCCTAGCATTGATCACCCGATGCCAGGGAATTTCAGGATCTTGTAGCACGACTTTATACAGGGCATAGCCCACCAACCGAGCTTTCCCATACAAATTGGCCAAATCTGCCACCTGACCATAGGTTGCTACTTTGCCTTGGGGAATCTGCCGCACCACATTGTAGATTTCTGTATATTTTCCCATCCTGAATCTAGCTATTTCTTTCTAAAAGCCTCACAGACAGGGGTTTCAAAAATTTTATCAATGGCACATCCGTAGAGTTGAGGTTGGGAGAAAATCCAGGAAAATTGTACAGGCCAATAGCCCGGAGCCAATAGGGGCAAAGTAGGAAAGTTTCCGAGCTAGAGAGAGGCCATAACCGTCTTCACGGCAGACAGGGTTTGGGCAATATCCTGTTCCGTGTGGGCGATGGAACTAAATCCCGCTTCAAATTGAGACGGTGCTAGATAAATTCCTTGCTCTAACATTCCCCGATGAAATCGACCGAATTTAGCCAGGTCTGACGTTTTGGCATCATCGTAGTTATGCACTGGCCCTAGGGTAAAGAAGAACCCAAACATGCCACTGATGTGCCCGCCACAGGCATTATGCCCGGTTGCTTGAGCAATCTCCAGCATCCCGTTCGCCAGTTTTCCGGTGATCTGGTCGAGATATTCGTAGGTTCCCGGCTTTTGTAGCAATTCCAGGGTTTTAATCCCCGCTGTCATTGCCAGGGGATTTCCGGATAGGGTTCCGGCTTGATACATGGGGCCCGAGGGAGCCACCAACGCCATAATATCTTGCCGTCCACCGTAAGCCCCTACGGGTAACCCTCCACCAATAATTTTCCCCAGGGTTGTCAAGTCTGGAGTAACCCCAAATTTTTCCTGAGCCCCCCCATAGGCGATCCGAAATCCAGTCATCACCTCATCAAAAACCAGCAAGGCCCCATGCTCTTGAGTGATCACCCGCAGCCCCTCCAGAAAACCCGCATCCGGAACGATAAAGCCGGAATTTCCCACAACAGGTTCCAGGATGATCCCCGCGATCGCATCGGGATTCTCAGCAAATAGAGCTTTGACGGCCTCCAAATCGTTGTAGGGGGCGTTTAAGGTATTGGCAGTGACGCTTTTGGGAACCCCAGGGGAGTCAGGCAGACCCAGGGTGGCGACTCCTGATCCCGCCTTGACCAGAAACATATCAGCATGGCCATGGTAACAGCCTTCAAATTTGATAATCTTATCCCGGCCTGTGAAAGCCCGCATCAAACGCAGCACGGACATACAGGCCTCTGTACCGGAATTCACAAACCGTACCATCTCAATGCTGGGGACTGCTTCAATCACCATTTCTGCCAGGACATTTTCTAGAACACAGGGAGCCCCAAAGCTGGTTCCCTTGTCGAGGGCATCCCGCAGAGCCGCCAACACATCCGGATGGGCATGACCACAAATAGCTGGCCCCCAGGTTCCTACATAGTCGATGTATTGGTTGCCATCGATATCCCAGATATAAGCGCCCTTGACCCGATCAAACACAATTGGTTGTCCGCCTACGGATTTAAAGGCTCTGACGGGGGAACTGACTCCCCCTGGCATCAGTTTTTGAGCAGCGGTGAAAATTTCTTCTGAAGCAGTGGTTTTTAACGGCATTGCGACCATGATTTTAAAGTCTCCTGAGTGGTGCTTAATATTCCTGGGCCCGGGGTACAGGTAATATTAGTGATGGGCAGTTGGATCCGGATTAAGATTCCCAGCCTCTATATCAACCTGAACATAAGAGAGCGGCGAATTTTAGATGGATGGGGCTTTAAAGAACGTTTGATTTGAAAGGACATTTTAGATGGATTTTGGCAGTTCTTCGCTTCATTTCAGCTCAATGTGTCCGATGGGGACAGGGGTGACAAAATTCTTTACAGCTTAGTTAAAGGTGAGTTTTAGAGATTTTAGATATAGTCTCCCCCTCATTTTACAATCAATGTAGCGATTCAGAATAATGCTGAAATAAAATGACAGAACCACAGAGTGATCAGGTGCTCTCGGAGCTATTTGAAGTGATTTGCGATCGCCGCGATCGCCCCCAATCCGACTCCTATACCTGTAAATTGTTTCAGGGGGGTGACAATAAAATTCTGAAGAAAATTGGTGAAGAATCTACAGAAGTCGTGATGGCTTGTAAGGATGCTGATCCAGATAGCATTGCCGCCGAGGTTGCTGACTTGTTTTATCACACCCTGGTTGCCCTGGCTTATCATCAGGTTGATCTGCAAGCGGTGTATCAGAAACTGGCAGAGCGACGACGGTGAAAGTATCGGGTTGGCCTATCGGAAGTAGAGGATTTGGAGCGGAGTAATTCTAGAATTTTAAGCTAAGTATTTTGAGTCAAGTATTTTGAGCTAGTATTTGAGCTGAAGTACCAATTTCAAACCCTAATCTTAAGTGCTGTCTTCAGCCGCCAGAATGAGATAATATTGACTTTTACAGCTCAGACTGGCTTTGAAAACCTTATAAAGTAAGGGTTTTAGGTTGCCTTTCAGAAAGCAAGCCACAGACTTCAAGCTAATTTTAGTTCGGTAAATTACAGGTCAGGTAAAATCATGATAGAACAGCGGCTCATCTCTCTCAAAATTTGTTATCTCAATGGGGAATCTCAGAGTTTTGAATTTCCTGCTCCCCAGGAAGAAAAAGCCATGTTGGCTAGCTATATTCAACGGATTCTGACGGCAGAAGAATTAATGCTAGAAGTTGACAATTGCCTGGTGGTAATCCCGATGCAAAATATTCAGCGGTTAGAAATTTCGCCCCCTCCTTTGAAGTTACCTGATACGGTAATTCAAGGAGTCCATCAAATCTCATGATCAAAATTCTCCACCTGTCGGATATCCACATCGGGAGTGGGTTTTCCCACGGACGAACCAATCCTGAGACCGGGTGCAATACCCGTTTGGAGGATTTTCAGGTGACCCTGGGGCGGTGCATTGATCGCGCCATTGCTGAACCTGTGGATCTGGTTTTATTTGGTGGTGATGCCTTTCCAGATGCTACCCCGCCCCCCTTAATCAAGGAAGCCTTTGCCACCCAATTTCGGCGGTTAGTCGAGGCTCAAATTCCTACCGTTCTGCTGGTGGGCAACCATGATCAATATTCCCAGGGACAGGGGGGAGCTAGTTTGGGCATCTACCGTACCTTGGGAATTCCGGGGTTTGTTGTGGGCGATCGCCTAGAAACCCATCTGATCCAAACCCGCCCGGGAGCCATTCAAGTGATCACCTTACCCTGGTTGACCCGCTCCACCTTACTGACTCGACCGGAAACAGCAGAATTGTCCCTGGAGTCTGTCAATCAGCTTTTGATTGACAAGCTCAAGGTGGCGTTGGAGGGGGAGATTCGTCGTCTTGATCCAGCATTGCCTGTAGTGCTACTGGCCCATGTGATGGTGGATAAAGCCAGTCTGGGAGCAGAACGGTTCCTGGCGGTGGGCAAAGGCTTCACCGTGCCCCTGTCTCTGCTCAACCGTCCCTGTTTTGACTATGTGGCCTTGGGTCATGTTCACAAGCATCAAAACCTCAACCCCAGCAATGATCCCCCAGTGGTTTATCCCGGTAGTATTGAGCGGGTTGATTTTAGTGAGGAAAAAGAGGACAAAGGATTTGTCCTCATCGAGCTGGAGCAGGATCGCGTCCATTGGGAGTTTTGCCCGTTGTCGGTGCGGTCATTCTGTACGATCAAAGTGGATATTTCCAAACTTGATCCTCCCAAGTGTGACCCTGCAACGCCTGATTCTACTCAACCTGACCCATCCCAGGCCAGAACGCCTCAGGCCGAGATTCTCAAGGCTATTGCAACCGATCAAATTCAAGGGGCTGTGGTGCGTTTGATCTATCAACTGCGGCCTGATCAACTGGATTATATTGATACTGGGAAGCTTTATCAGGCCCTGGAACCGGCCCACAGCTTTAGCATTCAGCCTGAACTGGTCAGCCAACTGGCCCGTCCCCGCGCCCCCGAGCTCAAAGCCAACTCCAGTCTTGATCCGATTGAATCCTTGAAAACCTATTTAAAAGGGCGAGAAGATTTACAGGATTTAGAGTTGGAATTGGTGGCCGCAGCCCAGCAACTCTTGGCGGGAGAAGTCCCCGATTAACCTAGCCGGGGGGCCATTGCATTTGACGACCCCCCAGAATATGCAGATGCAGATGATAGACGGTCTGGCCGCCATCGGCCCCATTGTTGATCACGATTCGATAGCCGTTTTCAAGTTGAGCTTCTTTGGCAATTTGATGGGCCGTCAATAATAAATGCCCCAAGAGTTCCTGATCGGCGGGGGTGACATTGGATAAACTCGGAATTACTTTTTTGGGAATTAAGAGAACATGGAAAGGAGCCTGGGAGGCAATGTCCTTGAAGGCCAAAACTAGGTCATCTTCGTAGACAATATCGGCAGAGATTTCACGACGAATGATTTTACTGAATACGGTTTCTGAATTAGTCATTTTGGGTATATCGGTGAGTTAGGAAAAGACACTGGGAATTCCTATAGTAATCCTATTTAAATCATCAATGCAGGTTGGGCTTCTCGCCTGTAGGGGCTTCTTGCTTAAACTATAAGTTTTTACCCATCTTTTCATCCATTGAACTTTGATCCATTAATCCAATTGAAATTTAGCGATTACTGGCCCATGATCTGACTCAGGAAATTTTTTATCTGTGGCAAATGCAATGGATTCATCTGGTAACAATTCATTGTGAATTTCCGCCCCTTCATAGTAGGCTAGCAGCGATCGCGACACTAACAAATGATCCAGCATACATTTTTTCCCGCGATGAAACAGAGTGTATCGGGATGTTTCAGGAATTGTATTCTCACAGGGAACCAGCACCCGGGGGGACAAATCTCCATTGCCTGTATTTTCAACCTGACCCCGAATTGCTTCCACAGGAACCTCATCAAAATCTGCGTTAAAATCCCCGCAAACTACAATAAATGCCCCCTCGTTCTGATCAAATAACTGGTCAATCAGTAGTCGAGTTTCCAGGGCTTGCCCAACCCGCTTCATCGAAGAGATAAAAAATCCTTCCGCCCAACCCGAAGCAGTTTTCCAGGTAAATCGATCCTGCATCTGCCCTGGAATTACCGTGGGATGCTTAGATTTCAGGTGCAGATTCAGCACTTCGAGGGTTTGATCTCCGGGCAACTTCACCGTGGCATGGAGAATCGGGCGCTCCCAACGAATAGCTTCCGGGCTGGTTTCCGGCGGATTGGCGGTAACGGTTTGATAAAACAAAGCAGGGGTTAGGGTATTTAAGTACTGTTGACTCTGGGTCATTTCAAATCGACTGAGAATCACCAGATTACGCTCTGAGTTAAATTGAAGTTTGCCTTTGACTTCTACCTGGGTGACAGCCCGATGATAGGTGGCGTAGGGGGTATCTTGAAGCAAACGATCCAAGGCTCGCAGGTGACGAGTCCCGTCCGGTTCCTGCTGACTATTAACCTCCTGCAAACACAGGATATCTGCATGTAAACGCTGGAGTTGCGGTCGCAGAACTTTAACGCGCTCCTCAAACTTGGGTTCATAAGCACTTTTTGAGGGCTTATCGTCTAAATTTTCAACATTAAATGTGGCAATTCTCAGACCAACTGACATCATTCACCTTCCTGTTCCAGCAAAATTAGGCTGTGGACTTAATCTTGCCATCAGTTTGCCCCTTCGTATAGGGCTCTCTCACCCGTCTCAAGATTCAGTCTCAAGACTCAATCTCAGAATTCACTGAATCGCACATCTATCCCTGGAGAGATTGGTAGAGCAAATTTAGGTAAGATTCTACAACGGGAGGCTTGAAGGTAAATCTGACATGAAATCGTTTTTGACTGGATATATTCTTGATCACTTTGCCATAGACTTCAGGGTTGCCAGAGCCTTGATCATTGAGGGTCGAAAACCGCAATTTAATATCTCCTTGTAATGGCGGCATCAGGGCCACTTTGATTGGATCAATCCTGATTTCAGCACTGTTGAGGGAAAGTTGGGTGAGGTAGGCTTCAAAGAAGATATTAGTGGTTTGTTTTCCTTCTAGAAGAGAATATTGGATTGGTAGCTCTGTTTTCAATGGAAATAGAACATTGCTTTCCTTGGGTAAAAACAGATTATAAGGTTCACCAATTCCGCCAATTTCATAGATGCTCATCGGTCGATTTGTTCCCCGGGGAATAATTTGTTTTTCCCCATCAATCCTCAAGTTCACCGAACCAGCAGTTTCTTGAGTCGCCTCAGAAATTAAAATCTGACCCCCCATGGTGCAGTTCTCGACTTGAAAGGCTAGATTCATTTCATACCCGATGGCGGTGTATTCGATGTGTTCTGTAGAGCCAATATTGCCCACCACAGCCTCTCCGGTATTGATGCCAATTCCCATTTCCATGGTTGGAAAATTCAAGACTTTAAGTTGCTGGTTGACTCGCTCCATTTCAATCTGCATGGCGATCGCACAGGCTAACGCCCGCTGGGCATCATTGTGTTGGGGTGTGGGGGCACCAAACAAAACCACAATGCCATCCCCGGTGTATTTATCAATCGTGCCCTGATAGCGGCTGATCAAAGCCGACATGTGCTCTAGATAGATATTCAAAATGTGGACGACATCTTCTGGGGTGAGGTGTTCCGCTAACACCGTAAACCCCCGAATGTCTGAGATCAAGATAGTAATGAGTTGTCGCCGAGCCTCCAGAGTTGCATGGTCTTGACTTTCCAAAAGCTGCGCTACCACTTCATTGCTGAGATAGCGACCAAACGTTTCTCGAATTAACCCAGCCTTATGGGCCATATAACCCGTAATCGCTAGGGCTGAACTCGACATTGCCAATACAGGGGGAACCACCGGAATCCACCAGCCCCGTAGAAAAGCCGTATACGTGATCAAAAAGAGAATAACGGTGGCAATCAACAGTTGTAGCAGTTGCGGGGTAGAAAAGAGCTTGCCATAGGTGTAGCGTCCCTGCCAGGCCAGCAAGGCTCCAATTCCTGACCACAGCACAATCCAGGCCATTTCCTGCAGGTCTGACCAGGTACGAATCAAAGCCGATTTTCCCTTAGCCGCACTGATGATTTGATTGGCCAGATGAGCTTGAATCTCAACCCCAGCCATGGGTTCTAGATAAGTCAGCCATCCCCCACTATAAGGCGTCGCAAACAAATCGCTCAGACTTTCCCCCACTGCACCAATCAGAATAATCTTATCCCGTCCCCAATCTGCCGATACTCGGCCGTCCAGGACATCCGACAGCGAAACCACGTCAAAATGTCCTTGGGCTCCTTGATAATTCAGCAGTAGTTGATATCCCTGGGTATCTGCCTTGACATAGCCACCGTCATTTGGATTGAGGGGAACAAAAACTTCCTGGCCCAATTGCCAGCGGTTCGTGCCTTCAATGGTTTCAGGGGTAATACCTTCACCTTCTAGATAGAGTAGTGCCACCAGGAAGCCAAAGCTAAAAATGGTCTGATCCTGGTCATCAGTCAGATAGAGTAAACCGCGCCGAACTCTATAGTCAGTATCCAGAATCAAGTCGCTGGCCCCAACTAATCCCCGGGCCGCTAGTAAGGGCGGCGGAGCAATCGTATCCTGCCGCTCATCTCCCACTACTTTTTGAATTCCGACTAAATTTGGAGTGGTCTGAAACACCTTAACCAGGTCTTCGTGACCCGGCGGCACCGGTAAGTCTCGATAGATATTCAGGCCAATTGCCCGGGGCTGCATCTCCCGCAGCTTCTTTAAAAGCTCTGCATAAACGCCATCAGGAATCAAAGCCTGACCCACTTTCTGTAAATCGGCCTCATCAATTCCAACAATAACGATCCGATTCTCAGGGGGTTGATAGGGTCGATAGCGCAGATACGTATCATAGGCCCCCCACTCCCAAAACTGAAGAATTCCAGTCAGGCGCAGCAGAATAATCAAAGCGGCAATCGATGGGGTCGTAATCCAAACCCCTCGCCATCTCCATAATAAAGATCGAACTCCCCCCTTGGTATCCATAGATGCTCTTAAAGATGAAGGATTAGCGGCAAGGGGCATAACGCTTACCGCTAATCGTATTGATAAAATTTTCAGGTTCTGAGCTTTTAGATGCTAAGCTCTGAGGTTCCGAATCCGTGGACTTTAATCCTAGAGGGAAGATTGCGATTGACAACATTCAATAACCTGCTGCTCAGAGATTTCTCCAAGGCCGACCGAATCCAAGAACGTTCTCCAGATTTGAGGATCAGTGGAGCGAAGTTGCTCCAGGATCTCTAGGGTTTCATGCCAGATACCAGCCGAGGCATAGAGAGCTGCCTTTCCGAGGGTTGCTGAGTATCTTCAATTGTAGCCTGCTGATCGGATTTTAGAGAGACTCGCTCTATCCAGCCACTCACGTACTGATCCTGACTGCGATCCTGAGCATTGCAAACAATACTAAATACCCAAACGTAGGTATTCTCAGGCTCGAGGTTAACGGTTTCAGGCAGGGGAATTTTGACGATGCCGGACAGGTTGGCTACAGGAACCTGGGCTTCATAGACTGCGGCCCGCTCCCGAGTTGTCCAGTTGTAGAGGGTGAACTCAGCAGATTTCCCAGAAGTTTTTGGGACGTAGACGTAGACAGCAGGATGGGAACTGATGGTAGTGCCGATGTTATTGGCGGGCATCAAGGCTGTAAGGGCTATATCAGATAGGGCTGAGTCTGAGCCATCTCCACAGGGGCCACGGCTACCAGAACCCCTTGTGCGAGAGGGCGCTCCCCGATCTTCGGTGGGAGGAAAGGTAAGGTTGGCTTGCTGATTCAGAAGATGGGTCGTCTGAGTGGTCGCTGGAGAATATGACCGGGCGCTCGCCGGAATGGCCATACCCCAAGTTATGGAGCATAAGGACATAGCATAAATTAAAACAGACTTGATAGGACGAATTTGAAGCATGATTTTACATAAAGTTCCAAATAGAATTCGATTTTTTAACCCCCTAACTCAATCCTATCATGGGTATTTTAAGAACATCAGTTATATGGCTCTTGAATAGGCCAATTCACAAAATATTCACAAAACAGAGTTATCCTTTACAATTGCTTTAAAACCATCTGAAAAATTAAGTTTTCAATAAGTTTTCAAGTAATGCTCAAATTTTGACTTAGAGATTCGATGAGGAGTTCGCTTTGGCGTTACATTTGACTGAAATGACGCTGCAATAATCGATGGATAAACCGGTATTGATTTCCTACTTTTTGTAAAATTAACTTTTGAGTTCCATGGTTCAAAAATCGTCGGTATTGCCAGGGAAGATAACCTTTAGAAGAGAGGACGCTTTGCAGGATAAACTGTTCCATGCGCTCATTCCAGGAAAATGATCGAGTTACCAATACCCAGATCAACCCCATATTTGCCCCTGATATTACTCCAATAATTGATCCCCGAATGGCTCCAATGCAAATCCACAGAAGGATTCCGCCCCAGATTATTCCAGAAATTACCCGCATCCTCAAAGAATAAGCCTTCTTCTGCTCAGGGGTTTGTAGCCAGTCCCGAGGAATTTCTTGAGGTGAAAATTCAGTCCGGTTTTCAGACTCCAATTGCTGGGCTAGCCAGGAGAACCATTGGCGCAATTGTTCGGGGGTTTGTGTCGGATTTTTACTGAGATAATCGCGGGAAATTTGCCGCCGAATATAGGCATTGAATAAATACTGACATTGCTCTTCGAGGGATTCCAAGCGCTTCCAGGATTCAACCAGCAATTCCTCAAGGGTCAGGGCCATTAGACTGAGAAATAGCGGTTTTTTGGCTAGTTTCATTAAGCTGGCATTATCTTCAATGTTGAGCCACAACTCTCGACTTTTGGCTTTGATTAAATAGTCGCGAATTTGTTTTTTGGAGAGGGGCTTCATCAGGATCGCTCCATTCAAATGCAGGCGATTCTGGCAGTGTTTGTAAGTGGCTGTTTCGATGCAGACCACCAGGTGTAGAGGGCAGAGGTGGCCCACCAGCAGTTCATTAATGGCCTGTAAGCAGTCATCTTGCTTCGCGGGTTCAACTTCGTCAAACCCGTCTAGCAGAGGTAAAATTTGTAGATTATCCAGCCAATACCAGCTCATGTCCGGAGGAATTTTGTATTTGGCCTGAAGTTGGTTTACTATCCAGTCCGCGATCGCCTGACTTGGGCTCCAGGTATTCAGTTTTAATAGGACGGGTATCGGTTCTTCTCGATCCACGATCGCCCGTTTGACCAATGCTTTAGTCAGACCCATCAAGGTTGTAGTTTTTCCAGACCCCGTAGCCCCCAGGATCAGCAGTTTTCCCCCAATCCGATCAAAAATGGGAATCACGCCACTCCCGGCCTTCAATCGAAAACTAGGCCGATTGCCCACCTTGGCTTCAATATCCCAATTGCGCCGCATTTTCAATGGTGGGGCTTCTTGAACAAGTTGGGTCAGCACCGCCCGGTGGAGAGACTGATTCCGATATTGTTGGATCTCCGCCTGGACTTGACTGAGAAGTTGGCTGCGGTGTTGTCGATGAACTGGATCAGAAATCGGTTTAGGCATAGGAGCGATGTGAAGGGGTTTAGGAGCACTGATACATCAATTTGGGCCTCTGGAATACTAACCAGTATATTCGCTGAGAAACCCCAGAGCTTAGGATTGGGGAGTAAATAAAATGGAGTAGAAAACCATAGGGTAAAACAGCCGTCTCGCCTCGGTCTTAGTAGGTCAGATGCCTGCACCGCAAAATTGTTATTTGATTTAAGACATGATTTAACACAGCGTTTCTCCTGTTGCTGAAGCACAGGAGTGAGTGGTGCAGTTGGTGGTGCACTCTGCCGCCAACTCTCAAATCCATACCTCACAGGATTGAAAGCCGATAATCCTACCAATCCAGTTTTATCCAATGAAACTCCTGGGCTTTGGAGAGGACAGGGTGATGATTTTCCCTTAACTGATTTTCCCCTAAAATAGTTACAGGAGAGGACTTTTAGAGACTCGCCCTGAGCTTAGGAATTTTCGAGCCGATCTTCAGGCTGATCTCTGACTCGTTAACAATTGACTCAATCCAAGGCCAATTACCCGGTAATCCGGAACCTCTTGCCCTGATCCCGTAATGTCTAAAGTAGTCAGGGACAGATGGTTTTATCCAACCTGAACTAGAAATTAATTAGCTTAATTTGTTTTCCTATAGGAAAAGTAGAAGGTAATTGACGATGACTTTCAAGCCAAATCAATGGATGATTGCTGGGATTGCTGGGGTGACTACCGCCGCAATCATCGCCTATACGACTGTTCAAGCCCGTCTCTCTGAACCCGGGTCAAGCCCGGTTGCTCCGGTGACTGAAACTCGCCCTGAACCTCGACCTGCAGTCAAGCCTCCGATCCCGGCAGTCCCGACTGATACCTCCTCTCCCCCTCCCGACGTTCCCAATCCTCCTGCTATTTCCCCGATTCCCAATCCCCCAACTGCCAATCCCCCCACGGCAACTCCTGCCCCTGAGGCCAGTCCTGTGGTTATTCGGCCCATGACAGAAGGATGTTCCATTAGTATGGCGATTGTGGCTGATACTGAGCCCCCCTTGAACGTTCGGTCGGCCCCCCAGGTTGCTGAAGGGAATATCGTAGGTCAGCTCGACAATCAGACTTTTGTCTCCGTTGAGGCAGAAAAAGAAGGCTGGCTGAAAATTAATAGCCCTGTCGAAGGTTGGATCTCTAAGAGCCGTACCCAGAGTAGCTGCCCTAATATGGAGCGCCCCATCCAGTTTTTACCAGGCGGTAAGTCTGCCCTAGTCAAGGGCCAGATTATCGGCGGAGGTAGTCATCGTTATACTTTGAATGCCGAGGCAGGACAAACTCTAACTGTGGAGAGCTATCAGCCCGTATTTCCCATGATTGTGACTCCTGATGGCAAAGCCCTGAATGAGATTTCAGGAGCCCCAGGAACCCAAACTGAATGGACAGGACAAATCCCAACGAGTGGAAAGTATACGATAGAATTGGACTCTAATTTTAGAGGGTACGATTACGAATTTTTAGTTGAGGTTGATTAACTCAAATATCAGATAAACGAGCTGAATAAGACCTAAAGTAAGTGAAGGGTCAATTGCGAGGAATGCGAGGAGTGGGAGGAACATGAACATTCAGGACATTTTTGATAAAGGTGGGCCAGTCATGTGGCCGTTACTCGTGCTGTCTATCCTATCGGTCAGTACGATTATTGAACGGTTAGTCTTCTGGATTAGCACTCTCACGAAAGAACAACAAATTATCAGTCAGGTGATTGAGTCGGCTCGCCGAGGGCTGTGGGGGGATGCCTATCGGGGAGCCAAACAGGCAGGAGATCAGCCCATGGGGAGGTTTTTATTTGCGCCCTTGCGGTTAAATACCCCTGACCCCGAATTGTTTAGTCTGGCCCTGGAGGCTGCTGCCGATGATGAACTGGCTTCCATGCGACGGGGGGACAAAATTCTGGAAGCGGTGATCGCCCTAGCCCCCATGTTGGGGCTTTTGGGGACAGTCGTGGGGTTGATTAATTCCCTGGGCTCGATTCAGTTGGGAGACATTGGCACCTCCTCAGCTTCGGATGTCAGCCTGGGAATTGGGGAGGCATTGATCAGTACTGCAACGGGTCTGGTGGTGGCCTTGATCAGCTTGACTTTTTATCGATTATTTCAGGGTTTATCCTTTGGTCAGGTGAAGGCCTTTCGCAAAGCCGGCAATGAACTTGAAGTCCTTTACCGTCAAAACTGGCCCCAAGTCAAATCTCAACTTGAGCCGATCTATGAGAGTGAACGGGCGGCAGCAGCCCAAAGGGCAGCGGAAGAGGCCGCAGCAGCCCAACCTCTGATTCAGTTCTCTGATGATCTAGAGAATCCTGAAGCTCCTTCTGCTGCTAGTATTGGCATCTATGAAAACAATTCTATGGCTGAAAACCCACTCAGTTCTGAGCCCGAGGCCAGTTTAGATCCTACGTTCAACAACGAAGAGCCAATCAGTTCATCGTCAGATGATTTTCCCTCCAGATCAGAGGGGGAACCTTCTGATCGGAACTGACCTGATGCAGTAATAGAAGATTCGGCCTAACCATCCTGTGGCACAGGCATCTTGCTTGTTATAGAACAGCGATCCGCCCTAACAAGTATCCTGTGACACAGGCATCTTACCTCCTACACAACAGCCGAGACGGCTATTCCACATCATCACTTGAACTACACCGTTCAAACTACAAACTAACTACAAAAATTCAAAATCCTGCTAATCAGTAAACAGGCCCAATACCTATGAAAATTCATCTGGATTCTCCCACCAATGCAGACGAAGGTAGAATTGAGCTTCTACCCCTGATTGATGTTGTCTTTTGTATCCTGACCTTTTTTATCCTGGCAGCCCTTCAATTAACCCGCCAACAGGCCATTAATGTCGATCTACCAAAAGCATCAACTGGGGAAACCCAGATGCAGCAAATGCTGATTGTGGGAATTGATGCGACGGGTCAAATCTATGTTAACCAACGACAGATTACAGGCAGGCAGCTTGATCGAGAATTAAAGCTGTTCCTGCGTCGCAATGCCGATGGCTTGGTGGTTCTCTATGCTCCTAAAGACTCCAGGTATAACGATGTGGTACAAACCCTGGATCAAATTCGCCAGGTGACCAGTCGCGTCGCCCTAGCAACCCTCCCGAGCTCTGCTGAAACTCCAGCCCCCAATGAACCCAACCTGTTAAACAATCCGAATTTGACGAATCCCAATGGCCTACCCAATATTCCAGGGAATGGCTCTGCGCCGCCGCCCCCACCGGGACTAGGAGGGCCCACTCCCGGTGGGCCAGATGGAACTGTCCCGGAGAATCCTCTGCTTTTACCGGGGATTCCCTCAGAACAACCGCTTGATTCTGGAACCTCGGATTCAGTAATTCCTGATACCGATCCATCTGGAGTGACCGATCCCCCAGTTGATCCTCAGTAACTTGGGGGTCAGTAACTTGGGGATAAATTGGCGATGAATTGGCCCGTAGACTAACCGCAGGTCAACCGGCAAGATTTTCAGAGTTCTTTTAGACTATAAATACAAGATTACAGATAAGTAGCTTGACGCAATCAATTAAAAGATTGATGGGGGTGCAGTGCCCTCTTCCATTTGACAATTCATGACAATCACCTACTTATGGTAATCACAAGTGATGGTGAGAGGGGGACGAGGGGGGCGTTGCCCCTTTTTGAGGACGAAGGTTCCTAAATCTCTTCCTAGCTTTTCTCACGACTGAATTTAGGATCGCTATATTGGATTACAGATCAGAACTTTATCCCATTGCCAGACGATCATGAACTTCAGCGATGCATTACCCACTTTTCTGATTACCCTGCGAGAGGGCTTTGAGGCTGCGTTAGTCGTCGGAATTGTTCTGGCTTGTCTGAAAAAAGCCAATCAAACCCGGCTAAATGGCTGGGTTTATGGTGGAGTCCTGGCTGGAATCTTGGCCAGTGGGGGGGTAGGGATCCTGTTTCAGGGTTTGATGCGGGGAGTGGCCACCTCTGCAAATCTCTATGCTCCCGTATTTAAGCAGCTTCTAGAGGCGGGGTTTGGTTTGGTGGCGATCTCCATGTTGAGCTGGATGTTGATCTGGATGACCCAACAGTCCAAATCCCTGAAATCCGAAGTCGAAGGCGCTATTACAAATGTGATTCAGGAGAGTTCCCGAGCCGGTTGGGGAGTTTTTATCTTGATTTTTATTGCGGTGTTGCGGGAGGGTTTTGAGACGGTGGTATTTGTGGCGGCACAATTTCAGCAGGGACTTGCTCCTGCCCTGGGAGCCCTGGCCGGGATTTTGGGGGCGGCAGGGTTAGGGATATTGTTATGTCGCTGGGGCGTGAGAATCAACCTGCGGCTGTTTTTTCAGGTGATGGGAGTTTTCCTGCTATTGATTGTGGCGGGGCTAGTTATTTCTACCCTGAGACATCTGGACAATGCAGCCAGTCTGTTTACCCGATTAAGTCCCGAAGGCGCTCAACTATGTGTTTTCAAGGATTCTTGTCTTCTGGGGCCATTAGTTTGGGATACGAGTAACGTTCTCCCTGAGCGCCAATTTCCCGGGGTGATCTTGAAGGTATTGTTGGGATATCGGGATCATCTTTATCTGGCTCAGATCATTGGCTATATAGGGTTCTTGGGGATTGTTGGTGGCCTGTATCTTCAGAGTTTGGGGTTTGGCAAAGTATCCCGTCAGAGTTCACAACCCTCCGCTTGAAACCCTTGATTGAGCAGACGGCAACGGCCCCAACGGCAACGGGGCAAAGTTCCTGATGCCAGAGCAGATTAGACCTGTTATGCTAAGTTTTGTGAAGCTTTTTAATAACTGGAGCACCCTATGAATTTATCTATTCCAGAATCCATCAAACCCTGGCTTAACTTCATTCATCCGGCCCTGATGTGGGTTTTGCTGGCCCTAACAATCTACGCCCTTTATCTAGGGGTTCAGATCCGCCGAACTCGTAATGCCGAAGGCGATCTGAAGAAGGAACTGATCAAAGGTAAATTTAATATCAAGCACCATCAGATTGGTTCAGTTGTCTTATCCGTCATGGTGTTAGGGATGTTGGGGGGAATGGCAGTCACCTACATCAACAATGGTAAGTTGTTTTTTGGCCCCCATTTGCTGGCAGGTCTAGGCATGACAGGTATGATTGCCGTTTCTGCTTCCCTGACTCCCTTTATGCAAAAAGGAGCGGGTTGGGCCCGATACACTCATATTGCCCTGAATGTCACCCTGCTGGGTTTGTTTGGCTGGCAAGCCCTGACGGGGGTTGAAATTTTACAGCGAATCATCAGCAAAATGTAACAGGTATAGATTTATTGATCAGATTTGTTGATCAATTAATTGGTCTAAGGGATCGTTGCGCCACTGGGGAACGTTGCTTAAACCTACTTTATGCCAATGTCCCCATAGTCCTGAACGATAGCCTTGAACAATAAGTCCTGAACGATGTGTTAAACACCATTAAACAAAAATTGAAATACTCAACGGTATCTATGGTGGGGAAAGGGAATACCAAGAGTATTGTGAAAGTCAAGTTGAGTTTTATGGGACAGTCGCCGGGAAACCTGTTTGATAATCTTATCGAGTAAGCCTTCCCCCGTTCTCTGAATGAGAGACTCAGACATAGAGCGGACAAATTTGGGAAACTGAATGCCTACAGCTAGATCGAGACGCCACTCCGCTGCTGTAACCACGGCTGGAGATTCTGTGGGTTTGAGCCGCCGAGTCCGAATCACTTCTTCTACGGAGCGCTCAACCAGTTTCATCGTGGACTGAAAGTTGACCTCATATCCCGGAGCTGTATAGCCTGGAACGGGTACGGTAGAGATCTGGTAGAGACCATTAGCATCAGGGGGAATTAGATTCAATCCAACTCGGGCTTCTACGGCATACCCTAGGGCTCCAAAACGCCCAATCAGCAAGTCATAGGCATTTTGGTCAATCAGACGGGTTTGCATCGGCTCAGCGCATCGCCGAAACCATCCTTGATGATGATCGAGATACTGAGCGACTGTATGCCGGTCTGCATAAAGCTCCATGGAATCCTCGTACTGAGTTCGCAACCAGATAGGTTCGCTGTTTTCAACTACAGCATCGACAGCCACCTCACGTTGAGGGGAATAGAGGGAGTCAGCAAAAAGCTCCTCAGACACTGCAACAGTTTGAAGTTTCATCGAGTTGTGCTGCATTAGTTTCAAGTTCTCCTACGATTAGCACGGTCAGTGCATCTGTCCAACTTAAGAATGCCCGCTGAAGGAGGTGAATCGCTACAATAGTTATACTGAACTTTGATTGAACCACTCAATATAATTTAACTGCTGTTCTCAGTAATTTCAGCAAAATTTAGCACATCTGAGGATTTGCAACCTGGATTCAAGGCTTGCCTTCAAAAACTTCAAGTTCAATTCTGAGGATTCCGGGATAAAAGTTCAAACTCCCAAGTTTCAGGTTTAAGGTCTAAAGCTCCAGGTCACAGATTCAAGATCAAAACTCAAGGTTAGAAACTCAAGAAACTATGAAAGCATTTGTTGCAGGGGCCACGGGCCAGACCGGTCGTTATATTGTTCAGGAACTTGTTCAACGGGGCATCCCAGTTCGAGCCCTGGTTCGCGATCCAGCAAAAGCCGCTGAAATTTTACCCCCAGACGCTGAAGCGATAGTGGGGGATGTCCTAAACCCCAAAAGCCTGGAAACTGCAATTGGAGATAGTACGGTACTTCTGTGTGCTACAGGTGCGGCCCCAAGCTTTGATCCGACTGGCCCCTATCGGGTGGACTATGAAGGCACCCAAAATCTGATCAAACTGGCAAAAGCTCAAGGGATTGAACACTTTGTCTTAGTGTCATCCCTCTGTGTTTCTCAGTTCTTTCATCCCTTAAATCTGTTCTGGTTGATTTTGCTCTGGAAGAAACAGGCCGAAGAGTCCTTGCAGAAGAGTGGGTTGACTTATACAATTGTGCGGCCAGGGGGCCTGAAAAATGAAGACAATACTTTGCCAATCGTCATGGAGGGGGCAGATAGTCTGTTTGATGGCAGTATTCCTCGACAAAAAGTGGCTCAAGTCTGTGTCGAAGCATTGTTAATCCCCTCAGCACGTAATAAAATTGTCGAGGTTGTGGCTCAATCTGGAGCTGACATCAAATCTCCAGAGCAAATGTTCGCTAGTGTCAGATAATTTGCATGAATCGGGCAGCAAAATCCCAAGATCAGCGTCTTGACTTACCGCCAATTCCAACCACGAAACTGGTGGGAAGTGATCTATGGCAAACCTGGCAACCCCCGCCCCTAGTCAGCCCTGTTCCCAAGTCAAAAAAGCCTAGATTCAGGTATCGGCAGGTCTGGAAGCGATTGGCTCAACTGGCCTATGTTGTCCTCAGTGGAGTGACGGTGTTGGGGCTCAAGCATTCCTACGCTGAATATTTTCAGTCTGAGCAACCGACCAGAGAAATTTCAGCTCGCTTAATTGATCAGACCATTGAACAGAAATGGCCTCCCCTGGTGATGCAGGGGGGCGATCCCTATATTCGAGCCTTGATGCGAACAATCTCCGCTAGCGAATCAAACTACCGCAATCCCTATCATGTTTTGTATGGCGGTAAGTATATTGCCGATCTGAGTCACCATCCGGATCGCTGTGCCATTATTGAACGGGGGCCAAACAAGGGGGTCTGCACCACCGCCGCTGGGCGCTATCAAATTCTCACGCCCACCTGGGAAAAACTATCTGAGCGGTATCACCCCAAACCGACTCAAGCGCTCTCTGAAGAGCCCCATAGCTTTGAATCAGAATATCAAGATGTTGTGATTTATCGTTGGCTCCTAGACAAGAGCTTTTGGGATGCTGACATTCCTCAAATGCTCAGACGGGGCAGAATTGATGATGTGTTGGATTTGCTGTCTGGAACCTGGACAAGCTTAGGCTACGGCATCGAAGATAACCTGATGACCGATCAACTGCCAGAACTCTATGAGCGAATTCTACACAATGAGCTCAATTATGAAGGAAATTCCTATTGGTTGGCGGAGTAATCGGCAACTTCTCCAACCAATATCAGAACCCATCATCGAAACAGTATCCAGGGGCCTCTAGAACCCATTTCGGGCCCAAACTACCATGGAGATCGAAAAAGTAAATACCACCAGAACTCCAACCCAACCTAATGACAGAATATCCATTTTGATTGCAACAAAGAACTTAAATTAACTTTGAATCCTATTTTATCGGTAAATGCTTACCTGAAGCCATCTGAAATATTGAGCCAAAATATTGATCATGAGTCAGAGGTTAAGACCCCCGACTCAATCAATCTTTCAGCTAGTCCCTGCTAAGCGCTGATCGCCTCGTCAATGATGGATAGCCGTTGCGATGAGTACCCGATGCCCCGAACGGTCAGGATAAATTCGGGATTGCGTTGATCATCCTCAATCTTGGCCCGCAGGCGAGCCACATGAACATCTACCACTCGCATATCAGAAATGCGGCGGGGGGCGTATCCCCAGAGTTCCTGAAGAATATCCGATCGCGAAACCGCTTCTCCAGAATGCTTGAGCAACAGTTCGAGAAGATTGAACTCAATATACGTCAGCGGGACAACCTGACCGGCTTTGTAAACCCGCCGCTTGATTGTATCGACCTGGAGGCCATCTACACTGATCACTTCAGTGGTAGTCGAAGACTGAGCAGATGAATCTTTAAATCGACGCAGAATGGCCTGAATCCGAGCTTCTAACTCCTTCGGAGAAAAGGGTTTGGTCAGGTAGTCATCAGCCCCCAACTCTAACCCTGTAACCCGGTCAGCCACGTCTCCAAGGGCCGTCAACATAATAATTGGGATGTCCGAAGTCTCTCGGATCTTTTGACAGACACCGTATCCGTTGAGCTTGGGCATCATCACATCTAGCACTAATAGATCAGGGGCTTCTTGCTCAAAGCAATCAATCGCTTCCACACCATCAGCAGCTACAACAACTTTGTAACCAACCATAGACAGGCGGGTAGACAAAATCCGCCGAATTGCAGATTCATCATCCGCAATTAAAATTTTTCTAGGAACCCGTTTTTCATCAGAGCTTACAGAGGTTGACATATTTTTATAAGAAAGGTCTAAATGAACAAAAGATCAACTGGACTAATGAGCAAAACAACTTGAGTAAGACAATCTGAGTAAGACAAACTTAAATCGAGATATAAAATCACAGTTAGCATCCTTCCCGTTGGCTTTCAGAACGGTGTAGATCAGGCTTGCAAGGGCATAGAGCAATCTCAGTCCTAAATTTACAACTGAAATTTACAACTGAGAGGGGCGATCACCCTCAACTAATATCACCCAATCTCAGTCAGCCTCCATCACATCTACCCACCACATCTACTAGCCTAACGTCGTGAGCCCCTAACTGATAACACCCGTTTTCATATTGTTGTCATAGAGTGTAACCTAAAGTGCAAAAGATTTGCATTTCCATAAAAAAATTAATCTTGCTTTACAAAATCTGAGGGGTTGCTCACGGCTTTACGAATTAATACTATCGCCAGAACCAAGCACCTCAGGCAGACTGCTATCATCGAGTCATTATTTCAGTTATTCCTCCGGCGTGATTGTGCTAAATCTATGCCAAATCCATTCCTAGGAGTGCGGATTCCTCCTGATGTTCATGAAGCCCTGATGGCTCGAGTAGAGGCAACTGGACAATCAAAGTCCGATACTGTTGTCGATGCTCTCCGAGCTTACTTGGGAATGTCTTCTCACCAAGACAGGATTGGAGAATTGGAGTCCCGGCTTTCGGTCTTAGAGACCCAGTTGGAGGATCTGAGCCAGCGTTCTCTACCTGAAAGTCATATTGAAAACAGCGCTGCAAGCCATCTCGAACAGCATCCTGAAAGTCCCATCAAAACTCACCCCCAATCTCACACTGAAAATCACATCTGACCCATCCCATGCAGAAACTTCTTGTGACTGGAGCGAGTGGATTTCTCGGCTGGAATATCTGTGACGTTGCTCAGTCTCAGTGGCAAGTGTATGGAACCTATTATGCTCACAACATTAAAAGTTCTAAAGGTAAGCTCGTTCAGGATTTTGTTCAAATTAATCTCACTGATTTGCCTGCAGTTAAAGACCTATTTAATACTTTAAAGCCTGATGCAGTGATTCATACTGCTGCTCAATCTAAACCCAATTTCTGTCAGCTTCATCCCACAGAAACTGCCTTGATTAATGTTACAGCCTCGGTGAATCTGGCTAAACTCTGTTGTGAGCTAGATATCCCCTGTGTTTTTACCTCAACGGATCTGGTATTCGATGGTTTGAATCCCCCTTATCGAGAAACTGATCCCGTTTCTCCCATCAGTGACTATGGGGTACAAAAAGTCCTAGCCGAACAAAAGATGCGATCGCACTATTCTAAAACTGCAATCTGTCGGATGCCCCTGATGTTTGGTGTGGCTTCTCCCTACGCCGGGAGTTTTATTCAAGCTTTTATGCAGACCCTACGGGCGGGCAAAGACCTGAGCTTATATTAAATCCGGTTGGAGTATTATAACAAAAGATGGTAAACCTCTTAGCTTGACTGAACTTTAGATTGTGGGCAACTAAAAGGATTTGATATTAGGTCGGTCAATGGTTATCTCCACAGCAAATTCACTCGGATGGAGCAACTGTCCTGTTGATCTCCCGATCTCGAATCGTGATTGGTAAACTCCGTCGGGATGCTCATCTGAAGTTCTTATACACTGGCCGTCAAAAAGGTCGGGGTCGTCATCGGCTCTATGACGGTAAAGTCGATTTGCATCAGCCTGAATCCTTAGAATTCGTGGCTCTAGTTGAAAAGGACATCAAGCTCTACACTGCTCTGGTCTGGTCAGTTATATCAAATCCGGATGAAGAGTCATAATGTTGTCAGAAGAGTTGTTGAAATACAATGGCTAGACGGCTCAAAATTAGGGCTCACCTGAGTCTGGAAGAACTCGAAGAAC
>JAAURB010000114.1 GCA_012033335.1 Oscillatoriales cyanobacterium RM2_1_1
ATAAACAAGGACGCAAAATACTCGATCACCGAATGCCGGAAACCAAAGAAGGATTATCCCGGAATGACCATGATCCATCATCAACTCCATAGTGTTCAAAAATTCACCCGCTCCTGTGTCGAATGCCACCGCTCTAGCGCCACCTACGGAATGGGCTCGGTAAACTATCGACTCGCTCGTCATTTTTTCTACGCCATTACTAATCGCGGACTGGAAACCGTCGCAGTAGAAAAGAAAGAGCTGGGAAAATCCGTACCGGTTGCAACTTTGGAACTAGAAGATGTCGAATCCTTTGCCCTAACCACTGATAAAGTACACGGACAGTCGGAATACGGTTTCGCGGCTGTTGGGGGTGAAGAAATAATCGTGATTGACCTCAAAAACCCCGCCTTTCCCACCATCGCGAACCAGATTAAACTCTCCGATGTCCAGAATCTCCTCGTCTCCGGAAATACCTTAGTCGCTTGTTGCGGAAAAAGTGGAATCGCCCTCTTTGATATAAAACAACCCAAACGCCCGAAATTGATGAAAACCATTTCCACTGAAGATGCCCGCTCCGCGGATTTGGCATGGCCTTACCTCTATGTGGCCGATGGTCCCGGCGGTCTTAAAGTACTAGATATTTCCGATTTAAAAACCGCTCAAGTAATCGCTTCCCTAAAACTAACCTTCACTCCCCAACAAGGCTCTGTTGTACAAAATAAGAACCGGGATTCCGCCACTTTAGTAAAAACCTTTTTCCAATACGGACGCTTAAATCAAACAGGAACCGGTCGAAACTTCGCTTTCCAATTAGTACTTGTCGCAGATGATTCCAATATCCATATGATCAATGCCACAGAACCCACTAAGCCCTTTATTTTTCGGCAACTCCTCCCTCCTGCCCTTTTCCGAGGATTCGATACCTATAATATCGCCGGATTGGATGTAGGAACCCATATCGACTTAGGCTCTGATGGCGGAAAAATACCCACCGAAGAAAATGACTATGTTTACGTCGGATTAAACTTTAATAACAACCAAATGGACCGGATATCGATGCTCATTGTTAAAATTACCGATCCGGTCCGCCCGGAAGTGGTCGGTCGAATTCAGGCCATCCAAAGCAGAGGATTACGGGATCTGAAAATAGCCAAAATCTATAATGCCCCCTTCTTGAAAACCGTCGCTTTTCTGTCTTATCAAGACGGGATCACCGCGATCGATGTGACAAAATCGACGGACACAGAAAATCTGACTACCCTTTTCGGCTGAGCGCCCAAATCCTCCGTTCGACAGAGCGGTTCGACTGAGCACTCACGCCGAAGTCTCACGACGAAGCCAATACTGAGGAACTTTGAGAAGTCTGGCTCTCCCAGAATTGGGAGCCGGGGGGCCAACATCTAACTCCCCCAGAATTGGGGTCTGATGGCTACTCAAAAAGCCGCTAATTCTCAAAAAGCCAGCTATTTTGAACTTTAATTGAGCATCGTTTTTGTCAAGAAATCACTTGAAATGCTTATCTGATAAGGTTTCAGGAGCTTCTACCAAATTCCTGATTGCCAAATGTAAAGATGCATAATCGCGAGGCTGAAGACTGATATGACATTGAAACTCTAAGACAGTTGAGTTTGTATTAAAAGTCAATTTAAATTCATAAGGAGAGGCTAATGACATTCACATTTACACGCATTGCGAATACGGGCTTTCCTACACCAGAAGGAGATGGTAATTTTCTGAGGTTCAGCTTTCCTCCTCCTCTTGACGAATTGTTGCCGCCAGCCCTTAACGAGAATGGAGATATTGCATTTTATGCTGGGAAGAATGAGGATAATGAAGCCGGCATTTATTTTTACGACGACTCGAATGGACAAATCAGCACCATCGTTGATACCGATACTTCAATTCCAGATGATCCCTTTCCAGATGACGGTTTTGATACGTTCTTAGGGTTTTACGTTCCATCCCTCAATAATAACGGAGAGATTGCCTTCTTTTCAATAATCCGTTTTTTTTCCCCTAGTGAGAATCCTCCTGATGGAAATCCTATTCAAAGCGCGTCTGGAATTTATACAACAGCCGGAGGACTCAATCGAGTTGCAGATCCAACTACTCCTATTGTGTTCCAACCTAACCCTTCTTTTCCTGGGGATGAGTTTTCTTTGGAGTTCTCAGGTTATACGGATCTGAATGATTCGGGATCAGTAGTTTTCTCTATCAATCCAAACTTCTTTTCAAATTCAGGAACTAGTGAACTCTACCTCAGAAAGAATGGAGTCTATGAACTCATAGTAGACGATAATACAGTGATTCCGGGCACTAGCTTCAACTTTGAGGACATTAGGCATTCAATTTTAAATAATGCTGAAACAATTGTTTTTATAGGTTCCAATGACGAATTTCCAAAACCATCAGAAGTACAGGGAATCTATCAAAGTCGTGGAGGAAACTTAACAACTATTGTTGATACTAACACTCAAATTCCAGGCCGGACTGAGACTTTTAAATTTGTGGGTAGTCCTGGTCTAAATGAGAATGATAACGTCGCATTCTTTGGGATCGATTCTAGTAATCAATCTGGTCTTTATCTCAGAAATAACAATGGAATTAGTTTGGTAGCTGATACAAATACTGCAATTCCAGAAGGAGTTGGGAATTTCACTGATTTCTTCTATTTCGTTAGTTTAGATAATAATGAAAATTTAGCATTTTTGGGGATTGGGGCAAATAACCAGCAGGGAATTTATGAAAATGTAGCGGGAGAATTCTCAACGGTTATTGATCTGAATATTCCCTTGGAAGGCAAGGTAATTGAAGATTTGGCATTGGGTCGAGAGGGACTCAATGGCGATCAAGTTGTTTTTTCAGCAAGATTTACAGATGGTACAGAAGGCATCTATCTCGCCGAAAATGCTCCGGTCGGTCTGAGTTTGAGCGTTGATTCATCCCGAATTTCTGAAAGTGATGGTGAGAATGCCGCAACTGTTACTGTTACTCGCACAGGTGGAACCGCAGCCGCTTTAAATGTTACCTTAGCCAGTCTTGATTCAACTGAATTAACAGTTCCTACAACTGTAACTATTCCTGTTGATCAAACTTCGGCTTCATTTAGTATCAATGCAGTGGATGATTTGATTAAGGATGGAGATCAACTGGTTGACATTTCGGCAACCGCCAGGGGATTTGACCAGGAGATTATTTCTATCACTGTTACCGACGTTAACGATCCGCCCAGTTTCACCAGTGTTGCTCCTACTAGCGCCACCCAAGATGCAGCTTACACCTACAACATCGTTACCACCGATCCTAATACGGGAGATGTCCTAACCGTTGCCGGAACAATTCTCCCCAGTTGGTTGACTCTGACAGACAACGGCGACGGCACAGCAACTTTAACAGGAACCCCCACCAACGCTGATGTAGGAGCTACCAGTATTGAACTTCAGGTTCAAGATTTGGCCAATGCAACCGCCACTCAAGCTTTTACTCTCACCGTTGCCAACGTTAACGATCCGCCCAGTTTCACCAGTGTTGCTCTTACTAGCGCCACCCAAGACTTTGCCTACACCTACGACATCGTTACCACCGATCCTGATACGGGAGATGTCTTAACCATTACCGGAACAACTCTCCCCAGTTGGTTGACTCTGACAGACAACGGCGACGGCACAGCAACTTTAACAGGAACTCCCACCAGCGCCAACTTGGGAGCCAATAACGTTGCCCTAGAAGTTCAGGATCAAGACAATGCAACCGCCACTCAAGCTTTTACTCTTACCGTTGCCAACGTTAACGATCCGCCAACAATTTCTGGCACACCTGCTCTCAACGTTAATCAGGACAGCAATTACAGCTTCACGCCAACATCCAGCGACCCCGATGGAGACGTATTGAGCTTTTCCATTGACAATCCACCGACTTGGGCCAGCTTTGATTCGGCTACTGGAGCCTTGACGGGAACTCCTGGCAATGCCGATGTAGGTATCACCGATAGCATTATTATCAGTGTGACCGATGGAACTGTCACCTTAGCTCTGCCTGCCTTTAGCCTGGAAGTGATTAACGTTAATGACCTGCCCACCGCCCTCAACCTGGACAGCAATTCAGTGGCCGAGAACCAACCCGTTGGAACCGTGATTGGCGACTTTAGCACCGTAGACCCGGATATTGGCGACACTCACACCTACAGTTTGGTTGCGGGCGCTGGAGACACCGACAACAGTCAGTTTAGTATCGTCAACAACCAACTGGTGACTCAGGCAAGCTTCGACTTTGAAGCCCAAAGCGCTTATAGTATTCGGGTTCAGACTGACGACGGCAATGGCGGTACCTTTGCTCAAACGTTCACCGTTCAAATCACTGATGTCAACGAACCCCCAACTAACATTACTCTCGACAACACTAACGTTGATGAGAATGTGGCTGGGGCAGGGATTGGCAACCTCAGCGCTATCGATCCAGAGGAAAATCCCATTACCTTCAGTGTGGATGACAGCCGATTTGAAGTGGTTAATGGTCAACTCAAGCTCCGAAATGATCAGAGTTTGGACTTTGAAATCGAGCCTAATGTTGATCTGCTGATTACGGCAACCGATTCATTGGGCCTGAACGCCACCTAGAATTTCTTGTTAGTGGTTAACGATGTTCCCACGCCTGAACCCACACCTGAACCCACGCCCACGCCTGAACCCACGCCAATCGTTTCTGGCCCTAAAGAAATCGACCCTACAGACGATGTTCCCGCAATCACCGTTCCAACCCTCGCACCCAACGATGATCCGGCTGAAGTTATTACTGTAGAACCCGGTTCCAATCCCATAGTGGGCACATCGGGGAACGACAACATTTTTGGCAGTATCAGTGCCGACATCATCTTCGGACAACCCGAAGCTGACTTCATCAGCGGCAACACCAGAGGTGATACGATTTACGGTGGCAAAAGCGATGACCAGATTCAGGGTGGATTCGGTAGTGACTCCATCTTTGGGAATCTAGGCAACGACCAAATACAGGCCGAGGGCGGCAATGACTGGCTCAATGGCAACCAGAACAATGATTTTCTCAGCGGCGGAAATGGTACAGATACTCTGTTTGGTGGTCAAAATAATGACACCCTACAGGGCGATGCGGGCAATGACCAAGTGTTCGGCGATCTGGGCGAGGATTTGCTCGAAGGTATCAGTGGAAACGACCTGCTTTACGGTGGTCAGGAATCCGACACAGTTTCTGGCAACGACGGCAATGATTTTGTGAGTGGGGACGAAGGGAATGACCTGTTAGACGGCAATGCGGGCGAAGATACCGTCATCGGGGGCGCGGGCAACGACATTCTGGACGGTGGCGAAGAGGATGACCTCCTCAACGGCGGTGCAGGGGACGATTTCCTCGTGGGCGCAGGTGGTCGTGATCAGGTTACGGGCGGCAGTGGCAGCGACCGGTTTGTTCTGGCGATAGGAGATGGAACCGATACAATTCTGGACTTTGAAAACGGAATCGATTTTCTGGTCTTGGATAATGGCCTGAGCTTTCAAAACCTCACCCTGACTCAGGATGGCGGCAACACCTTGCTGGCCTTCAACAGCGAAGTCCTAGCCGTTCTGAATGGAATCACTGTTGAATCAATAGCCCGCGAGGACTTTACCTCCCTTGTTTGATCAACGTTAGTAGGAGTCGGGAAAGGATGGTTTGGACATAAAGAGTAATCGCACGTTCGCTTGGCTAAATATTTCTCAAATTACGCGATATGTAACTTTCTCAATTCCCTCACCCTAAATCAAATCCCTCTCCCAGATTGGGAGAGGGATTTTGACCGATTCTTTCCCCCCTTTTCCCAACCTTGGGAGAAGGGCTGGGGGATGAGGGATGATATTAGTTGCACATCGCGTGACGTATCAAAGACGTATCAAAATGGATCCACTGCAAAAATCAATTGCTGCAAGCCAGAACTATCTACTGGCCCATCAATATCCTGAAGGGTACTGGTGGGCAGAACTGGAATCTAATGTCAGTATCACGGCTGAGATTGTCTTGCTCCATAAAATCTGGGAAACAGATACCTCTAGACCACTGCATAAAGTGGAAGCCTATCTGCGATCGCAGCAGCGGGATCACGGCGGTTGGGAGCTATTTTACGGCGATGGAGGAGAACTCAGCACTTCAGTAGAAGCCTATATGGCCCTGAGATTGTTGAGGGTGTCAGCCCGTGATCCGGCCCTGATCAAGGCGCGGCAATTTATTCTCGACCGGGGCGGTATCAGCAAAACCCGCATCTTTACCAAGTTGCATCTGGCCCTGATTGGTTGCTATTCCTGGGCAGGACTGCCGGCTATCCCTCCCTGGATTATGCTCCTAGAAAATCCCGCCAACTTCCCCCTACCTCTGCCGGTGTCCCTGCCCAAATTCAGTATTTATGAGCTTTCGAGCTGGGCTCGCAGCAGTACAGTGCCCCTGATTATTGTGTTTGATCAGAAACCGACCTTTGCCGTTCAGCCGGGCATCTCCCTCGATGAACTTTATCTTGAAGGGTCAAAGGACAAGCCTAGTGGATTACCCCGCCATTCTGATTGGACTGATCTCTTTGTAGAACTCGATACCCTATTCAAATTAGGGGAATGGCTGAATCTGGTTCCGTTTCGGCAAGCGGGGCTAAAAGCCGCAGAACAGTGGATTCTAGAACGGCAGGAAGCCTCCGGAGATTGGGCCGGGATTATTCCAGCCATGCTGAATTCCCTGCTGGCCTTGAAATGTCTGGGCTACGACAAAAATGATCCGGTGATCAGACGGGGACTGGCCGCTGTGGATCGGTTTGCCCTCGAAACAGCAGATACCTATCGAATGCAGGCCTGTATCTCTCCGGTTTGGGACACGGCTTGGGTGGTGCGATCCCTCGTAGAATCTGGTTTAGCCCCGGATCATGCCGCCGTAGTCAAAGGGGCTGAATGGCTGTTACAAAAGCAAATTCTCGACTATGGAGATTGGCGAGTCAAGAATTCAGCGGGACAGCCTGGAGGTTGGGCATTTGAGTTTGAGAATCGGTTCTATCCTGACCTGGATGACTCCGCCGTGGTGGTGATGGCCCTGAACCAGGCCCGGTTGCCTGACGAAACCCGCAAGCAAGCTGCCATCCATCGAGGATTGGACTGGATGATGACCATGCAATGTCAGGCAGGGGGTTGGGCAGCTTTTGATATTGACAACGATCAGAGCTGGATTAATGCCATTCCCTACGGGGATTTGAAAGCCATGATCGATCCCAATACCGCCGATGTCACCGCTCGGGTGTTGGAAATGTTGGGAGAACTGGATTCCCAGGGCAGAATGGGCCCTTCAAAGATTGAGCAGGTCAGAGTTCAACCGTCTGCACTGCAACCCTCCCCGGTGCAATCTTCCCCGGTGCAACCTTCCCCCCTACAAATTGCCCAGGCAAACCATCAAAACTCCAACCGGATTCAGCGGGCTCTAACCTACTTGAAAAAAGAGCAGGAAGCCGATGGCAGTTGGTTTGGCCGTTGGGGAGTGAACTATATCTACGGTACCAGTGGAGCCCTGTCGGCCTTAGGATTAGTAGAACCCCAAAACCATCAACGTCAGATTGAAAAGGGGGTTCAATGGTTAGTCAAGTGCCAAAATTTCGATGGCGGTTGGGGGGAGACTTGCCACAGTTATCATGACCCCAGGCTCAAAGGACAAGGGGTAAGCACCCCCTCTCAAACCGCTTGGGGGATTCTAGGATTGATCGCGGCGGGGGAAGCCCTAGGAACCTTTGAACACACTGCCCTAGAGAAAGGAGCTCACTATTTAATTGAGACCCAGGAACTCAATGGCCGCTGGGAAGAGGCAGAATTTACCGGAACCGGATTTCCAGGCCACTTCTACATCAAATATCACTTTTATGCTCAATATTTTCCCCTGCTTGCTTTGGGACGCTATCAACAAAAGGTTATAGGCCGTTGACTTTCTCAAAACCCCCGACTAGAACCCTTCAAGAAAACCCCAAAGTCCATCAATTAGTTGGATTCACTGGATGGATTCACAGTTGATTTTCAGGGTTATTCAATCCCTAACCCGGTTAATCCCCTGGAATCCAGTAAAAAATGCTACACTCCAGAGTTAAAATCCTATAAAACAATCTCCAGATTTGACCTCGACTGCCTCAATTGCCTTAATCTGGATACCAGAACATCCCCTTGATCCCCTCCGGATCAGAAATAAACCCTAAGTTGCGGTAAAACTCTACCACATGGGGATCGGCAAATAGTGTAATGTTGCTGATATCATCACTCCGGAGTTTTTTAATAATGAATTTCATCAATGCTTTCCCTAATCCCTTACTCTGGAAATCTGGATGAACAACAACATCCCACAAGGTGGCGTTAAAGGCATGGTCAGAGGTTGCCCTGGCGAATCCAATCAATCGCCGCTGCTTACCCTGCATTTGCCACATTGAAACCACTAAAAAGCTATGTTGAATAGCCTTTTTGACTTTTCTCAAGGGGCGACGTGACCAACCTACGGCATTGCACAGCTCTTCCAACTCATAAAGATCAATATCCCGATCCGTGGAAAAAAAATGCGAGGACTATTACTAATCGGCTTACGAACGGTCTGGGAATCAGATTGGCTGATGCTCCCAGATAGACCTCCCTCGTACTCAACGGTCGAGGACATTGGGGAAGCATCCGAACTGCTAAATAAACTTTTCCAGAAACCCATGCAGGTGCGGTTAAGGTAGTAGACATTGAACAACAGTACTAGATAGTATATCTCCCGTACCTTCTCCTCAATTATGGCTCCAGGTTTAAAATCGTCGACACTGGAACTTTTGAAGCGCTTCAATCGGGCGTTTCCCCAATTCTATGAGCAATTCGTCAGTAGTGAGATCCAGCTCCAGAATCTCCAGCTAGCCTATCAGATTTATCGCACCAAGCAGGCCATTATTGAGCTCAAACCGGAGGGCAGTCGTAGTGCCCTGCACTTTGCCTATCGCAACCAATCCTTCTTGCTGAGCGATATTTTTGGGGTGCTGGCGGCCTATGGTTTAACGATTCACAGCCTCAGCCTCTATGGGCAGATTTACCCCCCAATGTTGGTATTCATCAAGCTAGTGGTATCTCGCGGCGGTAAAGCCCTGACGGACAAAACAGCAGAAAATGTCGGTCGAGCCATTCGGGAGGCTCTGGCAGGTCACTTTGAGGTTGAAGAGATGCTGGCGGTAGAATTCAATCTGGATGCTGGTCTGGAGGACATCGCTACGGAATTTTATGTTGATCCAGTGTTTCATCTTCCGGCTTTGTTGATTGAGGCGGATAACCAGCCCGGTCTATTCTACAAGGTGATGTATGCCATCTGGCAAGAAGATTTACTGGTGGTGAATGCGAATTTGCTGGTTTGGAGAGGTCGAACCCGTTTGATCCTCTATTTGCTAGGCCCCAATGAAAGCCTGATCCCTGACTATCTGGGCCAAAAAATTGCGGAAGGAATGCGTCAGCGGTTGATGGGGCGACGATTTTGAGGGCACGCAGCCGTGAATTAAAGAAATGAGTTAAAGAAATGGCAAGTTGGGGTAAGAAATTGAGACAATAGAAACTAAGACATTCCATGACAGAGGTCAGGATCCATCCCCCTCTCATCACCGACCAACGCTTACTTCAGAACTATGGTAAGGCTGGAAATTCAAAGTGTTAAGCACTCCTACTCCCTAACGGCTACCCAGTCCAATGCTCCAACCCTGGTATTTATCCACGGTTGGTTACTGAGTCGCCACTACTGGCAACCTTTAGTTGAGCATCTGGCCCCAAGTTATCGATGCCTATCCTATGATCTGCGGGGATTTGGTGGTTCTCAATTTTCCTTGGATACCCGACCAACTCGATTTTCTTGCTATACCCCAGAATCCTATGCTGAGGATCTAATGGTGCTATTGAAAAAGTTAGAGATCGATCGGGCCTGGCTTGTGGGACATTCTCTCGGGGGAACGATTGCTCTGTTTGGGGCGGACAAGCTTCCAGGTCAGGTTCAGGGGGTTATTTGCATTAATTCTGGAGGGGGAATTTACCTCAAAGAGGAGTTTGAACGATTTCGCGCTGCCGGAGAACAAATTGTCAAATTTCGTCCTCCCTGGCTCCGTCGCCTACCCCTGGTGGATGCTGTATTTGCCCGTTCTCAGGTGGATCGTCCCCTGAAACGAGAATGGGGTCGTCAACGGTTGATTGACTTCGTTGCGGCTCATCCAGAAGCCGCCTTAGGAGCATTGCTCGATTCGACAACGGAGGCAGAGGTGCATCGCCTACCTCGATTGGTGACTCAGTTGCAGCAGCCCGTTTATTTCATCACGGGGGAAAAGGATCGAGTCATGGAACCTAAATATGTTCGCCATCTGGCCAGTTTTCATTGGTTATTTCGTCAAGGGGAAGACAATGTTTTGGAAATCCCCAACTGCGGCCATCTGGCTATGGTCGAATATCCAGACATTGTCGCCGCCCATGTGCAGAAGATCCTGGCTCAATATTCAGAATATCCTACTGAAAAAACCACTGCTCATAATTGCTAACAATTGACCCTGGCATCTTTCAGCTTTTGGTAGATGGCCCCTTGAACTGGCCCCTTGAACTGGCCCTTGGAACTGGCCCCTGAAGCTTGCTGAATCAGAAGTAATAAACTTTACTCAATTTCTTCCTAAGTTTCCCCCTGAATTTATTTCCCCCTAAAATGAAGCTAGGGTCATGTTCTCTGAACTCTAAATGGAGGCCGGGTCTTCTGCCCCAGCGGCTAGAAGCCTGACTGCCCCCTTTCATTGAATTATCTGAGATGGCTACAGGTTATTGATGACCAATATTCCCAATCCTCAATCACCCCCAGGAAAGTCCCATGAGCCAGGATGAACCCCAAGATTTACCGGCCACCCCAGCACTAGATCCGGCTCCCCCAACAATGGGAGGCGGTCTACCCGTGATTCAATACTGGGCCAAACACACCCTTTCTCCAAAAGGGCCGCAATTATGGCAGAAGTTATTGCACAAGAGCGCCTGTCTGTCCTGTGCTTGGGGAACCGGTGGACAAAAAGGCGGCTTTGCCAATGAACTGGGGGAAAATCTGCAACGCTGCATGAAAAGCGTTGAGGCCATTGCCGCTGAGTTGCAACCGCCAGTGGCGACCCATTTCTTTGATCGCCATTCAATTGCAGAGCTACAACAACTCACCTCCCTAGAGGCAGATCGCCTGGGTCGTCTGAGCTTTCCGGTGGTCTTGAGAGAGGGCCAGTCCCACTATGAACGGATTTCCTGGGAGGAAATCTACCAACTGGCGGAGGCTGGATTTCGCCAACCCCCTGAACGGGTAGCCTCTTACAGTTCCGGACGTTCGTCTAATGAGGCCGCCTATTTGTTACAACTGATGATGCGAACCCTGGGGTCAAATCATCTGGCGGATTGTTCTGATCTGTGCCATGTGGCTTCGACGGTGGGACTAAAACAGGTGTTTGGCTCAGGTACCTCCATGGTGAGTTTGGAGAGCCTGAAACAGTCAGACTGTGTGGTGTTGATGGGTTCCAATGCCCCTGCCAATCACCCCCGGTTGATGAATGAGCTGATCCAGTTACGGGAACGGGGCGGCAACGTGATCGTGGTCAATCCGATGCTGGAAGCGGGATTAATCCGGTTTGGCTCCCCGGCCTTTCCGATTAAGTCCCTGTTGACCGGATCTGAGATTGCCTCCCTTTACCTGCAACTGATTCCCGGCAGTGATACGGCTTTGTTGGTCGGGATTCAGAAAGCTCTGATCGCCGCCAATCGGGTGCAAACTGCCTATCTCCAAGCCTATACCGACGACTGGGAAGCGGTTGTAGAATTTGCCCGATCTACATCCTGGGAAAAAATTACCACCATCTGTGGAATTTCCCAAACCGAGATTGAAACGGCAGCGCAACTGATTGCTACGGCTTCAGGGGTGGTATTTGCCTGGGCCATGGGCATCACTCAACATGAAAACGGAGTCGATAACGTTCATGCGATCGCCAATACCGCCCTCCTGAGTGGCAATGCTGGAAAACCGGGGGCAGGAACCATGCCGATTCGGGGTCACTCCAACGTTCAGGGATTTGGTTCCATGGGGGTAACGGTGCGGCTCAAGACCGAAATCCAAGGGGCCCTGGAAAAGCTCCTGGGACGACCCCTGAGCCGAGTGCCAGGGTATCACGCCCGGGATCTGATTGAGGCTGCCGATGTCGGCAAGATTGATAGTTTGATCTGTGTGGGGGGGAATCTCTACGCCGCCAACCCGGATTTAACCCAGGCCAAACGGGCTCTGGGCCAGATTGAAACGATTTTTTACCTAGCCACCAAGCCGAACCTAGGACATTTTCATGGGCTAGCCCGGGGCAATACGGTGATTATTCCGGTATTCAATCGGTCTGAGAATCCTCATAAAACCACCACGGAATCGGGGAATAACTTTGTCCGCCTGAATGATCAGGGTCAAACCCATTTGCCGGATGCTGATTTAATCTCTGAAGTCGAATTTTTGACGGAACTAGCCCATCGGCTTCACGGGGACTATCCGGTGAACTGGCGCAAACTCCAGGACACTCGATATGTGCGGCAACTGATTGCCCAGACGATTCCAGGGTATGAAGCCATGGCGACCCTCGATCAAACCGGGCAGGAATTTACCATTGGCGGACGGATTTTTACGGAACCCCGGTTTGCTACCCCCTCAGGAAAGGCCAGAATGTTTGTCACCGAGCTGCCGGAACTGCGATTGCCAGACATTCGCAAGTTGGGGGGGTTAAGCCCCCATCAAGGGATAATTCTCACCCTAATCACCGTTCGCAGCTACTTCCAGCACAACACGGTGGTCTACAGGGAGGGCGATCGCTATCGGGGAATGCCGCACCGCCAGTGTATTTTGCTCCATCCCGAGGATGGAGAACGGGGGGGATTTCAGGAACATCAGCGGGTCACGGTGCAGGGCGATGCAGGGCACCTCGACAATATTGAAGTGATCTATGGGGCGATCCGTTCGGGTTCAGCCCTGATGTTTTATCCAGAAGTTAATATTTTGTTTAAAGCCAGAATTGATCCCAACTGTGGAATTCCAGCATTTAAGCGGATTCCCGTCCGAGTTTATGCCGCTTAGAGGTAAAACTTCATGAAGTTTTGTGAAAAATGAGAGCTTGTCTGATAGGATTTATAAGAGATTAAGATTTAAGATACGTTTATTTTTATGACAATATTAGTGGTCGGAGCCACGGGTACCCTGGGCAGGCAGATTGTTCGCCATGCGCTGGATGAAGGATATCAGGTGCGCTGCCTGGTTCGGGGCTATCGCAAGGCCGCCTTTCTCAAAGAATGGGGGGCTGAGTTGGTTCCGGGGGACTTGTGCCAGCCCGCAACCTTGGATTCTGCCTTAGTAGGAGTTACTACAGTGATTGATGCGGCCACTGCCCGGGCTACCGATTCCCTCGGGATTCGGGAAGTGGACTGGCAGGGAAAAGTGAATCTGATCCAGGCTGCTGCCAGGGCTGAGGTCGAGCGATTTGTGTTCTTTTCGTTTCTAGATGCCGAAAAGTATCGACAAGTCCCTTTATTAGAAATCAAGTGTTGTACGGAGCAATTCTTGGCCGCATCAGGCTTGAACTACACCATTCTGCGTCCCTGTGGTTTTCTCCAGGGTTTGATCGGTCAGTATGCAATTCCTATCCTGGATAACCAGGCTGTTTGGGTTCCCGGGGTTGGTTCCCCAATTGCTTATATGGATACTCAGGATATTGCCAAGTTTGCGGTACGGGCATTATCTGTAGCTGAAACTGAGAACAAAACCTTTCCTGTTGTGGGTTCTCGAGCCTGGACAGCCGATGAAATCATCCGAGTTTGTGAGCGATATTCGGGCAAGCCAGCCAGGATCACCCGTACCCCTAACAGTGTTCTCCGATTTTTTCGACAACTGACCCGCTATTTCCAGTGGACACTGAATATTTCAGAGCGGTTGTCTTTTGCTGAGGTGCTAGCCACCGGTCAACCCCTCCAGGCTGAGATGGATGAGGTGTATCGGGTTTTTGGTTTAGATCCTCAGGACACTACTACCTTAGAAAGTTATCTCCAGGAATATTTTGGCCGAATTATGCAGAAATTGAAAGAAGTTGAATATGAGCGAGAAAAGCAAAAAGACCGGGAGAGACGGCGCAAACAAAAGCGCAGCCCATTTAAATCTGGAATTGAGTAGTGCTGAGAAATCAATCTTGATAGATTCTAATAAACCTTGTGGTTGAAATGATATAGCGTTTCTAACACTGACGGAGTACGGGAGTCAGTAGTGTACTACACTACCAACTCCAAAATCTTCACCTCCTATGATTAAAAATCATGATAAGTAGCTAGGCACAATTAATTAGAAGATACATGTAGGGGGTTGAAGGGGGCACTGCCCCCCTTCCTGGGGCAAAGCCCCA
>JAAURB010000019.1 GCA_012033335.1 Oscillatoriales cyanobacterium RM2_1_1
TGGGGCTTCGCCCCAGGCAAGGGGGCAGTGCCCCCTTCACCCCCCATCAATCTTCTAGTTAATTGTGTCAAGTTAATTGCGTCAAGCTACTTATTCACTAATGCCCTCAATTCTAATGAGATTTATCCGGAAGTGGGGTGAGGGATTGGCCCTGGCTGAAATTCAAAAAACACTTTCTAAAAAATACTTCTAAAAAACGTTGTGATCCATTATGGCGCTAGTAGGCGGGATTAACATATCTAAAACCTTGGGCATTGCTGAATTAGCGATGAATCCGGCAAACCCCTGAGAGGTTGTCGGAAAAGTAGTGCAGAATTGCTCATCAGTTTCAAACTTCTTCGCTTAAGGTTCAGGCTCCAACAGGGGTAGAATCAAACTAATCACAAGCTGACCCGTAGGCAATTGCTGGAAATGCAGTTGGCCTCCCATCCAGCTCACCAACCCTTGAACCAGTTTTAGGAGATTTTGTGGTAAATCCTGATCGGAGAGTTGGGGAAAAAGCCAGGATATCCTGGCTTTTTAAACTGGGTGAAGGCAGCACCACCTGACCCGAATCTGTGATTCTCAGCTCAAACTGGCGGGGATTCAGGGCGGTTGCATCCACCCGAACAATTTCTGTGGGCTGCGATCGCTCACAGGCTAGCTTCAGGAGTTCATACAGGATCAGTTCTAGCTTGAAGCGATCGCCAATCATATTCAAGCGATGACCCTGATGGATTTGCAGCAAGACCTGGCGGGACTCGACCAATGGCTGCAGACGTTTTCGCAACCGTCGAAGCAACTGATCCACATGGATCAAATCTTGAGCATTGTGAAGTTTCCAGTGTTCTTGTTCCAGTAGACCGGCGGTGGCATTCAAAGTCTGGTGCATTTGCCGGAGCAATTGTTGATAGCGGAGATGGGCAATTTGCCGCTGGCGGGGATCGGTGGCGTGAAATAGCAACTGTTCGAGTTCCTCTATGTCCCCCGAGCGTTTTCCCCAGGTACGATACAAATTTTCCAGGTGGGCTTGCTTGTACCAGTTGAGTTGTTTCAGGGTGACTTGCTGAGTTTGGGAGGTTTTGAGGGTGATCAACGTCTGCCGTTGCCAGGCCAATTGCTGGACAAACTCCAGGGTCAACTGCAGCCCTAAAGGAGATCTGAGTTCTGGGACAGGATTGGCTACGATCACCGCCCCAGAAGGGGATTCATCTGCCGCCGTTTTCAGGGGAATCAGAATGATTTCCTGAACCTGAGGCAGTTCTAATTGCTGGCGAGTGAGCTCAGGGAGTGCTTCTGGCCCAATCCAGATCGGGTCATCCACCGTCAGAATGCGCCGAATCAGGTTGTCATCTGATTTGAATGCAGTTAGGTTTAACCGGGATTTGTAAGTACCGTTCTGGAGGTCGAGTTGGACGATATGGCTCTGGATCTTCTGACCGAGGCGGGTGATCAGGGCCGTCCAGGGACTCTGAAGCACCTGGGCTAATTGTTGAATAAAATGCCAGACCAACTCATCTACGGGCTGGGTCTGTTGCCAGAATTTCCAGTTCGTGGCGATCGCATCCGCCAGTTGTTGGTGTAGTTGATCCTGCCGCCGCCGTCGTTGCTGATGGAGGATCACCCCCAATTGCTGACCCACCATCCGAAATAATTCCTGCTCTCGTCGAGTCCAGTGGCGGGCAATTTCATGACCGGCCATCCCAAAAGTAGCGGATTCTCCGGCGATTTCACAGACCAATACAGCTCTCACCCCCAGAGGATTGAGAGCTTTGCGCCAGCCTTGAAAGGGTTTTTCTTTCCCCCAAGTTTCCAGGGCGATCACTGAAGATTGCTGCAATCTTCTGATGTCTAGGGGTTTGGCGGCCCGCAGGGGGGCAGTGAGGGAGCGGCGATGGGTGGGTTGATGTTGATAGAGAATGTCTAATTGCTCCGGTTGATGGGGTTGGGCTTGTAGCAGCCAGTACCAGGCAATATTCAAATGTTGGCAAAACGCGGTGATCACCTGGGAGATCGCCGATTCGTCCGGGTTGGTGCTGAGCATCAATCGAGCGACAGTGGTCATCAGCTCAAAGTCGGCTTCAGTCTGTTGCAGATTGGTCTCGAGTTCAGATAAGGGGGCGATGATTCCCTGAAGTTGAGCTACGTCTTGCAAAAAGGTTTTCTCCGCTGTTTGCCAGATCCGGGGGACTTGACTCTCAACCAGAATAAACCCCAATAACCCTTGATGGGATTGAATCGGAGCCGCCAAGAGGGAATGGACGTGGAATCTCTGGGTCAGAAGCTCAGTTGTGATCGGACTTAGAGAGCTTTGAGCTGCTCCAATGGTCACCAGTCTGTCCTGGATCAAGCCCTGATAGAACTCTTCTAGGTCTTGCAGGATCAAACCTGAAGTTGGTCGATGGGAGGGAGGTTCTGGGACTTTTCTAGAATTGCCCGTGCGTCGCCAGAAAAAATGTCCCTGGGGTTGATACCAATAAATACTCGTCCGGTTGGGTTCGAGAAATTGATGGGCGGCTTCAGCGACCTGCTCCAAATAGGCATCAAAAATTCCCTGGGGTTCCAGGGAGTCTGGCAAAAACTGAGACAATAGCCTCAAAATTAGCTGGTTGGGATGATTGCTGCGATGTTGTTGCCAGCGGGCTTCAATGTGATGTAGGGCAGTCGCCAGGGTCTTGAAAATAATTGTTAGTTTCTCCTGTTCTTTTGGTTTGAGCAAGGGCTTCATGGCGGTTGCCCCGAGAAGGACCACCCCGTAGCAGCGATGGCGATAGGACAGAGGAAACAGTAGAGTTCGTTGAATCTCCAGGGTTTGAGCAATCTGCTGCCATCGACCCATGGCATTCTCTGTCTGTAGATTTGGAACTTCAACTCGGCATTGCTGAATAATCACCTGCTCCAAATAACTTCCCCCAATCAACGGCATTCTCTGCCTCAGATAGTCCCGATCCTCTTGGGCAGCCACCCCCCCTTTACCAATCAGTTCATGGGTTAACGGGTCATATAAACTGATCCAGATCGCCTGAAAGTCAAACCGTTGACTGATATAGGCAGTCGTCATCTCTAGCAAAACATTGCTATTTTCCTCTTCTTGAATGGTCTGAAGCAATTGTCTTAACGTGATTCTACGGCGATGGTTACCCGTTACAGAATCGATTGGCTGTTGACCCATTTTAAACTCCCCTTCAGTACTGTCAGCTATTGTTTAGAGGCTTCTGGTTTTACCACCCGTACAGTCAGATTCCGCGAAAGACCTCCTGAGGAAATCCTGGGTTTCCGACTGCTGCCTCAAGGCAGATTAAGGGGTTGGAATGGGGCGTTTCCCCTTCTACCGCTAATCACCCCTGTGATGGGTTAACCCAATATCGAACCGAAATCAGACTTTGTTGCAATAATTGAGGTAATTGAGAGGGTCAATTGATCATCAAGGGTATTCATGGCAGAGTTTAGTCATGGTAATCAGTAGGTTGAGGCAGATCTTTGGATATCTATCGTGAGGGAATACGACCTATTTTATTTTCTGGATTGGATGTTGATCCAGAGTGGGCTCACCATCGTGTCCTGCAATTACTCAGTTGGCTTGAGCCTAAAGCCTCTGAGGAACAATCAAAACAGATGATTCAGGCTTGGACTGCCTCTTTGCGGTTGAGGGATTCGCGCCTCCAGCAAACTCTCTGGGGACTGAACTTTGATAATCCTCTGGGTTTGGCGGCGGGATTTGATAAGGATGGAGTGGCAGCGGGATTGTGGGGAACCCTGGGATTTGGCTTTGCTGAACTGGGCACCGTCACCCGCCATCCTCAACCTGGAAATCCTCCACCTCGTCTGTTTCGTCTGGTAGAGGATGAAGCGATTCTAAATCGGATGGGGTTCAATAACCAGGGCGCTGACGCTCTAGCGCAACGGCTAGTCCGGAAATCCACTGCAATTCAATACCCCATCGGCATCAATCTAGGTAAGTCTAAGATTACTCCTTTAGAATCAGCAGCGATAGATTATCTGCAAAGTTTCCAGATTTTGCAGGATTGGGGGGACTATTTTGTGGTCAATGTCTCCTCGCCCAACACTCCAGGATTGCGATCGCTCCAGGATATTGATCAGCTCAGTAAAATTTTACAAGCCATTGACCAGACCAATCAACACCATAAACCCCTTCTGGTTAAAATTGCTCCCGATTTAACCGACGGCGCAATTCTAGAGATTCTCAACCTGGCCCAGGAGTATCATCTGGCAGGAATCATTGCCACCAATACCACCATCAATCGCCAAGGGCTCAAAACCCAGGTGATCAAAAAAACCTGCCAACCCGTAACAGCAGAACCAGGGGGGATTAGCGGGGCTCCCCTGAAACAGCGCTCCACCGAGGTGATTCAATTGATCTGGCAACAGACCCAGGGGCAATTGCCGATTATTGGAGTGGGGGGGATTTTTACCGCCGCAGATGCCTGGGAAAAGATTACCGCTGGAGCTAGTCTGATTCAGATTTATACGGGGTGGGTTTACGAAGGCCCCTGGATGGTGAAACGAATTCTCCAGGGGCTCCTCCAGAAACTCGAAGAAAATGGCTTGCCGGGAATTTCAGCAGCGGTCGGATCCGCCCACAGGTAAACCTGAACATGGGATAATAGCCAAATTAACAATTGTTTAAGGTTCGATCGGTAATTATGGCAAAAATTCAATTTTCCCGGGGCACTGATGAAACTGTAATTCCTGATATTCGTCTCACTCGTTCAAAAGACGGCAGCCAGGGAACAGCTCAATTCTCCTTTGAACAACCCGATGCTCTGGCTGAGGACTTCGGAGAAGAAATTACCGGGATGTACTTGATTGATGAAGAAGGGGAGCTCTCGACTTTTGATGTTAAGGCCAAGTTTATCAATGGAAAACCCGAAGTCATAGAAGCTCAGTATTTGATGCGGAGCCTGGAGGACTGGGAAAGATTTATGCGGTTTATGAATCGATATGCTGAAAAGAATGGCCTGGGATTCAATAAGTCTGAGTAGAATAATTGCTCAGGATTTAGTGCAACCGCATCGGGTGCAACCGCATAAAGGAAATTAAAGTGAAACAGCCGTCTGGTTTAGTAGAAAACAGCCAAGACGGCTGTTCCACTGATTACACCATCCTATACTTTTAAAACCATCTACTTTAGAAACATCTATTTTAAAAACATCATTTTAAAAACTATCATTCGACATCCTTTTGAGTCTGACGCTCTGAAAATCCCCAGACAAATAGAACAACCGTTAGGATAATCAGCAACCACTCTGGTAACATCTCATCTAAACCAAAGACTCGCAGCAGCAGTCGCATCCCTACCAAACCCACCGTGATGTAGCCTGCTGTTTCTAGATGAGCATATTCCTGGAGCCACTGAATAAACAAACTGGCCATAAATCTCAAGGCGACAATTCCTAGGCTAGCCCCAATCACCACCAACCAGATATCCTCTGAAACGGCGATCGCCGCTGTGACACTATCAAGGGAAAAGGCTAAATCTGTCATCGCAATCAAGGGAATTACCTGCCAGAGAGAGGTGTAACTAGGGCCATGCAATTCTCCCTCCTGATCCTTCTCAGATGTAAAGTACTGGAAGACTAACCACAGTAGATATAGGGCCCCTAACAGTTGAAATTGCCAGTAATCAATCACCCAGGTTGCGGTCAAAATCAAAGCAATTCGGAGCACAAAAGCCAATATCAAACCAATGTTCAAAGCCTTACTTTGCAACCGTTTGTCTTCTAAACCTTTAGAGATAGAAGCCAAGGCGATCGCGTTATCTGCAGATAAAACCGCCTCCAATGCCACCAGGATACCCAGTAAAAAAAAGACATCAAAACTCAAAAAATTAGACAATTCCATATCTAGCACCGAACCTACAGCCTTGAAAGTGGTTTAAAAAACGAGATTATTAAAATAGACTCAGTCATCCTTCAGAGCTGTCACGGCCCTGAGAAACTTGGAACTCTGGTATCTTAACCAGACCAGAATTCAGGACAAGCTCCTAAGATCTGAGAATGAAAGTCCACTAAGCTAAGCTTAACTTAATTCTCCTCTGAAAGGGAATGGGGTCAGGACACAAGCAACTCTAACCCTGAATTTTGGCAGTCATGGCCCACTCAAGCCATTTGTGTTTAAACTTATTACAGCTTCTTCCAAAAGTGTCACAAATCGGAGACAGTGTGAACAATTCCCTAAATTATCTTGTTAAGGAGTGTTGTCAAGATGTCGGATACTCAAGTTTTTGTGGCTCTGGTGATCGCCTTGTTCCCTGGATTTCTAGCGCTCCGCCTTGCCACAGAGTTGTACAAATAGAATTGTACAAGTTGATTGATAATATCCCCTGAACCTGGGTAACGGTATGGGGAATCACGTTAACGGTATCTACTTAACGGTAGAAGACAGCAGAGTGGGATGTCACCGCGTCCCACTCTGCTATTTTGGGAAACACCTAGTTCCACCATTGAATATCTACTGAATGTCTACCATGAATATTCAATGATGAATATTCATCATTGAAGAGTAGATAGCCTCGCTATAGAACCGCAAAATTGACAAAATTCAATAAAAATTCAATAAAATCGACTCAGGGGCGAGGCCGAGCATAAACCCCGATGTGATTGGCAATCGGACGATGACGCATCGGTATCCGAGTATGAATTGGGGAGTTTAAGGTACGAGATCCTCTCCGATGCTCAATCACCAATGCCGTTGACCCACCACCGTCTAGATTTAGGGCTGTATCTGCCCTCAGATCAATAAACACATTCTGCAACTCCGCCAGGGTCATGCCTTCACTGTAACCCTGCTGACGACCATCCACAATTACAAACCACAGCGTTTTCCCGGCAGCATCAAAGCCAACGGCAGTTCGAGGAAATAGCTGATTCCCATCTTCAGAGTTTTTGATTGGTACCGGTTGACCCCCTTGAAGTAACAGAGAATTGCCTGACACAGCATGAACTGTAAGGTTGGGACAGCGTTCTGGGTAGATTTTAACGACATTCTGATCGGCAACACAAAACACATACCAGTGCTTTTGAGGTTCGGAATAGATAACACCATCCGAAATCGCCTGCCCCACCACCTGGACGCGATCGCCGGTTTTTGGGAAATAATTCCAGTAGGTTTTCAGGAAAATCGGATAAAAGAAACTGGCATTAATCGCCACCTGAACCTGATAACCCTCTAAAAACTCAGCCGTGGTTTGGGCAGCAATCTCCTGCCCGTCTTCCCCGGGTTCCCCAGGTGTCACAAACAGATTGATCCCTGGGGCAGTCAAGTCAATTTTAATGACATGAACCATCAACGGGCGAGGATTAACCATTGGCAACCGTTGGTAAGAGATCCCCTGAAACAGTGACATCTCTACAGCAGAACGCGGGGGACGTTTCAGGGCAGGCAGAATGTAAAAATTGAACAGGAAAATGCTTAGACTCAAACCTAGAATCAACCCGGTGATTTTGAAGAATAATCCAGGTAATGATTTAGATAGAGAGCTACATTTTTGTTCCATTTCCATTATGAATCCTTCTTGCCTGAACTTGACACAGTTTACTACATCCTTGCTGCTCTAAAAATCCCAATTATAATAACAAAGAAACCTCTCACCAATTCTGTTTCATGATTCGAACCGTGAACCCTAAAACTATTCTCATCTGGTATCGCAACGATTTACGGGTGCATGATCATGAACCTTTGCACCGGGCACTTCAAACCCAGGCTGATATTATTCCCCTGTATTGTTTCGATCCGCGACACTTTGGTCAGACCAGTTTTGGCTTTCCCAAAACTGGAAACTTTCGAGCACAATTTCTTTTAGAAAGTGTTGCGGATTTGCGGCATTCTCTACAACAATTGGGGAGTGATCTGGTGATTCGACAGGGTTTACCAGAGGTGATCATTCCAGAATTGGTAAACGCTTTAGATATTGATGCCGTTTCTTACCACCGAGAGGTTACCTCTGAGGAAGTTGATGTAGAACGGGCTTTAGAACAAGGGTTAAAAGCGTCTGGTGTCAGCTTGCAATCCTATTGGGGCGCAACCCTATACGACATCGATCATCTGCCTTTTCCAGTTAGTCAAATCCCGGAAGTCTTCACGCAATTTCGCAAACAAGTTGAAAGAGATGGAACCATTTGTCCGGTATTTTCTGCCCCCCAAATATTGCCAGGACTCCCTGAGATTAACCCAGGTGAATGGCCTCAACTTCCAGACTGGGGTTTGACCCCTCCAACCCCGGATGAACGAGCTGTTTTAACCTTCACAGGGGGAGAAACGGCAGGACTAGCCCGACTACGGGATTATATCTGGACAAAAGATTGCTTAAAAAACTATAAAGTTACTCGCAATGGCATGTTGGGGGCTGACTATTCGTCTAAGTTTTCTCCCTGGCTAGCCCTGGGGTGCCTATCCCCTCGATTGATTTATCAAACGATTCAAGATTATGAAACCCAACGAGTTAAAAATGATTCAACTTATTGGCTGATTTTTGAACTGATCTGGCGTGATTATTTTCGCTTGATTGCGGCGAAACATGGCGATCGCCTCTTTCGTCAATCGGGATTACAAGGGATTGAAATTCCCTGGCCAAAAAACTGGCAACAGTTTGAGCGTTGGCAGACTGGAACTACAGGCTTTCCTTTAATTGATGCCAATATGCGGGAACTGAAAGCGACTGGGTTTATGTCGAATCGAGGTCGGCAAAATGTGGGCAGTTTCTTAACTAAAAACTTAGGAATTAACTGGAAAATCGGGGCTGAATGGTTTGAATCATTATTGATTGACTATGATGTTTGTAGCAATTGGGGGAATTGGAATTATACGGCGGGGGTGGGAAACGATGCTAGGGGATTTCGTTATTTTAATATTCTCAAACAGGCTCAGGACTATGATGCAAAGGGCGATTATGTTAAACATTGGCTACCGGAATTGGCTGATTTGCCCTCGGCAAAAGTTCACACTCCCTGGAAATTGCAACCGGTTGAACAAAAGCGATTTAATCTGCATTTAGGGGTGGATTACCCCAATCCGATGGTGGATTTGGATCAGTCCGTAGCAGCGAACCGGAAGGTCTACGAAACAGCCCTCTCTATCCATTCTCAGGGCCGCAACAAGCGATAGACTTGGCTAAAAAATTCCCCACAAATTCCTCACAAACTCCTTACAAAAAACTTGAGTTTGTGATGGAGCTAAAATGTAGGAGATTTATTGTACTTTCTCTGGAACCCCTTTTATGTTTGATGGTCTGACTGGTCTTCCCCCATTCTACCTGGGTTTAATTGGGAGTACTTTAGCCGGTTTGGGGACGGGTTTGGGCGCTCTACCGGTTCTGTTTGTCAACCACATTACCCAAAGAGTCCAGGGAGCATTACTGGGATTTGGGGCCGGAGTCATGCTGGCGGCAACCTCATTTTCTTTGATTATTCCAGGTTTGGATGCGGCAATGGTGGACAATAACACTACGGTTGCTGGGGTCATTGTGGTCGCTGGAATTTTGTTGGGGGGGGCTTTTTTGTGGTTCAGTAATCAATACTTTCCCCATGAACATTTTATTAAGGGCGTAGAGGGTCAAAATCTCCGAAACCTGAAGCGTATCTGGCTCTTCGTTACTGCCATTACCATTCACAATTTTCCTGAAGGTTTGGCGGTGGGAGTAGGCTTCGGGGGAGAATCAATTCGGAATGGAGTCGCGTTGAGCTTGGGAATCGGACTCCAGAACATTCCTGAAGGATTTGTCGTAGCGATCGCCCTCCTGACTGAAAAATATTCTAAGTGGATTGCGTTTGGAATTGCCCTATTGACCGGATTGGTTGAACCGTTAGGCGGATTAGTCGGAGTTGGGATTGTCTCAGTAGCCCAGTTTATTTTACCCTGGGCCATGGCATTTGCAGCGGGAGCCATGTTGTTTGTGATTAGCGATGAAATTATTCCAGAATCCCATAGTCTGGGGCAGGAAAAAGAAGCCACCATCGGAGTGATGCTGGGATTTGTTGTGATGATGTTTTTAGATGTCACTCTGGGTTAAACCCCTGGGTTAAGCCATTCAAAATCCCCAGTCCTATGCAAGATTGGGGATTTTTTTAAGGGGTTTGACGGAGGGGATGGAGCCTGAAAATGAATTAGAAGCCCAATTAATCTCCTTGATTATTGTCCTAATTTACTATCCCAGCTTATTTTCCTAAGACCTGGTCTTTATAAACTTGAAATTCTCTAGATAGTTCCTGACGATTGGAAGCCCTCAGCAAGTAGCGATAAATAAACCAGCTCGTAAATCCTATGCCAACGAGCTCAAATATGGAGGCCAGGAGGGGAATATCATTTAAAGCATCAACCATTGCAAACAGAAGCTTTAATGCTACGAGCAACGTTATGATTAAAATAACAGAGACCAAGGGCTTTTGATATTCCTCAAAGAAGCTTGAAATATAACCCGGTAACTCAGATAAAACTCCAACCACTTTCTGCTTGATTTCTTGTACCTGATCAGATACCTGGTCTGAAACTGAATCCTGAGTGTAACTCCCAACTGATTCAACTTTCAAGTCCACTGGAGATAGCGGGGTCGGTTTTGGGGGCATTGACTCTGACATTATAGTCTCCTTTTCTCGAAATGCAATTGAAACTCAGGACAGAAAACCAGCGGGATAAATGTCCTACTAGCCGTAGAAACCAGAGTAGCAGTCTTTAATACATCATTGCTACTGACTTTTGTTAAGTTGTGTAAAGTTCTTTTCTGCAAAACCACTTATCTGTCCTAAAACTTGTCTGTCCCAAAAATTAATCAACTTAATCAACAGATTACTCTAGTCTAGAATTCTAATCTAAAACAACCCTGTTAACAACGATTGCTTGAAAAAATCACAAAACTTGACCAAATGGTGAGTTTGAACCATGATCTTAAACAGAATGTCTATTGATTCCACCATTTTTACTGGCAAAGTTCTTGACTTGCCTCTAGCTTAAATATCCAGGGATTGACTGATGGATAAGTTCTTCTATTCATCGATCTTACTTGAAATCAATTGGTTTTGTCCCCTCGACAAAGGTAGATTTTTAGGGCTGTTAGATCTGGCATTCTCTATCTGAAAACAACTGATTTCAGGACTGAGAGGGTTGCCAAAGTCTAATTGACCCAGTTGCAGGGAAGCCATTGTGCCAGTTTCGTAAATGGCACAAGTGGAACGATCTAGACTGTCGGACATCTTCCACCCTGGTATTGATTATGGGGCTACGGCAGGGCAGTTGGATGGAGACATTTCGGGGGGCTCCATAGGTCTACGAAAATGCTCCAATTTAACGGTTAGAACTGAACGGCTACCGCTATGGTTCCTAATTTTGCAGTGCCACTCCACTCTGTGGTACAGATACAGAGTTCCAGGTAAGACTCTTGCTTAGAATGAACTGCTATACTGACCAACTTTATACACTGGCTAACTTTCAGACTACAGTGCCAGATTCAACAGCTAAACTTCAAATTACTCAAGATTTCAAATAAAGCCATGAGCCCTCAGTCAGGTTTTTCAGGTCACCCGGAGAATTCTCAAGATTTGCCCAATCCAATCCCTGATTTTACCGACGGTTTCGGGGAGGAGTTGAGTGAAGGGTTGGACGAGGAGTCATTAACCCCTGAAATGATTCGGCGGGCCCAGGAGGGGGTCAGCGCCGCCCGCGATCGCGCTGTGCAATATAGTATTCAGCTTGCCCTGCAGCGGATTACGGATCTGACTTCAGAATCCAGTCCAGGGGCGAGTGGGGAGTTTCGCCGCCAGGTAATGTGGACATTGATTCACAGCCTGTTTCGGGTTAGAGTCGAATATCCTGAACGCCTGCCTAAAACCAGTGCTATCCTGGCGGCTAATCACCTGAACCATATTGATCCCTTCATCCTACTCTCTGAGATTCCTGCCCAACCCTACTGTCATATTTTGGGAGATGCCCGAACGCTTTATAACCAGGGTTGGAAACGGAAGTTGCTCAACTGGTCAGGGGGAGTGATTCCGGTTGAGCGCTGGTGGAAGGAGGAATTGGCTGTGATTGCTGGGGCCCAAGCGGGTCGAGAAGATCTAGCCAGTTTGGCGGCAGCAATTCAACAATCCGTCCCCTCCGGTAGCAATATGCAAACATTGCGTCGGATTGATCGGGCCGTTCAGACTATTTTGACTGAAGGAGACAGGATCATCCTGTTTCCTGAAGGTCGTCTGGGAACCCAAGAGGCTCGACTCCATCTGCCCTTCAAACGCGGCACGGCAATCTATGCTCTGCGGACAGGGGCACCGATTGTGCCAATCGCCTTGATCGGCACCCGGGATCTGTACCTGGGCAAGCTGATTACCGTTCGGTTCGGCGAACCCATTCCCGTGCCCCAGGTGAGTCGCCCCAAGCGCCAGCAGATCAACGCGGTGTTGCAGCAACTAGAAACAGCTCTGATTGACCTGTTGCCCCCCGCCTATGAAGAGCCCAAGGACTTTAAGCTATTGCGGCGCTTCCTCAACCAAATGCTTTGCTAGGCAATTTCTTGAGCAATTGGCCCACCTCAGCCGGAGTCATGGTTTCATACCGTTCAAAGGGTTGATGAATCCAGGGAGAATCAGCGAAATAGTCTACATAGTAATCTGGTACGAAATTAGAACAAGATTTGTACCAGAGCACGGCGGTTTTGATTTCCTGGATCTCTTGGGGATGTTGAGCCTTGAGCCAGGCCAGACATTGCCCCAGGCTGACCCCTGAGTCCACCAGATCATCCACCAGTAAGACATGGCTGCCCAGGATTTCAGTGGTCATAGTGAGATGGCGGGCCAGTTTTACTTCCCCCCGAACCCGACCCTGATCACCGCTATAGGATGCACTGGACAAAATGGCTAGGGGTTGATCATAAATTCGCGAGAGAATATCCCCAATCCGTAAACCACCCCGAGCGATACAGACAATTTGATTAAATTTCCATGAAGAGTGGTAGATTTTGGCAGCCAGGGTTTCGATCAGTTGGTGGTAGTCTGACCAGGAGACGTAGAGGTCACTCATAGAAAATTTGCTGAATCTGATAGGGTGAGCTTGATCATCTAGCTTGATCATGTAACAGTTTACCGCTAACGAATTGCTGGGGAGTGTTCGCAACCGAACAGCTTAGCAGTTAGGATGGAGCTAGCTATATAAAGTTATCCAGGTTATCTAACAGCATTTTCTAAGAAAACTTGTTCAAAGCCCCCTGTCCGACTCCCATGAGTATTGCCCAGACAAATTCATTAAACTTGCTCGGATCGAGTTTCCCTGGATAAACTGACCTGGGTAAGGTTACATTGGTGCAAATCACTCTGCTGAACTCAGTTGCATGGTTTCTTATCGTCTTCCCTTGGTGTTACTAACCGGTGTTGCCTGTGCCAGTTGTGTTGTTGGCCCAGGTCAAAGTGCTTTGTCCGCTGACCATTCCCCTGAATCTGAGGAATTCCTTAGCCTCTCTGGATTTGTTGAGATTGGATTTGTTGAGATTGCTCAGCAAGCTGAACCCCCAAAAGAACGGGACTTGAGAAAAACCCTGGCCCGATTGCCCAAGGGCATGATTCTATTGGCGGCGGGTTCTTTGGTGATCGCGGCTGGTGGAGTTTCAGTGTTGCTGCGGGTCTTGAATGGAGCAGATGGCGAGGAAGATTGGCCTGAAGAGCAGATTGAAGAGCAAATTAACGACATCAAGACAGAACTGCCCAGTCCCATATCTGGGGAAGCTTCGCCATTGATCCCAGAACAGCCGCCAGAACACTCGGGGATTCAAGCAGTAGCTCAGAGAGTTCAGCTTCCATCCCAACCTGAAATCCAGGAGATGCCTCGATCTGAGTTTCCCACCGTGATTCAGCCTGATACTCAAACCGTTGAATCTGAAACCGTTGAATCTGAAATCGTTGAATCTGAAAGCTCTGCCCTAGAAGTCACCCCATCCGATCCGTCGCCCCTGAATCATGCTTCAGCGACACCTCCTGAAACATCACCGGGTTCCGAAGCCTCAAAGGACAACGGTTTCAAGCACTTTGCACCAAATGTGCTCGATTCTCAAATCAGAACTGAAATTCCAGAGGATCAAGCCAACCCAACTCAGCCCCCCAGGCCCCAACTTCCGGCCCTCCCTGCCCAAACTCAACAACCTCAGATTCCACCTCCTAATCCACCCCAGCCGATTCACCATTCTGCTTTTTCCTCTCCGCCCCAGAGTGCCCCGGAACCCACCCTGGAATCCTTGAGGGATATTCCCCTGCCTCGATTGGACTCTCAATTGCCCTCTCAGTTTGAAGCTCACTATGGGTCAATGGATCAGATCGAACAGCTAATTCTGAGTATTCAGAGTTCCGATCCGGCCATTCGTAGCAAGGCCATTTGGGAACTGGGTCAACATTCGGATTCCCGGGCGATTCAACCCCTGGTTGATCTATTGGTGGGTTCTGACTCCAAGCAACGCAGTTTGATTCTGGCGGCCCTCTCTGAAATTGGCAGCCGAGCCCTCAAGCCAATGAACCGGGCCTTAACCTTTTCCCTTCAAGATGAGAATGCTGAGGTTCGGAAAAATGCCATCCGAGACTTAACCCGGGTGTATGATTTGATCTTGCAAATGAGCCAGCTTCTACAACGGGCCGTCTATGACCCAGATCCCGATGTCCAGGAAACGGCAGAGTGGGCCATTGATAAACTCAGTCGGATTCGACCATTGCCCATAGCGGATCGCAAGCGGGAGTAAGAAGTTTGATGCCCAAATCATCCCTAGAATTATTGTTTCTCTCTACCCCGGTGGGGCCTCTGGGATCCGGGCTGGGAGGAGGAGTGGAGTTGACCCTGCTGAATTGGGTGCAGGTATTGCAAGCTCGAGGCCATCAGATTACTGTGGTTGCTCCCCAGGGATCGGTTCTCACTTCAGGATCTGTGGTTGAAATTTCGGGGGAATTGCAAGTTCCCGCCCAAACTCAAGATCGCAATACCCCGATCACAATGCCCCCTGCTCCAGTTCTAGGGGCGATGTGGGACTATGGCCATCAACATCAGCAGCACTATGATTTGATCCTAAATTTTGCCTATGACTGGTTGCCCTTTTATCTGACTCCCTTTCTTACGACCCCCGTGGCTCACTTCGTCAGCATGGGTTCGCTGTCAGTGGCCATGAATGAAGTTATTCGACGGGCTGCCGCTCAGTTTCCTGGATCCCTGGGAATCTACACCCGAACTCAGGCTGAAACCTTTGGATTGTCTACAGATCAACTGGTTTGTCTGGGTAGCGGCATTGACCTGTCCCAGTATGAATTCTGCCCTAATCCTGGATCTGATCTGGCTTGGTTGGGTCGGATCGCCCCGGAAAAAGGTTTAGAAGATGCGGTGGCGGCGGCCCAGAAAACCGGAATCCGGCTGAAAATTATGGGAAAGATTCAGGATCAAGCCTATTGGCAGCAAATTCTCCAAACCTATCCCCAGGCCCCCATTGAATATCTGGGCTTCCTCTCCACTTCCCAGATGCAGGCTAACCTGGGCCAATGTCGGGCCTTACTCATGACCCCCCGTTGGGTAGAAGCCTTTGGTAATGTGGCGATTGAGGCGCTGGCTTGTGGAGTTCCAGTGATTGCCTACAGCCGGGGTGGCCCCACGGAAATCATTCAACCGGGCAAAACCGGATGGCTGGTGGAACCCGATAGTGTTCCGGGTTTGATTCAGGGGATTGCCACCCTGGATCAACTGGATCGGGCCAATTGTCGCCAGCAGGCTGAAACGGAATTTTCTCTAGAGGTTTGGGGCGATCGCGTGGAACGCTGGCTACTCTCCCGGGTCAATTCTCCCGGTCAATTCTCCGGATTAGCCTCTCCCCCCCAAATTCACCATAAAGATATTCTAAATTGATACAATGCTGGAAGTGCCGATATGATTTCTAGATGATTGTTCTGGAACAATTTTGTAATTGCTCCCCAATTATTTCGGAATTATTCTGGAATTATTTTGTAGCCAATCCCTTACAGGAAACGTTTTAGTGTGGCCAGTCCCAACCGCAAACCTATTCTGCTCGATTTTGAGAAGCCCCTGGTGGAGTTAGAATCTCGCATCGATCAAGTCCGGCAGCTTGCAAACGACAACGGCGTTGATGTTTCAGATCAGATTCACCAGTTGGAATCCCGCGCCACCCAATTGCGCCAAGAAATTTTTAGCACCTTATCTCCGGCCCAACGGCTACAACTGGCTCGCCATCCTCGCCGTCCCAGTACCCTGGATTACATTCAGGCCATGTGCGACGAGTGGATGGAGCTCCATGGCGATCGCTGTGGCTATGATGATCCGGCCATGGTGGGAGGTGTGGGACGGTTGGCGGGGCAACCCGTGGTGATGATGGGCCATCAAAAAGGTCGGGACACCAAGGATAATGTTGCCCGAAATTTTGGCATGGCAGCCCCGGGGGGTTATCGCAAGGCCATGCGGCTGATGGAACATGCCAATCACTTTGGAATGCCAATTTTGACCTTCATCGATACCCCTGGGGCCTGGGCTGGTGTGGCTGCGGAGAAACTGGGTCAGGGAGAGGCGATCGCCCATAACCTGCGAGAAATGTTTCGTCTAAATGTACCCATTATTTGCACCGTGATTGGGGAAGGCGGTTCAGGGGGAGCTTTAGGAATTGGAGTGGGGGAACGACTGCTGATGATGGAGCACGCGGTATACACGGTGGCCACCCCCGAAGCCTGCGCCGCCATTCTCTGGAAAGATGCCAGTCAGGCCCCCCAGGCTGCCCAAGCCCTGAGAATTACAGCCCCGGATCTTAAGCAGCTCAATATTATTGATCGGATTGTGCCGGAGCCTGAAGGGGGAGCCCACAATCACCCATTGAAAGCCGTTGAGTATCTCAAGCAAGCGCTTTTAGAAACCCTAGAAGAACTGGTATCTTTCAACGGTCAGCAACGGCGAGAGATGCGGTATCAAAAGTTTCGCCATATTGGGGTTTTTGCCGAAGGATAGATGCTCCGGACTACCCAAAAGTCAGGTTAAGTCTGCTTCGGGATCGGGTTATTGATTGGGTCATGAAGGGATCACTAGGACAATAGAACTCCAGATTTTTGGATACAATGTGCTTTGAGCTTTATATTGATTGAGTCAATTTAGTCCTGTCCATGCTCTAAATTCCTTGATCCCAATCTGTTCTGGCCAGAATGCCTGGTAGAATCGGGCTTCTTGAACCCGGTCAGAAATTACGGTTTTCCCCTCTGAAAGTTTTACCCAAGCTTCAGTGTATAATGATAAAGTAACAAATCTTAATGATTTTCTCAGATCTTATTTTCTTGAGATTGGTAATGGATCTTAGCTCAACTCAAATCAGCTCAACTTACAGTTGCTCAAATCGCCCATGACTTCTCCAACTGAAACACGAGCCATAGTGACCGGAGCAAGTGGTGGGATTGGTAGAGCAACAGCCATTGCCCTAGCCAAGGCAGGCATTCATGTGGCTTTGGTGAGCCGTTCTCTGGACAAACTGGAGCAAACAGCTCAAGTTGCTCGGGGGTTTGGAGTTGAAGCAGGGGTCTATGCCCTGGATCTGGCTCACGTTGATCAGGTTGGCGATCGCCTGGGTCAGATTACTCAGGATTTCGGTGATGTTGATATTTTGATTAACAATGCCGGCATGGGATATACCAATTCCCTATCGAGTACTTCCCTGACTGATTGGCAACGGGTGATTGATTTAAATCTGACCAGCATATTTGAGGGAGTTAAAGCAATTTTACCTGGGATGCGAAGCCGGGGGCATGGAACCATTATCAATGTGATTTCCATTGCCGGACGGCAGGTTTTTCCCAATTGGGGAGCCTATTGCGTCAGTAAGTTTGGCTTGATGGCGCTCTCAAAAGCGTTAGCCATTGAGGAACAGACCCATGGCATCCGGGTAACGGCACTTTGTCCAGGTGCTGTAAACACCGGGCTCTGGGATACAGAGACTGTAGAAGCAGACTTTGATCGGTCTGCTATGTTAACCCCAGAAATGGTGGCTCAGTCCATTCTTCATGTGGTGCTTCTGCCGCCTCAAGCTGTGGTTGAGGAGCTGACGCTCATGCCTAATTCAGGCACGTTTTAGAGGGATAGAGGATTTACTCTGTTTACTCTTCTAATTTCTTTGTTTTCTAGAACTTCATAGACTTAATCATGACTATCGCCTCCTCTAGCGGTTTCAATGCCTCAAGCGCTGACAGCCCAAATGGCATTAAGGAGACTGACTCCGCTGCCCGAATTTCAACCCGCCCTGACCGTAGTTCTTCCTTGTCTAGCAGCAAAGCAGAGTTGCCTTTAATTGAAGTAACCGATGAACAAATGATGGATGCCGTTCGAACGATGTTACTAGGGGTAGGGGAAGATCCTGAACGGGAAGGACTACTCAAGACTCCGAAGCGGGTTGCGGAAGCGATGCGCTTTCTCACCAATGGTTATAGCCAATCCCTGGAGGATCTGGTCAATGGTGCAATTTTTGACGAAGGCCATGAGGAAATGGTATTGGTGCGAGATATCAATGTGTTTAGCCTCTGTGAACACCACATGCTGCCCTTCATGGGGAAAGCCCATGTTGCCTACATCCCAAACCAGAAAGTGATTGGCTTGAGTAAGCTGGCTCGGATTGTTGAAATGTATGCCCGTCGGCTCCAAGTGCAAGAACGGTTGACCCGGCAAGTGGCAGAAGCCGTACAGGAAGTGCTAGAACCTCAGGGTGTAGCGGTTGTGATGGAAGCCAGCCACATGTGCATGGCGATGCGGGGAGTGCAAAAACCCGGATCTTGGACAGTCACCAGTGCCATGCTGGGGGTTTTCCGAGATGATCAGAAAACCCGTGAAGAGTTTTTGAATCTGATTCGTCATCAACCCGCATTCTTCTAACGGTTGCCAATTAGTTTCCGTGGGCAGGCCAATCCACCATGGAAACTATTGGTGTTGAAGCCAGAATCTTTAAAGTTGGGGATTAACGCCATCGGATGAGTAAGATTGGGAAGATGGAAATCTATATGATTGCAGGTTCCATTTCCTAGTCCCTAACCTATGACCCCAAGTTACTATGGCTCAACCGATTAAATTTGGCACTGATGGCTGGCGGGGAGTGATCGCCGCTGAATTTACATTTGACCGAGTCGCCTTGGTGGCCCCAATCGCTGCCCAGGTTTTGCAGGAAATGTATGGTGATCAGGCCACTGGAAAAACAGTTCTGGTGGGCTATGATCGGCGTTTTTTAGCTGAAGAATTTGCTCAAACTGCGGCTGAGTCTATTCAAGCAGCGGGCTTTGATGTGAAGCTGAGTGAAACCTACGCTCCAACTCCAGCGTTTAGTCTAGTGGCTCATCAAATGGGGGCTCTGGGAGCCATTGTGATTACTGCAAGTCACAACCCAGGAAAATATTTAGGTCTGAAGGTCAAGGGTGCATTTGGCGGATCTGTGGGCCCAGAGGTGACTCAGCAAATTGAGGCCCGTCTGGATCAGCCCGTATCCCCAGCTCCAACTCCAGGAAAGCTAGAACGGTTTGATCCCTGGCCGAGTTATTGCGAAACCCTCCGCTCCAAGGTCAATATTCAAGAGATTCAAGGGCGATCGCCCAGGGCAAGCTGACGGTATTTGCGGATGTGATGCATGGTTCCGCTGCCGGAGGACTAATTCAACTGCTGGGGGAATCCGTCAGAGAAATTAATGGCAATCGGGATCCACTCTTTGACGGCGCGCGCCAGAACCTTTACCCAAATACACCCCAGAACTGTTTCGTCAGATCAAAACCCAGCAACGATCTACCCCAGGGCTGATTGTCGGTCTAATTTTTGATGGGGACAGTGATCGGGTGGCTGCCGCTGACAGCCAGGGCAATTTTCTCAGTTCTCAGATTTTGATTCCCATTTTGATCGAACACCTGGCCATCCGTCGCGGCCTCACGGGGGAGGTGGTGAAAACCGTCAGTGGCTCTGATCTGATTCCCAAGATTGCTCAATTTTTTAACCTACCTCTGTATGAAACCGCCATCGGCTATAAATACATTGCTGACCGGATGCTTTCTGCAGATGTGCTGATTGGGGGAGAAGAATCGGGGGGTGTCGGCTATGGAATGCACATTCCTGAACGGGATGCCTTGCTCTCGGCTCTATTGGTGTTGGAAGCGGTGGTGGAATCGGGGGAAGACCTCACTCAGGCGTATCAGCGGCTCCAACAACAGGTGGGTTTTGACTCGGCCTATGACCGGATTGATTTACCCCTGGCCAGTATGGCGGTGCGATCGCGGTTGGTGGAGCAATTGCAAACCCATCCCCCCAAAGAAGTGGCTGGACAGGCTGTGGTCGATTGTCTGACGGTGGATGGCTATAAGTTTCGGCTGGCAGATGGGCGCTGGCTGTTGATTCGCTTTAGCGGAACAGAACCGGTTCTACGGCTCTACTGCGAAGCGGCTAATATTCAGCAGGTCAATCAAACCCTGGCTTGGGCAAAGGATTGGGCAAATCGCTGTCAGTAAGGCTATCTAGATGGCGCGATCGCGCCATCTACGTTGGACTTCTACTCAATCAGTCCTCGCTTGATCGGCTTTAGCGATCAATTTTGACGATCTGTTTTGTATCTTTGCCCAAAAGTCGAGCCTGCTCACCCTGGGAATTTAAGCTGTAGAACTGGGGAATGTTGTTAGTGGTGGGATTACTGATCCAGAGCTGCAGGGAATTTTCTCCCACCAGTCTGCCCGTCCCGAGAACGGCTCCAATCAGCTCACTACCACAATAAATCAAACTAGTGGAAGGAAACATCAGGGTTTGTTGCCAGAATTGAGACTCTCCTATGGCATTGTCTACATCAATGTGACTGGCTCTATCCAAATGTTCAGGGGTCGAGTTTCTAACGTACTGCGTCTTACCTGCAACAAGTCATTAATTTAGGAGCAATGATCATGATGAACTCGAATCCCGAATTTATTACCAAAGTCCTCAGGTGGCGGCGATCGCCACCCATTTGGGCAATGCCCTACGAGAAATTGAGATAATGATGGATGAGTTTACCAGCGGAGGAGAAACCTCATGATTGCGAACCCTGAACTCCGAGGTCTCACCCCGGCTGAATATCTGGCATGGGAAGCCAAACAACCCATCAAATATGAATATATTGATGGCGAAGTTTACGCCATGACAGGTGGAACGCTACCCCATAATGATATCGCTGTGAATCTGACGACTATGCTGAGAACGGCTTTACGCGGAACTGGCTGTAAGGTGCGGATGTCGGATGCGAAGGTTCGGGTTTCTGAGTCTGGGCCGTATTTTTATCCCGATTTGGTGGTGAGTTGTCATGAGCAAGATCGACGGGCAACAGACGCCATCCATTATCCCAAGCTGATTATTGAGGTGTTGTCGCCGAGTACCGCTGGCTTTGACCGAGGTGATAAGTTTAGGTTTTACCGCCGCATCCCTACGCTGCAAGAGTATATGTTGATTGATGCGGAGAAGGTGGGGGTGGACTGCTATCGCAAAACTAGCGCGGGCAAATGGGAACTGACGACTTACCCAGACGATGCAGTCAATGGGGAAAATCCGGTTTTGGAACTGCTGAGTCTTGATTTTGGCTGTCCGTTGGCGTTGGTCTATGAAGAGGTTGAATTTCCCCAGCCAATACCAGGAGATGGCTTGGGATCGGTGTAGCCTCGATTACTGAGGGACATTAGTGATGACATTACGAGAATTAAAAAAGCAAGTATTGGAGTTGCCCGCAGAGGATCGATGGGCGTTACTGAAGCTGTTTTGAAGATTGGGAGGTGGAAAAATGACTATCAATAACGAATGTGTTGCACCCATATTAGAGCAAATTGTCCCCATTTTGCGGGCACTCAAACCCTATCTTTAATGAAGATGGGGAATCACTGAGTTGGCAATCTCTGGCTCAGTGGCACGGGGTGAGTCTAACCTTGACAGTGATATTGATATTCTGTTTGACTACGATCTCCCTTCGGGTTTGGAGGTAGTAATGATAGAGTACTGGTACTTCAGATATTCAACTGTTCAGTGCAATAGACCTGTTGGGAAATAACGGGGAAAATCGCTGAAACGCTTGTACAGCCTGGATTTCAAAGATTTTATCAAAGAATCGCTGAAATGCTTGCTAGGCAAAGGTTTCAAAGATTTTCGAGTTTATTACCCAACAACTCTAATATCTGTAGAAATTAATCTTAGGGTTGTCCCTGACAAACCGATCAAATCTGAACGACCCACAAAGAACACCTCTTAGTCAGAAGTCCAGAAGTCCAATCGCAACGACAAGAAAAGTCAATTATCAGGGATAAAAACTCATGACATCTCTATTAGACGATGCAATTTTTGGGGATTCAAGCCCGAACCTGCTGCTCGGAACCACGGCTCCAGATACCATCTTCGGGGGGCTGGGAGCAGATAGTATTGTTGGAGGAGCGGCAGCAGATTTTCTCTATGGCAACGGGGAGGCTGACATTCTCTATGGGTCTCAGGCGGATGATTTCATTTTTGGCGGTAAGGCCAACGATTTAATATTTGGGGGCCAAAGCAATGATGAGATCTCTGGCGATACCGGCAACGATACGATCCACGGCAATAAAGGGGCTGATAGCCTCACGGGAGGCTCTGGAGCCGATGTTTTTGTAGTCGCCCCTGGAACCGGAGGATCAAGTGTTTCCCAGGCTGACTTAATCCTTGACTTTGTTATTGGGGAAGATTCGATCCAACTGCCAGAAGGGTTGACCTTTGAAGACCTGAATATTCTGGCCAATGGAGATAATACCGTCATTCAGGACAAAACAACAGATGAAATTTTTGCAGTATGGCAAGGGGTTGACCGGGAGACGGTGACTGAAGCCAGCTTCTTGTTCGACTGTTCGGCTCTGTCTCCTTCAGACTCTCCTGATGAACCGCCCAGTAATGACTTGCCCGGTGATGAACCTGTGCCAGAACCGGAGCTTCCAGCCATTCCTAGCCTGGACTCAGAACCTCCTACGATTACAGCGCGACTGGCGAACGATAACGGGATCAATGGCAAGGACTTGATCACCTCCGATCCAAGGGTAATTGGCAGTTTCAGCGACAACGTTGAAGTTGATCACCTGGAAGTCAGTCTGAATGGCGGTGACTTCACCACGGTCTTTCCCACCTTCAACAGGACGGGCAACTTCGTCCTGGCTCGGGGTGACCTGGAATTCTTGCAGGGAGGCCGATTAACTGACGGGGATTACACGGTAAAATTGCGAGCCGTAGACACTTCTGACCTAGTGTCTGAGGTGGTGACTGTCACCTATACCCTCTCAACCCGCAGACCCCCCGCTAACAATCCACCAACTCCTCCAGTGGAGAATCCAGACACTCCTCCAGTTGAGGAACCAGAACCGACCCCTCCCCCTGAACTGCCTAATCCAGAGGTAATTCGGGATGCGCCGATTGTGGTTATTGATCCGCCAGTGCCAACGCCCCCACCGGCCATCGGAACGGGTACAGAACGTCCTGTGCTCGAAGACCCCGGTAATACCGTTGCAGAAGCCTTGGCGATCGCAGGCAGTTCTGGCACGTTGACTTACAAGGAGCAGGTGGGAGAATCTGACCCCGATGATTTCTACGATATTTCCGTGGGAGCCAGTAGCAACCTGACACTTTCTTTAACCGGATTGAGCCATGATGCGGATTTGTTCCTGCTCGATAGCGCGGGCAATGTGATTCAAAGTTCGGAGGGGGCTGAAAGTGCGGATGAATTGATCACGCAACCCTTGGAATTTGGCACTTATGTTGTTCACGTGAAATCCTATGACCTGGAAACCACAAACTACGCCCTTAACATCACGCTGACTTCTAATCTGCCAGGAATTACCACTGATGCTCCAGATGGAGTAGTCGAGCTGTTCACCGCTGAATCTTCCCAATTAATTCACCTTGAACCCTATATCGATAACGGTGGCACCTTCTTCCAGGGATTCCGCAATGATGTCCAGTTTGCGGGAATTGATGGTCGGGGCTTTTCGACCGTGATCCTTGATACTGGCATTGACTTGGATCATCCGTTCTTCGGGCCAGATACCGATGGTAATGGCGTTGCCGACCGGATCGTCTTCAGCCACGACTTTGCCGATAATGACACTGATGCTAGTGACGTTGATAACCACGGCTCTAACGTTTCTAGTATTGTTGCCTCCCAGGATGAATTCGAGACTGGCATGGCTCCCGGCGCAAATATCATCCATTTGAAAGTATTCCCTGATGATCCCAACAGCGATGTAAATGTAAATTATGCCATTGAACAAGCCTTGCAGTGGGTTGCACGCCATGCCGATGAATACAATATTGCTAGCGTCAATATGTCCCTTGGATTGAACGATAACCATACAGAACCAGTTAACGCTTATCTGTCGGATGAACTTCTGCTCCTAAGGCTGAAGAACGTAATTGTTGTCGCTGCCGCCGGAAACGACTTCGGTAAGAATAATAGTGCTCTGGGTGTTGCTTACCCTGCCGCTGACCCCAGTGCTTTAGCGGTTAGTGCAACCTGGGATGAGGATGTTAATACGTACATACCGAGTGGATCTATACTTGGAACACTAATACCGTTTCCACTTATTGGTGAGGGCTCAACGGACTTTACTACAGGTGCTTATCGAATTACCAGTTTCTCCCAGCGCGATCCAAACTTAACTGACATTTTTGCGCCGGGGGGTTTGATTACCGGGGCAAACGCCAATGGAGGCACAGTTGACCAATCAGGAACCAGTCAGGCTGCTCCCCACATCGCTGGAATTGCCGTTCTCGCTCAGCAACTGGCCGTTCAGGAGTTGGGTCGTCGTCTGACGTTTGATGAATTCAGGGACGCGATGATCATCTCGGCTAGTGTTGTCAATGACGGAGACGATGAAAACGATAGCGTCACCAATACCGGGTTGGATTACCCATTCGTGAGTGTTCAGGGTTTGGGAGAATATATCCTTTACTTAGGGAGTTTGGAGAATCCAGAACCGCCGCCACCACCGCCAATTCCGGTCACTCAGTACAACTTCGTTTACCTTTACGATGGAGCAATGGGAACTAGTAACGAAAGTTATTCTGGTTATACCTATGCCGAGCCTGGAACCTTTACGGTAGGAAGCTTGTACGATCCGTTCTCAGGGTTCAATGAAAGAGGTACAAACGGGGCGTACTTCATCAGGAGTGAACAGCCAGCTCCTAGCGAAGCGCTCCTGGGTCAGACATACGTCGAGCGGTACATTGCAGACTTCGCCATCGAAAATTTAGTCAATGCTAATACTGCTGTTCCTTACTACTTCAGTGTCGGCAGTCCCTCGGGGTTTAATGGGATCGGCAGTGAATATGACTATGTTCAGACTGTGGATGCAGGTGGACAGCGAATCGTTTCTGATGACTTTGGGCAGGATTACTATGCTGCAGACATTGATGATGAGCTAGGTGAGATAGATGGGCCTGTTGGGATTATGCTTTGAGCCTGAGGATTGAATGAACCCACGAAACGTTAATCGCAACTGTCAGACTAGTAAATTCACTGGCGTAGCAGTTGCAATGAACAGTCAGAACCATGAGTCAATCATTGATATCTCAACTACTGCATGAATTTTCTGCAACCCTTAAAGCCCATTAATCCACCCCTGCAATCGGTGCAAATCCCTGCCGTTGAATGTTCTCCGTAATGGTTCGAGGTTCGAGGAATTGTAGTAAGTAATCTGGGCCTCCCGCCTTTGAGCCTACCCCTGAAAGTTTGAATCCACCGAAGGGTTGACGGGAAACAATTGCCCCCGTAATTCCCCGATTGATATACAGATTTCCCACCTCAAAATCAGTTTTGGCTTGGGCAATATGGGACGGGGTACGAGAATACAATCCGCCGGTTAAGGCGTAATTTGTGCCGTTAGCGATCTCAATTGCCTGATGGAAATTCTCCGCTTGAATTACCGCCAAAACCGGGCCGAAAATTTCTTCCTGGGCAATTTTTGCGGTGGGGGAAACGTGAATAAATACAGTGGGCGGGACAAAATATCCAGTTGTTGGAGCCTCAACTTGAATGGCTAATTCCGCTTCCTGTTTGCCGATTTCAATATACTGTTGAATGTTTTTTTGAGCATTGCCATCAATCACCGGGCCGACAAAGGTGCCGGGATTAACCGGATCGCCGACATTGAGCGATCGCACCGCTTCCACCAACCGCTTAACAAAGGCTTCATACACTGGTTCCAAGACAATCACCCGGGAGCAGGCTGAACATTTCTGACCGCTATAGCCAAAAGCGGAATAAACCACCCCGGCAACGGCCTGATCCAGGTCAGCACTTTCATCGACGATGATGGCGTTTTTGCCCCCCATTTCCGCGATCACCCGTTTCAGGTGTCGTTGCCCTGGTTGCAGGATGGCGGCTTCGGCATAGATCCGACTCCCCACTTCCTGGGAACCCGTGAAAGTGATCATGTGAACCTCCGGGTGCTTCACCAGATGGGAACCGACGGTGGAACCCTTGCAGGGAATGTATTGGAAGACTCCAGGGGGAACCCCGGCATCCACCAGGATTTCCGTAATTTTAGCGGCGATCACGGAGGAGACTTCTGCAGGTTTGAGCAACGTGCAATTTCCAGCCACCAGGGAGGCAACGGTCATGCCCGTGGGAATTGCCAGGGGGAAGTTCCAGGGGGAGATCACCAGGGAAATCCCACGCGGTTGATAGTGGTAACGGTCGGTTTCGCCAGCGGTGTCGTAGGTGTGACCCTGATCGAGCCGTTCCATTTCATCGGCGTAGTAACGACAAAAATCAACCGCCTCAGAAACCTCAGCATCAGATTGGGTCAGGGTTTTGCCGACTTCATAGGCCATCCAGCCGCAGAGTTCGTAGCGTCGCTGTTCCATCAGTTCGGCGGCTTTTCTCAAGACCCCGGCCCGCTCCCGAACAGCGGTACGTTTCCACTGGGGAAAGGCGGCTTTGGCGGCTTGAATTGCCTGCTCTGCCTGGTCAATACTGAGGAGGCCAATTTTGCCGACGATTTCTTCCGGTTGCGTCGGATTGACTGAATTCACTGTCACTTCCGTCTGTTCCCGCTTGCCATTAATCAAGGGTAGATAGGTTTGCCCTAATTGCTGATGCACCATTTCCAATGCCTTCAATCCCCTGTCCCGTAACCCTGGATTGGCAAAATTACTGTCCGCTGCATTTGGAAATATAGGCTTCCATGTTGTTGTAATCTGACTCTCAAAATTGGCTTGAGGGGGAGCGAGTAACTGTTCAACCGGACGCTGTTCGGAACTCTGACGCAGGAACGAAGAGTTGGCCGTATTCTCCAGTAATCGCCGAATTAAGTAAGACATTCCCGGTAGCAACTCGCCATAGGGGCAGTACATCCGCACTCGGTAGCCTTTCTGGGCCAAGGCTTTGGCCAGTTGATCCCCCATACCGTACAATACCTGCATTTCAAAACAACGGCGCGGTATATTTAGGCTTTCAGCAATCGCCATGGCCCGTGCTTGAGATCGGACGTTATGGCTGCCGATAGCAGAGTAGATCAAGGGGTGATTTTCCAGCATCAATTGGGTGAGCTGTTCAAAGGTCGCATCGGTGGCCGCTTTATCATTGAAGACGGGTTGGGGCCAGTCATTTTGCATGGATTTAATCGTTTCCTGATCCCAGTAAGCTCCTTTGACCAGCCGAACCGTCACTGGATGCCCCCGCCGCTTGGCCCATGCAATAATCCCTTCTAGATCCTGCTGGGAGTCCCGCAGATAGGCTTGTACCGTCATGCCCACATCGGTGCGCTGACGGAATTCTTCTTCCATCAACAGGTTTTTTAAGATGCTAAAGGTTAAATTTTTGTAGGCATATTGCTCCATATCAAAGTGAACCGCTGCCCCCAAATCTTTTGCGCGGCGGAGTAGAGTCCGGATGCGATCGCTAACTTTCAGTTCACTGCCCCTGGCATCGAGGGGATCGAACTGGGAATAAAAGGCAGTTAACTTAACGGAAACCTGAACTTTGGGAATCGGTTGACCCTCGGCTTCGTCAATCTGGGGAATGGGTGACCATTGGTTGGCCGCTTCTGTGAATTTCTCCATCAGTTCTAGATAGCGGTTGAGGTAGGACTGGGCTTCCGTTTCCGTGATCACCGCCTCCCCGAGTAAGTCAACGGTAAAAGCCAGTTTGTCCTTCCGCAACTTTTCCAGGGTTTTAATGACCTGGGGAATGGTGTCCCCGGCAATATACTTATGGGCAAGGGTTTCCACGGCGGGGGCAACGGTGGTAGCCGCCACTTTTCCGGGAATAGAATCGGGATTGGCAAAGTTGAGCAGCTTTTTCAGGGCTTCGGGCAATTCCACCTGTTCTGCCGTCAGATATTCCTGTAAATGAGCTGCAATTTCCGGTTTGCTGCGAAGGGCGGGCAAACAGTCGATGAAATGGAATAATTGCACCCGTAATCCGGGGTTTGCCATTGTCCAATCTAATAATTTCTCATCCCATCGCATTTGATCCTGCAATTGCCCCAAAAATGAGCGTTTCTTCTCTTGGGTGGCGGCGAGGAGTTCTTTAGCGATTTCCTGGGTTTTGGGTTCGTAAATGTCTGAAGTTAATGCGACCACGGTAATGCCTCTCAGTGAGCGAATTGGAATATTTTTAGTTTGAGTGCGGCAAACTCTCCTACAGTTTTATCAATCTTTAGAGAGAAAACAAGCCTGCCTATCCCTGCACAGCAACAATCCTTGATTTCAATTGTACCTCACAACACTAGTCAGATTTTGCAACAGGTAAGCTGATTTTATCCTGGCTTAACCGAACCCAATCTTGAGGAATCTGTAATGGTCAAGAACACTGGATAAATAGCAGGTCAGAACAATTGTTTCAGGGGTATCCGAACTGAATAATCTGGAATCTGTGATTGGCGTTCTGTAGTTATGGAGCGTGATTGAATTGTCATTGAATTCTTCAATAATCCAAAAATGAGCATTGAGCTAATTGTTAGAAAATTTATTAAATCCCAATACCAAGTAACCGGAAATATCTGGACAAAATTTTCGGTGATTCAAGATTTTATGCAATCCAGACATATGATTTTTATTCCAAAAATTTTCTTTGAGGCGAATTCTTCTTTTAGATTGTATCCAATTAGTATTGATGAATTTTATCTGACCTTGCCAGAATTACAACCCAAATTCCTGCAGAGCTCCACAAAAAAGTTTAACGATTTAATCCATAGAAAATCGAATAAATTTGATAATCAGAAAATGGACTTAGAGGTTGGTTGGATTCAGAACTCAATTCTTTTATAGATATTTTACACCAGTTTACTTCCCTTAAGGCTGAGGAACGGAATGGAAAATGGGTAGTAACTCTGAGAAATTTAAAGTAGGTTTATCTAAATAATCAGTCTCAATCAATTACTCTCAATAAAGTTCGAAATAAACTTCGCGGTTCAGGAGCCCGTAATATATTGCGGGCTCCCCAGGAAACCAATGAACGAAAGTTCAATGAAAGTTCAACGAAAACCAAACCAAGATTAAACCAAGATTAAACGAAGCTAGCTGCCGTCAGGTCAGCCACCTGAATATTGTTCACGACTGCCAACACTTCATTGGTTTCTGCAAAGCGAATCAGAACGTTACTGCCCCCTTGAGACAGTGCCAATTGTTCAAAGGTCAATTCCCCAGCCAGTTGGAAAGAATCCACACCAACGGCAAAATCCCGCACCCCATCTCGACCGTTGCCGACTGCTAGCACAAACTGATCAGCGCCCTCACCGCCAAACAGTTGATTATTGCCCAGGCCGCCATCGAGTAGATCGTCTCCTTCATCTCCAAACAAACGATCATTCCCTGCTTCTCCGAAGAGCTGATCATTGCCCCCCTTGCCCCCGATTCTGTCATCGCCAGCACCGCCGAACAACGTGTCATCACCCCCTTCAGGGCTAGAAGAGCGAAGATTTTCATCGCCCCGCAGGACATCGTTGCCCAAACCCCCAATAATCAGATCATTGCCCAGACCGCCAGCAACGGTATCATTACCTCCACCGCCTGCTAACTGATCATTGTCATCTGTTCCCAGAATTTCCTGATCAGTCACATCTTCGATAAAAACTCGAATTCGGGCTACCTGATAGTCGGGTGCGGTATAGTCGGCATTGGCAAACTGTTCGCTGCTGAGAATGGGGCCGCCAGGAATGAAGCCTCCTGCAAGTTGAACGACTCCGTTTTCATCAACTCCAGTATCAGGAGCTTGCTGACCAAAGAAAGCAGTATTGGCGGGGATTTCATCATTGACTTCTGTGCCCGCATCTAATACGTTGCTGCCAAAAACAATGAAATCAACCCCAAGGAAATTCCCATTTTCATCCACAATTTCAAATGCCCGTTCATTGCCATTGGCAATGAAAAAGTCGTTACTCGGAATTAGCATTGAGGCATAGTTAAAGTAGCGACTTTGGGGATCGCTCAAATCCAATTCCACTTCAAAAGTTGCCACTTCACCCGCATCAATCGGGCCGGGAGTTCCCTCTGTTCCCAGAATTGTGCCCTGAACCGAGCCAAATCCAGAGAGATCAAATTCCTGGGAAATTAAAGCCGTAGCTCCATCTTCTGCCACACTTTCTAACCCTGGAGAAACGGGTCGTCCCCGGTCATAGGTATCAAAATTCCCATCATGGAACCCAAACCAAACGGGTGTTACAAGAGTTCCATTTGTAGGAGCCAAATTCTCGACGCTAATCGTTACTTGTTGAGTTGCCATAAGTCAGTTTTTTGGTAATGGATGAGAGGACTGCTACACGATTCAATGCCAATCAATGCAAAGTTTGCAGTCAACTTAGTTAAATGACGCAAGCCTGAATTTTTCCTGAGAGCTAGCTGATGATTTGATGGGAAACTGTGAGGAATTAGACAGAAGTTAGATAGATGAGTGGTTCTGACTTATGTAAAGCTTCTGTAAAATCATGGGATCTGACCCTGACTTTTATAAAGCTTGTGTAAACTATAGCCATCGGGTTGGAGTCACAACTGAGAAGCAAACACTCTTGCCCTTTAAGTTTCTAATACCAACTCTTAAAATTGCCATGACACAAAACCCAGAGCACACCGCAGCGCGTTGCGTTCCAGGTTCCTATCTATCGAAATATTAAAGAGGATTAATATAACCTGGGCTACCCTTTAAATAAATTGCCTTTTAACAAATTGCCTTTCAACAAATTGGTGAACCGTGCTTACCTTAAAAGTCTAGATTGTTCAGATGATTAAGCTTGCGAAATCCAGGCGTTTTAGACCGATCTCCAGGAGCTTCTTTTCGTAATCCTGTGAGCTTGAGCTATCCCAACCATCTGGCCTAACTGTCTGGAATAAATGAAAGATTTCTAACAGAACCCAGGGCCCTTAAAACAGGTCAGCCTGATTAAACTTTGCAGCTTTTTGTGAGGTTTTTGCCCCTTCTCCACAGGTTCGAGGCGTGGGAAATAACTTGCCGGGATTTGCCAATCCTTTGGGATTGAATACATCTCGAATCCAGGTCATCGTTTCTAAGTCAATCTCACTAAACATTTGCGGCATATAGCACTTTTTGTCTGCACCAATTCCATGTTCCCCCGAAAGACTACCCCCAACTTTTACACAGATCTTGAGGATTTCACCCCCAATTTCCTCAACAGTTTCTAACGCCCCAGGAATAGAATTATCATAGAGAATCAATGGATGCAAATTACCATCTCCAGCATGGAATACATTGGCAATCGGGTAGCCATATTTTTTACTCAGGGCTTCAATTTCTTTCAATACATAGGCCATTTGAGTTCGGGGAATCACCCCATCCTGAACATAATAATCCGGACTGATGTGTCCGGCAGCGGCAAAGGCCGCCTTACGCCCTTTCCAGATCCTCTGACGTTTTTCAGGATCAGCCGCACTGGTAATACTGCGCGCCCCATTTTGCCGACAAATTTCAGCAATTCGATGTTTATTCGTGGCGACTTCCACCTCCAATCCATCCACTTCCACCAGCAAAATTGCTCCAGCATCCCGGGGATATAGCCCGGTATTCACCACATCTTCAACAGCATTAATGCTGAGGTTGTCCATGATTTCCATTCCCCCTGGAATAATCCCAGCCCCGATAATATCGGACACCGCAGTTCCCGCCGCTTCCAGGGTGGCAAAATCTGCCAAAACCACGCAGATCGATTCAGGTGCTTTCAAAATTCTCAGGGTAATCTCGGTGGCAATCCCCAGGGTTCCCTCTGAACCCACAAATAACCCCGTCAGATCATAACCGGGCATTTCCGGAATAGAACCCCCCAAATCCACAACTGCCCCAGCGGGGGTAACCACCCTTACCCCCAGGACGTGGTTGGTAGTGACCCCATACTTCAAACAGTGAACGCCCCCGGAATTCTCCGCCACATTCCCCCCAATTGAGCAAATAATCTGGCTGGAGGGATCGGGGGCATAGTAGAACCCAGAACCACTGACAGCCTGAGTCACCCAATTATTAATCACCCCAGGCTGGACAATAACCTGATGATTTTCCAGATCAATTTTGAGGATCCGCCGCATTAAAGCGGTGACAATTAGCACGCAGTCCTCCGCAGGCAATGCCCCCCCGGATAACCCTGTACCTGCGCCCCGCGCGACCCAGGGAAGATCGTGGCGATCGCAGAGCTTTACCGCTTCAGCCACCTGTTCCGTGGTTCGAGGCAACACAACCAGGGCCGGACGCTGACGATAGCTAGTCAACCCGTCACATTCGTAGACTAATAGTTCTTCCCGGCGCTGAATCACCCCTTTGGGGCCTACAATCGCTGCAAATTTTTTGATGAGAGCTTTCCAGTTGGGCTGGGACTTTTGAGATGAATTTTGAGATGGACGTTGAAGCGAACTCTGCGGTTGGGCGGGGGCTAGCATAACAAAACTTGTCGAATCGGCAAGCAAAGGGTGACAATGGAAGCAGGCTAATCAATCTCTAGTCTAACAAAGCCATGAAAGACTTTTTTAACAACGTTGCCCGCTATCCCCGATATTTTATCAGCTTTACCCTTGGAGTCTTTTTTGCTCTATTTGGATGGCTCAAGCCCCTGTTGTCCAAGCCCCTGACAGCCATAGCCCTATTTGGCCTAGTGGGGGGAACACTGGCCTTTACGTTTTTTACTCTACAAGCTATGTTGGGGTTAAGTCCAGTTTAATTGGTGGCAACTGGAACTTTCAGTGTTTGGGGGAGTCGGAATCAACTCATGTTTGATTCCGGCTCCACTTTTTTGGGAATAATTTTGGAGTAATTTTGGCATAATGCTGGAATGATTTCTGCCCAAAACTAAACTACTGAGGCTGGGGTGGCTTGGTGGTATCCTCAGTTGTTTTTTCCGTAGGCTTGATTGAACCATCTGAGTCGGCCCCTGGAGCAGGAATTCCCTGGGGTAAATCCTCAGTGGGGACGACTTCAAGACCCCCTTGTTTCTGAATCTGATCCTTGAAGTTGGGGGGGGCAATTTCTGCCGCCTTGGCAAATAAAGGTTCAGCCTCACCCAGATTACCCTGATCCTTCAGGACAATGGCTTTTCCTAAAATCGGTCGGAAATCTTGTTCATTGGTCTTGATCGCTTCATCGTAGATGGCGATCGCCTCATCGTAGCGCTTCTGTTCTGCATAAACCTGTCCAAGAATGAGCTGCACAGAGGTTTCATCAATAGTGCCCGGTTGAGCTTGATTCGCTTGAGGGGCTGCTTTTAACGTTTCCTGGAGTAGACCAATGGCGGCTTCTGGTCGTTGTTGGGTCAAGAGCAAGTTCACATATCCCTGCAGGGCTTGAATTTGCCCGGGTTGTTTCTCTAGAATATTGCGGTAGATCTTGGCGGATTCTTCTTGATTTCCAGTGTATTGTTGAGCTTGAGCCAGCAAAATGCTGTACTCTAGAGCCTCTGGATTCATTTCTGAAAGCTTTTGCAGGGGAGCCACCACATCCTTGACATCTCCCTGACCCAATCGAATTAGCTCCAACTTGGCCTGGAGAAATCCCCGGAGTGCGGTTTCATTTTCCGGCTCCCGTTGTAGAACCATTTCGTAGCCCCTAGCTTGGGCCTCTAGGTCAGCTTGCTTGCTCTGGGCTGCCTGGTTCGGTGAAGGGGTTGTCGCAACTTGGGGTTGATTTGCTGCTCCAAAAATTCCACCAATCAGAGGGCCAAGAGAGAACCCAATAAAAGCAATCAAGGATAGTACCAGCACCACCCCGAGCAAACCACGACGCTTATCTACCATGGAACTCTAGACCTCGATAACCAACTACTTGATAACCAACTACTCGATAACCAACTGAAAACACATTGCACCATAGTTGGTACAGCAAATCGTACCTTGCAGCTAATATAGTAACAGACCTGTAGTGCCAAATCTGACCTTATTGTAATCTTTAGGAATCTTTAGAACCCATTTTGAGAATCTAAAGAGTTGGAAGAGTTCACGGATTCGTCTATTTGGAGGTTGGATTGATTAGAATGGTTAAATTGACCAGATTTTTCTCCAGGTCTCTTTGTAAACTCAGTTCGTAGTCTGTTTGTAGACAACGGACAAAGCGGTTTCAAAGTTTAGCTTGGTAGTTAAATTTAGTTCTTGATTTAGTTCTCAAAGTCCTATTTATGGACTTGTCTCCGCTGCTAAGAGGTTCTATGAATCCGTCTCCAGATCGTCCCGTCAAACCATCTCCGAAGCCTGATTTACCGGGTTCAGTCCATGAACCGATGAATGAGTCAAAGGAACTTGCTTCTCAGTCTCCCCCAATCGTAGAAGACTCCCATCCCCAAAAGGTCGATGCTTCAAAACCACAGCCCGTAGAGGAGGGATCCTCAGAAGATCAGACCGTAGCAGAAGCTCCCCAGGACTTAGTGTCAACTGGACTTGAAGAGAGTTTAGTTGAACAGAGCCTGGTTGAAGTAACTCCAGAGACAGAAAACCCAGTTGAAGGAAGCCCAGTTGAAGTGACCCCAGAGGCAGAGAACCCGGATATAGAAAATTCAGCCACTGCCTTATCTAGGAAAGCCAGTTCAGATGAAGCCAATGAAGAGCATTTAGATGAAGAGCATTTAGATGAAGAGCGTTTAGAGGACAAAAAGGCTGAAGAACCCTCAGATGAAGAGCGTTCAACTGCCGCCTCCCCGGATGAAGAATCATCTGAAGAAGAGTCATCCGAATCAGATCGCACCTGGCTCCACCCCATACCGCCCCCGAGTGAACCCCGTCAGTATCGAGCAATTGGTCTGGTTCAAGGTCGTTATACAGCGTCTGAGGAACAATTTACCCAGGGCATTTTGGTGACTGCTGAGGGTGCTATTATCGATGCCGTTCTGTTGGGAAGAGTCATGAGTCTTGTGAAAAAACATATTGATCTCGACCAGGAACATCTCTGGGTTGTCTATCCTCGAACTCGCCAGAATGAGGAAAACTTGCATGTTCAAATTGTTGGGGTCTGGGAACCTGAAACCTTACGGAAGTCTGAAGATGAAGTCACTGCAGAACCAGAAATTGATCCAGGACTTGAAGTAGAGCCTGAAGCCCATGAAGTAATAGAGAGCGGGGCGGAGGCTAAACTGGACAAAGAATTCAGTGACCAACTCAGCGAACAGGGTTCCAAAGTAAAACATGGCTATTTTTCAATTCGGGGGGAGGCTGTTTATCAATCTCAAGACGAAGAAAAGTACGCCATTATCAAAATCCGTCAAGCTTCCCGCAAAGAAAGTGAAAAGCCGAAGTTCTTTAAACTAAAGCTGCTGGGCTTTATCGGGCCCAAAGCTGTAGGTCGCTTCTGGGACTTACATGTTCAATTGGCTAAGGACACCCTGGTGATTCAGGAGGGCCATGATATTGGTGTATTACCGGTCAAGCGCCGGAGTAGTGGGCCTCCATTTCGAGGCGGGGGTGGGGGCAGACCTCCTTTTAGAAAGAGTCCGGGTCAGTTTTCGAATAGACCAACCGGCGAGAAACCCAAGCCTGTTGTTTCTCCAGTGCGGCGAGATCCCGATAGCAAACCCACTAAACCCCAACCTAAAACTCCAGATTCTAAAGATTCTAATCCGGAATGATCGGGGTAGTAATCCTGAGTTCATTCTGGAAAAATTGAATAGGGATGGGGAGTCAGGCTCTCAAACACAAAGTGGCTTACCCTTCTTGCTCACGGTCACAAACTCACAGTAACAACTGGATGGTTGTAGTCAATTGTTAAATGGTAGGGGGTTTGGGACTTCGCCCCAGGAAGGGGGTACTGCCCCCTTCACCCCCAGATCAATCTTTGAATTAATTGCGTTAAGCTACTCAAACTCCTTGTGGAGTGCTGGAGCTAAATCTGCGAACCGCGCAAATCCTGGGGCAGAAATGTTCTATTCAGGGGGAGGGGAGCTACCGGTTCGCTCAGCAGGAAGCTTCCGGCTTCAATCCACTGTTTGAGCTCCTGGGCAACCTGGCGAGAGCGAGCAACACTGGCTAGAGGTGCTGCCCGCACTGACTTGCCTTCAATCTGAATGGTTCCAGTTTTGAGCTGGCCATAGCTCACCAATCCAAAGGTGGGTTTGACTCGGCGGGGGATTGAAAAATCCACCACTGGAACCACAATGTCTTGATCCTGAACGGCACAGCGTTCAACCACTTCTTCCCGCAACACCGGGAAGGGAATTCCAACCCCGAGCATGAGGGAGGGGCCATAGTTTTTGAAATAGCATCCCCTGACCCAATGGGGATCCATCTGCCTGGCATCCCCAATCAAAGCCAATGTGGCAGCGGGGCCAATCGGAGTCCGATTCGCCAGACGTTTCTGTAAAGGAAAGTGCTGCGTCCCTTCCCAGCTAATATAGCCAATCCCACCCCCCAAAAAAATTCGAGTTCCCACCCCGACTAATTGCAGGTCAGGATCATTAAATAAGGGGGCGATCGCCCCCACATTGGCATAAACCGCATTCCCCAAACCTGGCTGTAGAGGGCCAAGATAGGTAAACAAAGGGCGATCGCCCCCATTCACCCCGACAATAAAATTTTGATAGACATTGCGGGGATTGAACAGGTAAAACTGATTGATCATGTCCCGGTTAATCGTTGTCTCAAATGAACTGCGGGGATAGCAATCACTCACCAAACCGGTGGCCCGCAGATGGATAGATTTCCCGGCAATCAGATCTTCGATTACATGGCCACCACCCCGTTCCCGCAGTTCCTCTCCTTCTTCAGTCACCTGAGCGGCTCCTAGATACAAATCCACCGCCCCAAACCCTGAGTAGGCTGGGACTCCATCTAGCCAGCAATGACGAATGTTGATCGGGGGATCTGTATGGCCAAGATTGAGAATTGCCCCAGAGGACTCCATCGGTTCAAAGGTACCCGTTGTAATCACATCTACGGCTTCGGCCACTGCCGTGACTCCCATCTCCGCCACTCGGGCCTTAACTTCCTCCACAGTCCAGACGACGGCAACCTGGCTCTGAATTTTTTGATTGATTTCGGGAATGGTTCTCAGCATCAGAGGTTTTCAAGTGACAACATAAAAAAATGATTAATTGATGGGCTGATCCCGTCGATTCCCGATCCCTTGAACTAAGATCTAACGTGAAGTGAGAGGGAGAATTAAACATGTCTGATCTAAATCGTGGCATTATGAAGTTCAAGGGAGCCGATCAGCCCATTGTCGTTTTGATTTCTGCCATTATCATCTTGGGCAGTGTGGGCTTTCTGATCTGGTGGGGATTGCAAACGGCCTATACATTCTAAAGCAAGGTCTATCCATCAAGCTTTAACCATTGCCAAGGTTGGCAGAAGCAAGCCTCTAGATTTTGATACAACTTGATAGGGCAAGCCATCACCCATGGTAATTGGGACTATTCACCTAGTCGCCTCAGAATTGTTGGCTGAGGATTTTTGAACTCTGGCTTCCCGGATAACGTCCTATGATTAACACTGAACGTTCTCCTCAGTATGAAACCATGGGATTTTTCATTCATCGTTTAAGTGACTATCGTTTAACTTACTTAAATTGGAGTTTTCCCCAATTCAGGATATTCTGCCTGGCGATCGCCTTGCTAGCAGTCCTTGGGGTAGAGAGAAAGTCAGTGGCAAATGATCTGACGTTCTCTGGAACGAATCCATTCCCTAACCCCCTGATTCAAGCCCAGTCCCCCAGTCCAGCCCAGATTATTTATGTCGATCCCACCACCGGAATCGATAGTGCCGGGTCTACTGGCACCCAGGCCAGCCCTCTGAAAACGATTACCGCTGCTTTACAGCGGGTGAAGCCTGGAGTGACAATTCAGCTTGCGCCAGGTATCTATTCCCAGGAAGCTGGGGAAGTGTTTCCCCTATTAATTCCTGATGGAGTGATATTGCGGGGAGACAGCGCCAACAACGGTCAGAATATTTTGATTGTGGGGGGAGGCAACTTTGTCAGTCCTACCTTTGCTCGCCAGAATGTTACCTTGCGAACCGCTGAGGGAGCCAGTCAAATTCTCGGGGTGACAATCACCAACCCGAACACCCGGGGAACGGCCCTGTGGATCGAAACGTCAAATCCCACTGTGATGAATTCTACCTTCGTCAACAGCAAACGGGATGGGATTTTTATCAGTGCGGAGGCCAATCCTAAAGTCACAGCGAATATCTTTGCTCAGAATGAAGGAAATGGAATTTCTGTAGCCCGCTCTGGTCAGGGAGAAATCCGGAATAATCTGTTTCAAAATACCGGATTTGGCATTTCAGTCAATGATCAAGCGGCTCCCCTGATTGCTGAGAACAAGATTATTGAGAACCAGGACGGCATCGTCGTCTCTCACACCGCAACCCCCACGTTAAGAAATAATTTGATTGAAAAGAATGTTCGTGATGGGGTGGTGGCGATCGCTCAGGCCCAACCTGACATGGGAACAGCCAGTAACCCCGGACAAAATATCATCCAGGATAACGGTCGCCATGATGTCTTCAATGCGACCCGAGGACTGACGATTGGGGCAGTGGGGAATCAAATTGATCCAGAAAAGATTTCGGGTGAAATTGAGTTTGTGGCGGCAACGGTTCAGCCCCCCAATGTTTCAGTAGGAGCAGGGAGCCTGTCCGATCTGCGGGGTCACTGGGCCCAGCCATTTATTGAGGCGTTAATCGCCCAGAGGATCATGTCGGGGTTTGAGGATGGTTCTTTCCGCCCGGATGCCGCGATTACCCGGGTGCAGTTTGCCACGATTGTCCAAAAAGCCTTCAATCCAGCTCCTCAGCAGCCTGAAATTGAATTCCCTGACGTGGCTGATAACTTTTGGGGTTACCAGGCGATTCAAGCGGCCTACCGGGCTAAATTTCTCTCCGGCTTTCCCGATGGCAAGTTTCGCCCCAACGATCAGATTACCCGAGTTCAAAGCCTGGTGGGTCTGGCCAATGGACTGGGTTATCCCTCCGGAAATCCAGAGATCATCTCTCGCTATCAAGATGCTAGCGCAGTTCCAGCTTGGGCATTACAACCCCTGGCTGGGGCCACTGAAAAGCAGCTTGTGGTCAACTATCCCCAACGCGATCGCCTCAATCCCAATCAACCGGCTACTCGGGCGGATGTTGCAGCGTTTGTCTACCAGGCTTTGGTTAACTTGGGGAAGGCTCAAGCGATTCCTTCCCCATACCTGGTGCAGTCCCGGCCAGCCCAGTAGTTGATTTGAACAGCTCAATCCAATGAAAAATTGGACTTAGCTCAATACCCACTGAACCAGCATCCGTACCGCAAACCCGGTTGCGCCGGTGCTCTTGTAACCGTTGTCTTTATCAGCCCAGACGGTTCCGGCAATATCCAGATGGGCCCAGGGGGTTTCTTTGACAAATTGCTTCAGGAACAGGGCGGCTGTGATTGCCCCTCCTGAACGGGGGCCAGTGTTTTTCATGTCAGCATGGATGGCTTTCAAACCCTCAAAATAGCTTTCCTCCAGGGGCATCCGCCAGAGCTTTTCCCCCGTGACTTGGGCAGCAGTTTCCAGTTCCATGGCCAGGTTGTCACTGGTGCTCCAGAGCCCGGCAATATCGTTGCCCAAAGCAACCACGCAAGCCCCGGTCAGGGTCGCCAAATCAACAATGGCGTCAACCCCGAGTTTGTCAGCAAACACCAGGGCATCCGCCAAAGTCAAGCGGCCCTCCGCATCCGTGTTGTTCACTTCAATGGTTTTGCCGTTAGAGGCGGTGAGAAAATCTCCAGGATGCATTGCCCGCCCGCTGATCATGTTTTCAGTCACCGCGCTGATAAAATGAACTTCTACATCTGGCTTCAACTGACCCACAGCCTTAGCTGCCCCGAAGGTTGCGGCTGCGCCCCCCATATCAGTTTTCATCATTTCGATGCTACTCGCCCCCACCTTCAGGTTTAGACCCCCTGAATCAAACGTCAGTCCCTTGCCGACAATTGCAAGTCGGCGACGGGGTGCTTTTTCCGGCTTATAAATCAGATGAATAAATTTTGGCGGAATTTCAGCCGCCTGGGCTACCCCGAGAAAGGCTCCCATTCCCAGCTTTGCACAGTCTTCCTGGTCTAAAATTTCCAGCTCAAAGCCATAGTCCTGGGCCAGGGATTCTGCTATCTCGGCCATGGTCAGAGCGTTCAAGGTATTGGCAGGGGCGGCAATCAGTTCCCGCGCCAGAAACACCCCAGAACAAACGGTTTGGCCATGGGTAACGGCGGCTTCCGTGCTAGCCAGTCCCAGGAGTTCAACCTGTTCAAGCTTGAGCCCTTTTTCCTCTAATTCTGATTTGAAGCGATTGTCCTGGTAAAGGGCAAGTTCTACCCCTTCGACAATAGCCTGGGTAGAAGCGGCGGGGGTTTCACAGACGGGTAGGCTGATTCCCAGAGTCTCACACTTGATTGATTTAGCCAGCCGTGCGGCATTTCCTGCCCCCACCCTCAGGGTCTCTAGTTTCAGATCCTCAGGCTTTCCCAGACCGATAAGAATAACTTTGCGAATCGGGCTATTGCCGCCCACTCGAGTAGAGGCACTGTGACCAGCTTTGCCCTCAAACCCGGTCTCTGCGATCAATTCCTGTAGGGTTCCAGCCAATTTTTCATCGAGCTGAGCCAGATCTCCGCTCAAACTCAGTTCATTCTCAAATAATCCAATAGCCAGGGTTTCCCCAGTCCAATCCGAGCGTAACGTATCTGTAACTCGAAATTCCATACTGTGTCTTTGTTGTGAAGTCCTTGTGATATCCAACACTATAACTGAACTTTCTCTTGGACTCAGGAACATTCTGCCGAATCAGCAAAAGGTCAGTAAAAGGCAGATGTCGAGGATTCAGACCTGGCTCAAGGGGCTCAACCCCTGGCTACATTTTTGAAGTGAATCGGTTCAGATTGACTGGGTTGGTGTCGAGCTTGTACTGAACTTTTAAATCCCAGGCAAGATACCTGTACAAAAATCTGCAAATTTGATACAGCAATCCTATCTCATTTGTGAAAAAGATTAGAGAGGGGGGTTTGGGGACTTCGTCCCCAAGAAGGGGGCAAAGCCTCTTATTCACAAATCATTTGTGATTGCTATGAAGATTCCTAATCTTGTTCTTTGGAACCAAATACCATCTGCAAAATCATTGGGTCTCCACCGTCTTGATGATAACGATCAGCCCATTGACGAATCACTTCATCGAGTTCTTCCAGAGCTTGATCGAGCTTTTCACCGGGAATATCAAGTTCTTCTAGAACCCGCATCACCCGAGACTGACGTTCTGCCCAATTTCGCATCAGTTGGAAATATCGGGCAGTGTCTTCAATCATAATGTAAGTTCGTTCTTCCTCTTCAACTGGAGAATAAGAAGAACGAGTCAGGGCATAAAATGGCATTCCCCAGGGAGAGTTGACCTTGGTGACGGTTCCAGAATACAAAAGCCGCCGCTTGATATGCTCCGCGAGGGCTTCACTCAGGGGCATTCGCTGGTCTGACTCTAGATCCTCCTGGGAACGACGATGCAGGAATTCAATCAGCTCCATGAACTGAAAAGAATTGATCAACTGGGCATCAGGTAAATACCGGGGTAGCTCCTGTTCTAGCGATCGCTTCTCCTCCAGGGTCAGACTATTGCCTGGAATCCGAGGCTTGCCGGGAGCCCAGGGGTATTGCTCCAGCCAGACATAGGGAAATTGAATCAGATAGCGAGGTTCCTGAGACCCCAACATCTTCATCAGCTTGCCTTCTGTTAGGGCTTGCCGCACCTCTTCCACAATGACTTTGACCCGCTTCGGCTCAATGTGATGCAGATGACCAGTCATTCTCAGGTTTTGTCCCTGCTCCATATAGGTCATATAGATGGCACATTTAGCTGCTGTTGCTGCCGCATCCAAAAAAGCCCCATGCCGATGCCCGCTGGTTCGCATCGCACTGAATGCCAGATATAGCATGATCTGATCCATGGCGCTGGGACTCAAGCTCTTGATCAGATCGGTATCCTTCTTCATATTCCTTACTCACATCAACCCCTAAACAGAGGAAAAAAATTCTATTCTTCTGATTGAAATACAGTACATTTCACCTGATTCTAACTCAGAGTAAATCTACAAGCTACTGATTCAATCCCTATCCTAATCAAACTCTCCTGATCACAGAACAGCCTTAGCCGATAGGGCGTAACTATTGGGCTATATCACAGACGCTTTAATATCATACAGTTACTTGTTGGAGATTGCATCTAGTTGCTCCGGACTCCCCGGTTCACCGGTGCTCCCCACAGGAGGAAGTATCAGCCCTTTAAGTTTGCTTGAAACCCCCAGTCAAGGGCATTGCAGCCTTAATCTGTTGGATGGCAAGTCCAAATTTTTAAAGACCTCAGAACGTCTATCAAATCCGATGCAAATCCTGTGGTGCAGGCATCTTGCCTGCTGAGAAACGCTGGAATTTTTTTGAAATTCTAAAAAAGTTCGTACAGCGTTGGAAACGCTGCTGGAGCCAGAGAGGTGGCGGCGCACCGTGCCGCCACCTCTCAAATCTGTACCTCACATGATGAGGCATCGCTATAAAAAACTCTAAAAAAAACTTCCAAAGTCAGCAGTCAGTTCAAGGGCTGACTGCTGACTTTAGCTAACTTTTTCTTCGAGCTAAATCGTGGCTGGTCAGTTCATCGGGTCTGAACTGAACCTGGAGGATTGCGCCAGGATACTTTCGGAAGGATTTCCTTCTGATCTACCCGACCTTTATACTTCATGGCAAAGTTTAGCAGGGAGTCAATCAGAGAATCTGACAGATAATGGGGTTGCAGTCCCAAATCCAGTAAGTTAGTGTTCTTGGCGTTGAAATAGTGTTCTTCTAGCTCGACCCTAGGATTTGCCATGTTCTGAATCTCCACATCCAGACCTAGGGTTATGCCTGCTTTTTTCACCATCATCGCCAGATCACTAATACTAAACAGTTCTGTAAACTGATTGAAGACCCGGAATTGACCGGGTTCAGCCGGATTGGCGATCGCCAATTCCATACAGCGCACCGTATCGCGAATATCCAGCAAGCCGCGAGTTTGCCCGCCTTTCCCGTAAACCGTTAGGGGATGACCAATCGCCGCTTGAATGCAGAAGCGGTTCAGGGCTGTACCAAACACCCCATCATAATCTAGGCGGTTGATTAGGACTTCGTCCATGCCGGTTTCATCCGTTAGCACCCCGTAAACAATCCCCTGGTTCAAATCCGTAGCCCGAATCCCCCAAATTTTGCAGGCAAAGTGAATATTGTGGCTGTCGTGAACCTTAGAAAGGTGGTAGAAACTGCCCGGTTGCTTGGGATAGGGCAGAGTGTCTTTTCGGCCATTATGCTCAATGGTGATGTAGCCTTCTTCAATATCAATATTCGGCGTGCCATACTCGCCCATGGTTCCCAATTTCACCAGATGGCAATCGGGGAAGTGTTCCCGGATGGCATAGAGAATATTTAAGGTACCAACGACATTGTTCACCTGGGTTAATACAGCATGTTCCCGGTCAATCATTGAGAAGGGGGCAGATCGCTGCTCTCCAAAGTGAACAATGGATTCCGGCTCAAACTTTTTCAAGGCATCAATCAGGAACGAATAGTCATTAATGTCCCCAATAAATAGGTCGATAGATTTGCCGGTCAAGTCTTTCCACCGCTGAATCCGGGCTTGAATTGGAGCGATTGGAGTCAGGGTTTCAATACAAAGCTGTTGATCCCAGTGTCGTCGGACTAGATTGTCCAGAATACCAACTTCATATCCTTTGTTGGAGAGATAAAGAGCGGTTGCCCATCCGCAATAGCCATCTCCACCAATAACTAGAACTTTCATAAACTCTTTTGCGTTTCAGTTTGCCGATATTGGGTTAATGTATCAGGAATTGGTACCCTGTGAACCTTATTTTGTTAAAATTACTGGATCAAATCCTGAGTTTATCTGCCAAGCTCGTGGGCGAAGTTTGCCCAGCGGACAAATTCAAAGGGCCCTGCCACCGAACCCCAAATCAGTTCTTCTGTGTCCGGGTGACGGCCCCGATCCAAACTAATCAAGCCCTGTTCACTCACTTCAAATTCGCTGTCTAGATAGGTGGTTTGTCCCTTGCGCTCCACCATGCAACCTTTTCCCGGTTCTACACAAGCCTTAAAGCTATGACCTGTCCAATAGGCAATAAAGGTACAGCCGGGCAGTTTCCGGACTCGTTCGGGAATAAGGGCTTGTAACCGTTCCGGCTGGCGAGAGGAACCGTAGAATTCTTCCTGATTTTCGATGGCGTAGTTCTCCACTTCAACATGATCGCCAACAGCAATAAACTTGAGAATCCGCACCCGGTAGGGTTGGTTCAGGGCAATGTCGTAGGCTTGCTCCAGATAAAGGCTAATGCCATCAAGAAGTTCTACAGGCAGAGGCCGCATACACACCCGAATATGGGCGAAAAAAGGCGGATTTTCAAAGGCTTGGGCTTGATTACTAAAATCTGCTGCCATCCATCGGGCAAAGGTCAAGGTATCAGTAGAATGAGTCATTCAAGAATTACAACTAAAGACTACCAGTCAAAAACAACAAGTCAAAACATTACAACTCATCATTACAACTCAACGTTACGATTTCAAATCTAAGTAGATAATTGTAATTAATTGTTAAACGGATAATTGTTAAATGGAGGGGACATTGCCCCCTCACCCCATCAATCTGCTAATTAATGGCGCGAGCAAGCTACTTACTGCTCCATAAACGTCTCCCTTTAGCAAAGAACTCAACTGGAATGAATCAGATGTGAGAAACTTGAGAAAGTAACAGAACTCCTCAGCAAGTCCCGCTCCACCTGATTGAAATAACCAAAAATCCTGCCTAGCTGATTTGAGGACTGATTACAAACCTTGATTATTTTCTGAGCAAAGGAGTCAAACCCATGACTGTTGGACTACCCCAACAACGCACCTGTGGCACGATGAGTGTCCATTATAGACTTTTGACGACTGATCTGGCCTATGCCAGCAACCGACGAGTCATTGAGAACCGTTCCTTTGAATATGCCCGTTACGGCAGCCCCTCCCGAACAGATGTCAGAACGATTCCCGTAGTGGTTCATGTTGTCTATCACTCCGCTAGCCCTGAACAAAACATTTCAGAGGCCCAAATTCAGAGTCAGATTGAGGTGTTAAATCGTGACTTTCGGGCTAAAAATCCAGATATTACTGGGGTTCCGGAGGCCTTTAAGTCCCTGGTAACTGATGCCCGGATTGAATTTACCCTGGCTACCACTGACCCCCAGGGCAAGCCCACTAACGGCATTACTCGAACGGCCACAACTGCCACAGCTTTTATGGATGATGATGCCGTCAAGTATTCTCTTCGAGGCGGAATCAATGCCTGGCCGGGCGATCTCTACCTGAATATCTGGGTCTGCCAGTTGGGGGCGGGCTTGCTGGGTTATGCTCAGTTTCCTGGGGGCTCCACAGAGACCGATGGGGTCGTGATTACTTATACCGCCTTTGGCACCATGGGCACGGCGGCGGCTCCATTTAATCTGGGTCGGACAGCAACCCATGAAATTGGCCACTGGCTAAATCTCCGCCATATCTGGGGAGATGACGGAGATGGTTGCCACGGCAGTGACTTTGTAGACGATACCCCCAATCAAGCGGGCTCCAACTCAGGTCGTCCGACGTTTCCCCGGATCACCTGCAACAATGGCCCTAACGGGGACATGTTCATGAATTACATGGACTATACCGATGACGGAGCTATGTTCATGTTCACGGCAGGACAGGTTTTGCGAATGCACGCTGTCCTGGATTATGAACGAGCCGGGCTGGGAGTCATCCAAACCAGCGAACACCTCTACCAACTTCATCGCATGCAGTTTGGAAGTATACCGGAGTTCCTTGCGTAGAAGAGACTTGTCCCGGTTGGGAAAAGCTCGATAACAATCCGGCTACCGTTGCCATCGCCGCCAGTGGGGATAGCCTTTGCCAGCTACATCGCAGTGGTGCAGTTTGGAAGTATACTGGAGCCCCCTGCGTAGAAGAGACTTGTCCCGGTTGGGAAAAGCTCGATAACAATCCGGCCACTATTGCCATCGCTGTTGGTAGCTACAATCTCTATCAGCTCCATAACACAGGGGCAATCTGGCAATATACGGGAGAACCCTGCACTGGAGACAGTTGTCCCGGTTGGCAAAAGCTCGATAACAATCCAGCAGCCATTGCCATTGCAGCAAGTGGCGATCATCTCTACCAACTCCACAACACAGGAGCCATCTGGAAATACACTGGAGAACCCTGCGCTGGAGACAATTGTCCCGGCTGGCAGAAGCTCGATAACAATGCTGACACGATTAAGGTCAGTGGCAGCGTTGGGATCACTGGGTAGAATCCCGTCGAATTTTTAGCCAGTCAGTCCCCTCAGCCAGATGTTATTCTGACTGAGGCCAATTATCCTCAGGGATTTTTACGTCCCGGGGCGTTCAAAAAAAACAAAATGACAATTCTGACTCTATTGGATTAGCCTGTAGATAGCTTGTAGGTTAGCCAGTTTGAGAACTCACTGAGGGTAAAATTCATGTTTTATCAAGCCATAAAGATCCAGATCACAACAAGATTGACTCGGTTGCTGGAGAGACCCTCGCGGCGATCGCTCTCCTTCCTGGGAGGTTTGTGTCTGGTGATGATTATGCTGATAATTGAGCTGCTATTCTCCAAAGCCGCATCTGTTCCGGTACAAGCCCCTACTGTCTCGAAGGCTCAGATCAGTGCTATGACGTTGCTCAACCCAATCCCCAACTCAATCTTCAGGCGGTGGATCCATTCCCGAGAGGAAGATCAGGGAAATATTCTGGTTTATCGTCCGATTGACTATCCATTCCCTCCGGCCCGGGGTCGAGAAGGTCTGGAGTTCCGCGAGAATGGAGAGTTCATCCGTTATCAGATTGGCCCCACAGATCGCAGTCTGGCGGTTCCGGGTCAATGGCAGATCCAGGAACCTGATGTGGTGGAAGTTCAGTTTCCCAGTCAATCGGTTCCCTCTTACATCCTGACGATTTTAGAATGCAATCAACAGATTCTTAAGGTCAAAAAAAGTGAACGAGAGTGAGGAATTGTGAGAAATGGAAGCTTGCTTGCAATTATTGTGATGGATAGTTGTGATGGATAGAGATATCAAAGCACCCCAAAATATCCCGCAATGGGGAGGAATATCAATACTCTCTTCAGATCTCTTGAGGAGAAATTATGGAGAGGCATCTCGGTTGAGTAACGGAGAATTGGGTAAGTTCTCAGGGAATCGATTTAAGGTCGTGGAGACCAGGGCAAATCCCAGGTAAGCGGGCAAAATAATGGCCATCAAAAATGCCAATGCCGCCAACCAGGAGGTAAAGTTGATTGATGATCCATAGTAGGAACGATAGGGATCTAGATGGGGAAGTCCTTCTCCCGCCGGGGGTTGATTGCCCGCTGGTCGTTTGAAGCGGACTCGCCGATCATCTAGTTTCTCAAGCAGAACCCATCCGACTTCAGCCTCTTCCCGACACAACTTCTGAAAAATGGCTGGGTTGCGAAATAGATCGCGATTCGTGCGAACAATTTTATACTCCCACTCCGGCATAGACCCACTGCCAACTGCAGGGTTCAGGGAACCTTCAGCCGGAGAAGATGGGGCTGCATTAGATAGGTTGTTAGGTGATTCGTACCGGGTCAAGGTTTCCTCCTCCTCAAATTGCTCATCGAGATTGACTTGATAGGCACAGAGCCAACTTCCAAAGAGTACGGCTTCGATACCCAGGCTACTCACCAACAGGCTGAGAAAAACAATTTCCATCTCTGTTCTCAATCCCTGGCACTTTACCCCTAGTTTAGAATGGATTGCTCAGGACGAGATGGCTAATCCTGGCTGTTTTGAACAATTCCTGGCAAGTACCCAGCCATCAAAAAGTCAGGGCCAATCTGATGGATCTCAACCCGCTCCAGAGGTAACGCCTGGGTCATTTCTACAAAACCGAGTTCCCCCACCGGAGTCGGGGCACCTCGACCCCCAATAATCTTAGGGGCGATAAATGCCAGAACTTTCTGAACGGTTCCCGCCGCGATCGCTGGGCCGCCAGAACCCCCCCGCATTCCCACAACACTGAAAGGCAGTGTTGCTGATGGAGGTGATCCAAAATCGTTAGGGGATTGAGGGGTGATAGCTCTATGACCTCTACTCCCTTTTGCTTTAACAACTGCTGCATCTCCGGACGAATTCCCCATTCTGTAAACACCAGAGTTCTAGCGGTTTGGGTCTCCCACAAATGAGCTTCCGGGGGCAAATTCAAGGTACGGCTCATCACCACTCGTAGGGGATTGGGTTCCCCCACCCCATGGGTGGTGAGATGGGGATCGTCCCGGCGAACGGTATTCCCCCCCACAATCACCGCATCACAGGCGACCCGGAGATGATGTACATAATTGCGGGCTGCTGGGCTGGTAACCCAGGCACTATGGCCCGTTTTCGTAGCGATTTTGCCATCTAAAGTCATGGCGTATTTCAAAATTCCGAAGGGGCGCTGATAGAGAATCCGGTGGACAAATCCCTCATTTAACTGCTGACAGGCCGCTGTCTCAACTCCGACTTTGACCTTGATTCCAGCCTCTCGCAGTCTTTGAATTCCCTGACCTGAAACCACAGGATTGGGATCGACCATCCCAATCACCACCTCCGCCACCTGGGCCTGAATCAAGGCTTCTGTACAGGGGGGAGTGCGCCCGTAGTGATTGCAGGGTTCGAGGTTAACGTAAACCGTTGCCCCTCTAGCCTTCTCTCCAGCGGCTTCCAGGGCAAAAACCTCTGCATGGGGTTCACCGGCTCGGGGATGAAACCCTTCTCCCACAATCTCCCTATCCTGAACTACTACACACCCCACCATAGGATTTGGAGCGGTTTTCCCCAAGGCTTGTCGAGCCAGTTCCCGGCATCGACCCATCATGGTCTGATCAAATTCTGTAGAGTGTTCTGAAGGATTCTTTGGAGGATTTTCTGGTGATTGTGCTTGGGCCATGTTCCTGACGAATGATGGATAAATAAACTCAAAACGGTTATCTAAGTACGGTTATTTCTCCCAAATTTGGCCTGGAACCGAATTCACAATTGAAATCTGATTCAGTATTCTAAGAAACAGAAGGGAACTTGAATCCCTTTTCCTAAACTATCACTTAACCTATTGAATTTAAGGAGATGAAAGCCATGCCTTTAGTTCGTTGGGAACCCTTTCGGGAAATTGATAATTTACAGCGGGAAATGAATCGTCTGTTTGAGAAAGCGTTGGTTCCAGCCAATGGTGAGACCGCTGCTGCCTTTGTCCCCGCTGCTGAGATGCATGAAACGTCAGATGCGGTTCATCTGAAGCTGGAAATTCCAGGGATGGATTCTAAGGATCTTGACGTTCAGGTGACTGCGGATGCGGTGGCGATTAGCGGCGATCGTAAGTCTGAGAACAGGACTGAAGAGAAAGGAGTCATGCGGACGGAGTTTCGCTATGGGAACTTCCGCCGGGTGATTCCTCTCCCAGCTCGAATTGAGAATACAAATGTTCAGGCAGAATACAAAGATGGGATTCTGAACCTGACCCTACCCAAGGCAGAAGAAGAAAAGAATAAAGTTGTCAAAGTACAGCTTGATTAATTTTCCTAATTCATCTTTCTAGTCAATTCTTCTGATTGCTAGCTTTGCAGCTTGAGGCCGTGAATGAGAGGAATTAAATCTCTCATTCATCCTCAAGTTTGCTGCAAAACAGGATCTCTTTGGATAATTTTCCTGGATAATTTTCTGGATATTTCAAAAGATTTTAAGCCTCCTGGAAACAATAAAATCTACCCCAATCGAGATGAATTCAGACTAGATTAGAGTAGATCACGTTAATTTTTCTAGACTTGGGTAGGACTGGGGTAGGTTGTTCCTGGGAAGGGAAACCCGATATTTTTTTGTTGGGTTTCATCGGTCAACCCAATCTACAGGATGGAGTCGGGATCTAGAGTGGGCATTTTGGTCTGGATTGGCTAGAAGCCTGGGTCATAGCTGATTGACTGACAAATCTTTTGTGTGATTACCCGAACTGCCCTCACCCTAGCTCTGGGAGAGGGGTTGGGGGTGAGGGCGAGAGAGTTTTGTCAGTCAACTAGGGGCTAAAGGTTCTTTACACACCCTTTCTGATAGCTAGAGTTTAAAGTTATTAGAGTCTAAATTTACTTTCATTTACTTTCGAGGAGCGAATTAATGGGAATATCTGAGGGCAAATCATTTTCCTGGCAACAAATTGGCAGTTATCTAGCAACGGTTGTCGTGAGTGTCGGGTTGACCCTGGCCTCTTTTCAGGTTTTTCCGGGTTTATCCGCGATCGCCCGAGCCGATAATTCTGGGGGTGTCCCAACCCTGGCCCAGGTTACTGAACCCCTAGCTGTTTCTCCGGCTAGAGCTGAGGTACGGAATTTTGTGACCGCCGCCGTGAATCGAGTGGGGCCAGCAGTGGTGCGAATTGATACAGAGCGCACCATCACCCGGGATCTGGATCCGTTCTTTGATGATCCCTTTTTTCGGCGGTTTTTTGGGGAGGAGAGAATGCCCCAGGCTCCCCGGGAATACCGTCAACAGGGCCAGGGTTCAGGATTTATTGTGGATAGTAGTGGGATTATTTTAACCAATGCCCATGTGGTCAAAGGAGCCGACAGAGTTACTGTGGTCTTGCGCGATGGACGGCAGTTTGAGGGGGTAGTGCGAGGGGCGGATGAACCCTCTGATCTGGCTGTGGTCAAGATTGAGGGGACTAATTTACCCGTTGCGCCCCTGGGAGATTCTAAACAGGTTCAGGTGGGGGATTGGGCGATCGCCCTAGGCAACCCCTTGGGATTGGATAATACTGTGACGTTGGGAATTGTCAGTACCCTGAATCGTTCTAGTGCCCAGGTTGGGATTCCTGATAAGCGGCTTGACTTTATTCAGACTGATGCCGCGATCAATCCTGGTAATTCCGGTGGCCCACTCCTGAATGATCGGGGCGAAGTGATTGGTATCAACACCGCCATTCGAGCCGATGGTCAGGGGATTGGTTTTGCTATTCCGATTGATACCGCCAGTGACATCAAAGATCAATTGGCCCGGGGGGAAAAGATTCCCCATCCATTTATTGGGATTCGGATGTTGAGCTTGACTCCGGAAGCCGCCCGACGTTTTAATGATGATCCAAATTCCCCCTTCTTGATTCCGGAAGTCGAGGGAGTATTGGTGATGCAAGTGATTCCAGATAGCCCAGCCGCCGCCTCTGGCATTCGGCGGGGAGATGTGATCACCCAGATCAACGGTGAAACCCTCAAAAGTGCTGAACAGCTCCAAAATCTGGTGGAGCGGAGCCGCATCGGTCAACCCCTGAAAATCACGGTTCGACGGGGCAGTGAAACTCAGCAATTTTCCGTGCGCCCTGGAGAACTTCAGGATGCAGCCGCCCAACGTTAGGGAATGATGTTTCAATCTCACTCATTTCCCACTGGGTCTACGGCGTTTCTCATAGTGTTGAGGCATGGGAGTTAGGGCACCGGGCTACCTCTGCCCCCATTCGTAACTCACGGGATCGAAAATGACTATAAATTTGCAGCGTATCTGAAAGGGTACGCTTTTTTGATGTTTGGGTAGAATTCAGGAAACTCTGGTAATCATAGTTGCGATCAGGGAACAAACGTTTAAGAAAAAGGGAACAAATGTTTAAGAAAAATTCATCGTCTTGAGGAGACATTCCCACAAAATTTCCCCAAGAGTTAAGGATTGACTTGAACTCATCCATGATATACTCCAAACCGTGTTTCAAATTTATGTAGCAATTCAAACTTGATAAAACGCCAAGTTTTAACTGCCAATTATTGATAAATATATTCTCGATGAATATATAGTGAGGATCCATTGTATTCAGTGCCGCATCCTTGCTAGGACGATATTGAGGATAGAACATCTAATTAACTCATTTGAAAAACTATCACTGAAGCCTTGACGAAAGGAGTCTAAACCATGCAATCAATCAATCTGGTGCCGCAGAAAGCCAATGTTTCTCTTTCTAAAATTTCTCAAAAAAGCATGACTGATTTAAAATCTCAATTGGCAGTTCAGCAGATCCTCTTTATTGATGCTCAACTGCCCAATTATCAAGCATTGGTTGCGGGGATTTTTCCAGGCATTGAAGTCATTCTCCTCGATTCTCAACAGAATGGTATTCAGCAGATTACCCGAACTTTAAGCAATTATTCTTATATTTCCACTATCCATATCGTTTCCCATGGGGCACCAGGTTGCTTGTTCCTAGGCAACACTCAGCTTAGTTTGGATACCCTGAGTACTTATACGGATCAACTCCAGGGCTGGTTTTCTAAAATTCTCCTGAAGCAAGATTCAGCCCGATCTATCCCAACTCTGCTGCTCTACGGCTGTAATGTTGCGGTTGGGGATGCTGGAGCTGAATTGATCGAAAGGCTCCATCGGCTTACAGGGGCAGAGGTTGCCGCCTCTTCAACAAAAGTTGGGCACACTGATCAAGGCGGAAATTGGCAGCTAGATGCCAAAACCAGTGAATTTGAAATTCTTCAACTGTTCACTCCGGCAGCTCAACGAAACTGGCAAGGCGTTCTACCGGTGATCAGCGGTCAGGCTTTTCTGGACTTTGATGCTGATGGTGTTAAACGGGCGACTGCCCTTGACCTGGATACTGTTGATGATGGCATTGATGGAAATAGTGTAGATGGAGCAGACGAAGCCGTTGCAGAGGATATCGGCGTTGGGGGAGTTACCGTTAGAGCGTTTGGGCCGGATGGGGTTCAAATTGGGCCTGACGTTATCACCGATGTGGATGGCAATTATACCCTCACCGTTCCCGATAACACCTCGGTTCGGCTGGAATTTGTCAATGTTCCAGAGCAGTTTTCCAACGGTAATTTATCAGGGGCCAGTGCTGATGTCATCTCGAATGTGACTTTTATTGAGGCGGGGACAACAGATCTCACAGCCAACCTCAGTCTTTACCGACCTAGTGATTATCTCGATACCACCACCGTTCCCCGGCTCGTGACCACCTGCTTTGTCTTTTCCAGTGATCCTAATGCAGTGAATCAGCCTGCAATTGTTGATTTTGTCTATACGGTCAACCAAGATATCTCTACTAACGGAACGGGGTTTCCAAATCCCGATCCAGCCCCCACCAAACGCACCCTGGCAACCATTGGCAATGTCGGCGCAACCTACGGACTGGCTTTCCACAATGAAGCCGATGATCTATTCGCCGGAGCCTTCCAACGGCGACATACAGATATCGGGCCAGAAGGGAATGATGCCATTTATCGTCTGGATGGCGTTGCGGGTGGAACTCCAGCCATTACTCCATTTATTAATCTGGATGACTTTTTTGGTGCGGATTCGGCTGGCCCATTGTCCCATGATCGGAATAATTTCAACTCAGATGGCCCTGCCTTTGATGCGGTGGGCAAGGTCGCCCTGGGAGATGTCGAGCTTTCTGAAGACCGGCAGTTTGTCTGGACAGTTAATCTGAATGACCGTCGCCTCTATAAGATTCCGGTGGGCACAGCCGCCGATCCAACCACTCCAGTAGACTATGCCCTAGGGGATACCCGCCCCATCGAACGCTACAACCTAGTTGAGGGTATTAATCCTCCAGATCCAACCGACCCAAATGAAGGCACAGGAATTGATTTTTCCGCATCAGTTCCAGATGACGTTCGCCCGTTTGGTATGGCAATACAAGATGGCCTGATTTATTTGGGATTTGTAGATAGTGCGGAGTCCACTCAGAATGCCAATGATTTAGAAGCCTATGTCTATAGCTTTGACCCTGAAACTGAAACCTTTAGTACTGCACCGGTTCTGAGTTTTCCCCTAACCTACCAACGGAGCATCAAACATGCCTTAACCCCTGATGACGGCAATGCTGGATTCCCGTCAGAATGGACATATTGGCGCAATGATTTTAGTGATCTGACATTTAGAAATCAGACTTCAGCCGATCTGGCCTGGACAGTTGAAGTGCAGCCAATGCTAACCGATATTACCTTTGACAACAATGGTGATATGGTTCTAGGTTTGGCGGATCGTACCAGTTATCAGATGGGCCGTAGTCCCGTGGATGTTAATGGTAATCCACCAGCAGGAGTTACTGACTTTGATATAACCAGCGGTGGAGAAATTCTGCGAGCCACTACCAATGGAGATGACACCTGGACAATTGAGCCCCATGTTGCGGACGCAGCCGGAAATCCTGGCACTGACCGGAATTCGGAATTTTATAAGGGTGAATTTTTTCAAAATCCTGTAGCAACCACCACATCCCATGAGGAAACGGCTCAGGGAGGATTGGCCCAGGTTCCTGGCTACAACAGCGTTGCTACCACAGCCATGGATCCAGCCTGGTTCTTCTCCGGGGGCGTAATCAAACTCGAGAATGAAGATGTTCCTCGGGGCGATAGCCAGACCAGTAGAACTGAACTGTTTGCCCGTCGGGGGAATCCTGATCCCAATGCCTTTTTTAATAAGGCCAGTGGCTTGGGCGATCTGGAGTACTACAGCAGCCTGGCTCCAAACACGGTTTTTGGCGATCGCATCTGGAACGACCTGAATGGCAATGGTCTGCAAGATGCGGGAGAACCAGGATTTGATGGGGTTACGGTACAGCTCTTCGATAGTAGTGGAGTTCAAGTTGGGGCTGATGTTACTACCACTGTTGATGATCCAGCTACGCCAGAAATCAATGAAGGGGGACGGTTTATCTTCTCTGTTCCAACCACCGGAGCCGGTAGTCTGGTTCCCGGAGGAACTTATGAAATTCGGGTTGTGGCTGCAACAATTCCGGCTGGAACCTCTCTGTCCCCAGCCAATGTCAACGGCAATGCCAACGATAACATTGACTCTGATGCCACGTTAGTTGATGCAATTCCAACCATCAGCTTCACAGTCGGGGACTTTGGCGACAATAACTATGATCTGGATATTGGTTTTACTCAAATCCAGTTAGATTTTGGAGATGCTCCCAATGCCTTTGGTACGCTTCTAGCTAACAATGGCCCCCGTCACACTATTATTGCTGGGTTACAAATTGGCGCAGTTGCTCCTGATAATGACACTGACGGGTTCGGAGATGGACTAGAAGATACAGCAAATCCTGGCACTGAAGATGACACCAAGGGAACTGCGCCAGATGATGAAGATACTTTCACCACACTTCCTGCCCTAGCGGTAGGCTCAACAACTTATACATTATCGGTTCCGGTTACGAACACCCTTGGCAGCGCGGCAAATCTGGTGGGTTGGATTGACTTCGATGGTAGTGGTACCTTTGAAATAGGAGAAGCTGCAACCGTTGCCGTTCCAGATGGCACCAATGGCACAACGGTTGATTTGACCTGGAATACCATTCCGGCCCTAACTCAAGGAGACACCTTTGCGCGTCTGCGATTGTCAACAGATACGATTCTGCCTCCTGTAGGGGCAGCGAGCAACGGAGAAGTGGAAGATTACCCATTGTCCATTGTGCAACCCCTGGATTTTGGAGATGCCCCGACCACCTATGGAACGCTGCTAGCAGATAACGGCCCCAATCATGGTATCGTTAGCGGGTTACAAATTGGGCCAGCCGCACCTGATGCGGATACTGATGGATTTGGAGATGGAACTCCTGACCTAGCGGCTCCAGGAACTGAAGACGATACCAATGGAATCAATGATGAAAACACGTTCCCATCCTTACCCGCTCTAACGGTTGGAGACGCGACCTACACCCTGACCGTTCCGGTGACGAACACTGTCGGTGCAGCTACCTTAGTGGGTTGGATTGACTTCAATCAGAACGGGACGTTTGAAGCAACAGAGGGGGTAACTGCAACAGTTGCCGCCAATGCAACTACAGCAGCCTTAACTTGGAGTGCCGCAAACTCTGACCTAGAAAACGTTGTTGCCGGGACAACTTATGTGCGCCTGCGGTTATCCACTGATGCCCTCACCACAGCCAACTTTGGCGGCACTGCAACGAATGGGGAAGTTGAAGATTATCAACTGACGGTGAACCCAGCAACTCTCCTAGACTTCGGGGATGCCCCAGCCACATTTGGAACACCAAGCCACGGGATTGACCCGAACATTGGATTGGGAGTTGCAGTGATTGACGCGGAACTGGCCAGTCAACCCACTGCCGATGCAGATGGAGATGACACCACCGGAACCGATGACGAAGATGCCTTCACAACTCTACCCACTTTAACAACCAATGCGACAACCTACAGCGTTGATGTTCTAGTTACAAACACCACGGGTAGTGATGCAACCTTGAGGGGTTGGATTGACTTTGATGGCAGTGGTACCTTTGAGGCAGATGAAGCGGTTTCGACCCTAGTTGCCGATGGAGCTACTACCGCAACCCTGATCTGGGATGCCACGAGTGCTCCTGGATTTGCGGGTATTGTCGGGGGCGTTAGCTTTGCCCGGTTCCGAATTTCCACCGCTGCCAACATCACTGCAACCAATGTCGCTCCGGATGGGGAGGTTGAGGACTATCAACTCACCATTCAGGTGTTACAACCGCCAGTGGCTTTAGATGAAAGCGCCATCACTCCCATAGATGTTCCGGTTTTCGTGAACATTTTGGAAAGGGATTTTGATCCAGAGGATCAACCGATTGCACTCTCCAGAATCACTCAGGAGCCTACCAATGGTTCAGTAATTATTAACAACAACGGTACCCCAACGGATCAAACCGATGATTTTGTTATCTACACCCCCAATGCCGGATTTACAGGCACTGATGACTTCACCTACGAAATTGTTGATCCAGATGGGCTCACAGACACGGCAGTAGTAACCATTACAGTTCGGCCCCCATCCCCATTAGTGGATGACTTTAGTAGCACACCGATCAACACTCCCCGTGATATTGATGTTCTGAGTAATGATCCGGATTCTCCTACTGGGCCTTTTGGATTGGTTAGCACTACTGATGGCAGTAACGGTACCGTGGCGATTAATAACAATGGTACTCCTGGCGATCCGACGGATGACTTTGTGACTTATACACCCGACCCTGGGTTCACGGGACAGGACAACTTTACCTATACCGCCGTTGATCCATCTGGTAATCCGTTCGTGGCCAATGTCATCGTCAATGTCAGCGACACAGTTCCCCTGGCAGCCCCTGACCGCAATATCACAGCGCCTTCAACCCCTGTGACAATTGATGCGTTGGGGAATGATTCTGATCCAAACGACTCACCCCTGGAAATTGTTGACTTTACTAATCCAACCAGCGGCACAGCGGTCATAGATGACAACGGTACCCCAACGGATCCCACAGATGATCAGTTCATTTATACTCCGAATCCGGGGTTCGTCGGCACAGATACCTTCACTTACACCATCCAAAATGCTACTGGTCAGCAATCGTTGACAACAGTAAACGTCACTATCGTCAGTCCCAACAATCCTCCAGTAGCTAATGACAACAGCGCTATCACACTACTTAACACTCCGGTCACCGTTGATGCGTTGAGCAATGACTCTGACCCGGATGGTGATCCCTTGAGCATTACTGAGTTTGATCTCACCTCTAACCGGGGAGGGACTGTGGCTCTTGACAACAATCGATTTGTCTACACTCCCCCTCGGGGATTTGTGGGATCTGACTCCTTTACCTACACCATCACTGATGGCAATGGCGGGTTTGATACAGCTACGGTCATCATTTCAGTTAACAGCCTTATCATCATTGATGACAATAATCCTCCCGTTGCTAACGATAATACTGCTGTCACCCTGGTTGACCGGCCTGTAACTGTTCCAGTCCTGGAAAATGACTCTGACCCAGATGATGATCCGATCAGCATCAGTCAATTTGACCCCAACTCAGCCAATGGGGGCACGATTACCCAGGATGGAGATCAGTTGATCTATACCCCACCTGCAGGGTTTATTGGAACCGATACCTTCACTTATCAGATCAGTGATGGCAATGGTGGATTCGATACGGCCACGGTAACGATTACCGTCAATTCTGGTATTGCCCCCATTCCCCCCGATTGCCCTGAATGTCCTGAGCCTCCATCTCCGGAACCCATTACGATTCTGCCTCCCCCTGCGCCCCCTGAAGAAATTCTGCCGATCCGTCCCAGTGCTGCCACTAACACCATTGAGGGCACACCAGGTAGCGATGTTCTCCAGGGAACTGAAGAGGCCGATCAAATTGATGGTTTGGGGGGCAATGATATTCTGTTGGCTGAGGCTGGGAATGACACGATTCTCTCCGGTACGGGCAACGACGGATCATTAGGTTCAGAAGGCGATGACTTGATTTACGGCGATCCCGGCAGCGACTTCCTCAAGGGTGATACGGGCAACGATACCCTGATTGGTGGGGTTACGGGAGCTCCCATCGACACCCTTGATCCTGATCCGGATCTGATTCAAGCTGATGACGGGGATGATTTGCTAGCGGGAGCCCGGGGTGATGACACCCTGAATGGGGGTCGAGGCAATGACCTGATTTTTGGGGGTCAGGACGATGATCTGGTTCTGGCGGAACTCGGTAACGATACTCTCCTGGGAGAACAGGGGGATGACGTGCTTCTCGGGGGAACCAGCAACGCGCCCGGCGTGCCCCGGGATCTGGCGGGTCAGGACTTATTGTTTGGTGGAGAGGGGAATGATACCCTGTTTGGCAACCAGAATAATGACACCCTGGTCGGCAATGAAGGTAACGACCAAGTCCACGGCGGCCAGAATGATGACCTGATGGATGGGAACGAAGGCAATGACACCCTCTTTGGTGAACTGGGGGATGACGTTCTCGTGGGTGGCCCAAGTGGTGCGGAACCCTTGGGAGATGCTGGAGAACAGGATGTCATCTTTGGGAACGAAGGCAATGACGTAATTGCCGGAAACCTGGGCCAAGACACTTTAAATGGGGGCGAAGCCGACGATAACGTCCGGGGAGGCAAGGACAATGACCTGGTTCTAGGGGAACTGGGCAATGATACCTTGTTGGGAGAAGAGGGAGATGACACCATTTTCGGGGGCACCTTCAATGAAGCTGATGCGCCTGTCCGAGATGCGGATGGAGCTGACCTGATCTTTGGAGGGGGTGGCAATGACCGGATTGATGGCAATGAAGGGGACGATCAGATTATTGCTGGGGAAGGAAATGATACGGCCTTTGGGGGTCAGGATAATGACTTCCTCTGGGGTGAAGCGGGGGATGATTTCCTCTTGGGCGATAACGGCAACGACACCCTCTGCGGCAATGCCGGTAACGACACCCTGCGAGGTGACCCCATTGATGATGGAGATTCTCCAGCCGTTGGAGCCAATGGTCAGCAGGACAAGCTCTATGGTGGCGAGGGTGATGATCTGCTATTCGGGGACGAAGGTCGGGATGAACTCTGCGGCAATGAGGACAATGACACCCTGTTCGGAGGCAAGGATGATGATATTGCCTGGGGCGGCGAGGGCAATGACTCTCTCCTGGGTGATGAAGGCAATGACACCCTGGTCGGTGGAGAGGGTGCTGATACCTTGATTGGTGGCGAAGGAGCGGACTTGTTTGTCTTTTTCTCGGGGGACAGTGGTAACCTGATTCGGGACTTTGAGTTGGAACAAGACCAGATTGTCTTGGGGGATGGACTGACCTTTAGCCAGCTAACCCTGACAGATGATGGCAGGGGTAACACTAACATCCTGGTGGGTGACCAATTGCTGGTCACGTTGTCTGAGGTTGCGGTGGACGATTTGACGGCTGACCGATTCCTCAGCTTCTAGATTCAGCTTCTAGGTTCACTTCTAGATGATGTTCCGCAAAAACTGTCGGGGTAGATTTCAAGCCTGCCTCGACAGTTTTATTAATGAGACAGGACTGATGCAGTGAACCATACAACTTGGAAGATTATTTTGAAAACCTTGCCGAATCAGGGTTTCAGAAGATGAGAATTTTGGCCCTTGTCACAAGAATACAGGGCTGACCCCCATCACCTGAACGATAGGATGCTGGTTCTCGCCAATGGCGAGGTCTGATTTTCCTCATCGCTTCTATAAGAATTGATGAGAAATTCTGAGACAGCTTGACAACTTCTGCAATAATTTGTTACTTTTCTTAAAGAAGTTTAAAAATCTGAAGGAATTATAAGAATGTTGTTAATTGTAATCGCATTGTTAGTCACCGGTTGGATCGCTGCGGCTGTGATTGGCACGATGGCTTATTTTCGGGGTGAACAGTCTAAGCCAATTCACCCCCGGAATTGGAACAACCAGGGATTTGAGCGGGTTGCCGTATCTGTGACTGGAGTTCAGACTAATTACGGTGTTCGGGTTCCGGCTTATAGTTCAGATCCTTATATCAACAGAAATTTCTAGAAAGTCTATTGCAGCGCGTTTTGCTTCAAAACGATTGGCTAGATAGAATTAATCTCTTATGTTTCTTTGCCAGCAGCTCACTCGGGCTGCTTTTTTGCGGAGTCAGATTGAGTTTCCCTCAGGGGAGACTATGCCAGACTTCTGCAATAATCTCACTCAACCAGGCTCGCTGCTCCGGATTGAGTAAATTGTCATCAGCCATGACTTCGGCTTTTAAATCTTCCAGGGATTGATGTTGGGATTTTGCAATGCTGATCACTCCAGCGATCGCCCGGGCTACAACTTCTTCATCAACGGACTGATTTCCTAAGGCAAGCATCTCATGCCAGTTTGCCGGGATAGAATAATTCATACATTACAGGAGTTTCGCGGGACAGTCGATATCTGGAAATTGCCTAGTTCGTTAGGCAGTGGATGGAATATCTTTATAGATTTTACAGATAGATTTTACAGAGCTGTAGGCCCAGTAGTTAAGATGATAGTAGTTTTGTCAGGGTGCGCCGCTCCCTGACAAAAATGTCTTAAATGCAATGACTAAAGCTATATCAGTTTATACTACAGAGACATGACCGCAATTTTCCATCAATTACAATAATCTGGATCATTTCTGATCTTTTCGGGATTAATTGGGGAGTGCTACATTCCCCTAGGGAATCCTCCGAACTCCATTCAAACAGAAACTGCTGTGATCCGGAGGTCAAACAGTTTAGATAAAAATAAATGGGACGATCAGAAGAATCTTATGGAACCGAATATATTAATTGCTCGAATTCTGCTGAATCGGTTGTTGTATCTGTTGATTTCTATTTATATTGAAGCATTTATTCTGAGACGAAACTTAAGGTTTACCCCCAGAGAAAGTGTTCAATATGCATCAGTGATGAACCTGTTTGCAGAAATCATTGGCTGCTTTGTGTTTTTCTCAATCTTCTCCGGTGCTTCTCGAGAGTTTCAAGCCGGTTTGATGCTTTATCTAGGCCGATATCCGATTAATCTGGTCTCCTTCAATCGACTGTACGTTACAGTTTTCTATTTTGTCCTATATTTATTGGTGAAATTACAAGGATTTGAGATCTTTAGAATTCTAGTCAGTCAGGAGGAAAACTCAGGGGCCGAGATTGAAGGCTCCAAATCTCCATCTCGAGCTTATCCAATATTTTTCCAGGGAATAGTGAGTCGATTTCGAACCATTTTGAGGGCTCACACGGTGAGTTATTTAGTCAATTTATTTATCATATTGTTCCAAACTGAGTTTCAGATCTAACTACTATGAAAAGCTTAAACTGGATGAGATCGACTGTAGCTCCAGTCGTAGTTCCACCCCGATTTTTTCACTGGAAAACGTTGCTGCTGATCAGCGTTGGCATTTGGCTAGCATCCCTGTTTATTGGGGATCAAGCCTCCTTCAAAAACAACCTAGCGATGCTAGGCTGGATTCTCCTTACCGTTGGGATTTGCTGGCGAACAACCTATCCTCCTTTTGTGATTGGAGGTATTCCCCTGAGTCCCTGGATTACCAGTACTTTAATTTGTATCTCAATCTATGCCTATAATCCTACTCTAGCCGTTAAACTCTGGCCTTTACTTTCAGCAATATTGCTCATTGTAGTTGACACATTACAGGTCAGAATGAACACTAAATCTTCTTTCTTGTTCGACCGAGCCCAGTTAATTTTAATCCTGCTTCTACATCTACTGCTTGTCTGTTGGATTGAGCTCTATCTGGTGGGCAATCAATGGTACGATTGGAATTCTGATTTTCTTGAAAATAATCCCAATACCAATCCGATTATTCAACCCAATTACCCCCCCACTCAATCTAGTTAGAATCTGGGCGTTGCTGAATGATGCAATGAATCATTGCGGAATCGGGACATCCCAGAATTTGAGGTAATGAAGTAGCAACCGAATCGAGTGCTTCAGCATTTCCACGGATTTGGAATAACAGAGCGTCTTGCGA
>JAAURB010000020.1 GCA_012033335.1 Oscillatoriales cyanobacterium RM2_1_1
TGAGAGGAAGGGGGCAGCGCCCCTTCAACCCCCTACATGTATCTTCTGATTAATTGTGCCTAGCTACTTATTCAGACTAGATAGTTAGTTAGATTAGATAGTCATCAGTCATCATGGGAACCAAAAGTTTTTAAAATCTGATTTTTAAAATCGGAGATGCAACTGCTCAAACTCCGCTTCTACAGAGTCAACCGTTCGGGTCTGAACCAGGGGTTGATCCAGGTTAGGGGTTCCTACCTCAGGACATTGCCCCGCAAACAACAACCATTGCTCGAATACCAAAAACCGACCATCCTGGGGCATACTAACTTGATACACCCGGATCCGCTTGTGTTGCTGGCGTTCGCACCGGATCATGTGCAATCCGTAGCCTACTTTATTCAGTAGACGGCGGATAATGGTAATCGGACTTGAATTTTTAGCCAACCCTATGCCAAGAATAAATCGAGTGGCTATGGGATCGCCCAGGGCCAAGGCCGCCATCACTTGCAGATCGAGATCAGTATTTCGCAGTTCGCGCTCGGGATTTTGCAGCAGCGCCGGAACCCCAAGCAGCTCCATCATGCCGATCAAAGCCCCAAATTGAGAGCGGTTAAAGTCTGGGCCAAATAGATGGCCCTCCCCCTGATTCAACAATCGCTGGGCCATCAGGGCATCCCGGCCCTTGAGGTAGGCCCGACCTACGGTGAGAAAGTAGTGAATTCGCAGTTGGTCGTACCAGTTCTGATCATCCTTAATCACTAGATCAGGGGTAACGGGGATGCCGTAGCGGGATTTCAACTCGTATTTACGTTGCGATCGCCGTTCATCTGGAGTCTTAATCAACTGTTTTTGCAGGGCGTAATACTGATAGCCACTCAAATCCGGCGCGATTATAATCGCCTGACATTCTCCCTGGTAGTTCTGATCTCGCACTGCCGCCACCATATCAGCCAGGGTCGGGCGAGTCGTCAGGCGATTCGTGGTTTTGGCTTCCGTGTCCAGGGAGCTTGGGGTTTTGGCAGAGTCTGGAATGGCTTCTAGAATTTGATGGCCTTCCATCGCCAGACCAGAGATTACCGCCTCCCGGTAACCGTTCATTGCTGCATTAAATCGCACTGCCATCTTGGCCCAACCCCGGAGAGATTCTGCCTGGAAGCCGATTTCTAGATCGTCTAATCCCTCAAAATCAGACTGCTGCAACATCCGGATATTCAATTGCGTCAGGCGATGACCACAGCCTAATAAGCTTGTCATGGAGATCGAACCATTGCCAATGGTATTGAATCCCCTAGGCGCAACCCAGAGGTACCGGGGAACATTGTCTCGAACCCGCCCGAGGGCCTGGCGCACACTATTCTCGGCTTGCACCCCCTGGGCAATCCCCCAGACCGAGGTAAAATGACCTCGCCTGTCAATGCTAACCCCCGTCTCAATACAGGGTGAGGCCAGCACAATGTCATAATCGGGCAGCATCTGATTCAAGTCCTGAATGCAGCCATAGGCGGGATGGTTGGGGTCAGCAAGGGAGTCTGAATCAATCCGAAGAATTTTTTTTCTCCGGAAACTGGGTTTGGAGATAAGCCTCCAGCGTGCAGGTTCCCCATTTACTGGCAACCTTTTGGGCCGATAGACAAACAAAGGGTTTGCCTCCCTCAAGAATATGTTGTTCCAGGTCGTGGACTAATTGTTTCGGGGTTTTGCCCGAGTAAGGATAAACAGCCCAGGCTTCGGCATCACCAGGCTTCCAGGTATTCTCAATCACCCAGGGAAGCTGTTCTACTCCCGCCAGGGTCAGGAGATAATCTAGGGAAACATCACTCAAATCCGCATCGGCCACAATCACCTGACCCTTGGCCCCCAGGGTATGTTGCATCAGATTTTTCAAAGACTTCAGTACGGCCACCCGCTGATTGCGGCAGGTCTCAGAATTGAGCCCATGCCAGAGTACCTGTTCGACTTCATCAATGATCACTAGGGCATCTCTCCAGGATTCCGGGTTGAAGCCAACGCTGGAATCGGGATAGAGAGAATCAATACAGATGCCATAACCCTTGGGAGCCGCAGCGGTTCCCCCTGAATTCCCCGGGGGAACGGGAAGGTTGAGCTGGCTGTTCCCGACTTCATCCTGGGCCAAAGGGGAGCGGTAACTTTTCAAGCCAAACCGTTGACAGAGGGCTTCTACCAGACGCACTCGATGACTGATTACCAGAACCCGTTGACCTTGCTCGATGGCTTGGTGCACCCAACGGTCTAGCAGTTGGGTTTTGCCGGTGCCTTTCGGAGATTTGATGCCTACCAGACGGGCAGTAGCAGGGCGTTCCAGGTTACTCAGGTAACGTTCATCTACCCGCAGACTGGCGGGATAAGTCAACCGGTTGAAGGATAAAGCTCGCCAGGTGTCCAAGGGCAGGGCATCCCCATAGGCTTGATCGAATGCAGCTTTCCCATGGGCAGCGATCAGATCGTCCACTCCTTTCCCTAGGGCCGGATCCCAGGTCACCACTTTCACTTCACACCCCTGGCAATTGAGCAGATAGCCCAACTGCTGAATGGCGGTGTCTACGGCTTTGACGGTTTGGGGCTTAGAGTCCTGGTCAAAGACAATGTAAATTTTGCGGTTGCTGACAGCTAGTTTCTGTAACGGCGGAATCAGATGGGACTTGCCGGTGCGATGGCCCCATGTATCCCGGGGAACCCGATAGCCGTTATGGACTCCGGGGAGGCGATCGCCGCATATCCCGCTGTCAGCAAAGCTCCTGCTTTTTTAGCGCCCTCGGTAATGCATAGAGGCACTTCAGGATGGTGGGCAACCCAGTCCCAGAACCCTAAATCTGGGGAGTCAGCCTGAACCTGACCCGGAGCAAGGGAAAACTGTGACCGTTGGGCAATGGTCTGCCAGATGGCTTCAGTCACCTTCAGGGCAAATATCCCTGTTGCCTTCTGGGGGGGTGTTCGTATTTGATTAATTTCTCGCCCTGGGAATCCAGCCGGGGAGTAATAGGCTTGAAGCAGCCCCAAGAATCATCTTCCCCGGTCAGGATATCCACTCCAGAACACCACCAACCCCCATCAAATACATGCTGGTAGCGATGGAGCAGAGAGCTAGAAACGCGACCATCGTTGCGCCGGGGCAAGGTATTGGCACACAACAAATAACTTAACGGGCGATCGCCAGCTAGGGCAGTAACATTGAGAGAGGTGAGCTGTGGATCAACGCAGCTCGCTTGCCATTCGGATAGGTGATGCATGGTACTCCAGATTTAGCGTCTTGGATTTCCAGAATACACCATATCTAGTGGTAGTAGTGTCAGATTACGAACTTTAACACTACAGATAGCGTGTCAATTGTTATCTAAGCCCATTTAAGGGTTTCAGGCACAGGTTTCAGGCAAAGTCCGCCTGGAATATAGAATTTTTGGCTTTCAATTTCCGACCACAGGTAACCCGATCGGGCAGGATATTTTTTTTTAAACTTTTTTAACGATCAGTGGGGCATGTCACACCCCACCTTGTTGCCCTGAAGTTGATATACAGTAGTTTGGGTTGAATTTGGTCTGAATTTAATCTGAATTTGATCTGCGTTAGTGTACTTATCCACGTTGACTGTACTGAGTTGAATCACATCGCTATTCAGTAACACCAATTTCTCAGTCTGAATCTTAGCTCTAAACAAATCTGTATCTCGCCAAATGATGTACTTCACGTGGGTGAAAAGCGCTATATGATGCGGAAGACTCAGGCCCTAGACAAATGTTTATACCTGTACACACTTTTAACTAACAGTAACTTGAAAATTTAAACAATATGCAAGAATTAATGTTTGATTATGGCCAATTACCCTATGGCATGGAAGGCAAGGAATCTGCACAAAACCGTTTTAATTGGCGCTATGAAATGCTATTTACTCGCAATCAGGAGTTAATTCAGGACAAAGTGATTCTAGACCTAGCCTGTAATAATGGTCGCCTCTCTTATCCTTGTTTAGCCTTAGGAGCCAAAAAAATTATTGGGGTTGAAGCCAGGCCAGAACTGATTGAAGTGGGAAAAGTTCATCTTCAAGGAACTAAATTTGAGGATAGGATGGAGTTTATTCAGGCCAATCTATTTGACTATTTATCATCAGCCAAGAAAGGGGAATTTAATTTAATTTTGTGTTGCGGCTTTTTATACCATACGGTCAGGCAAGTTGAGTTTTTTAGACTGATCAAATAATTGGCTCCTGACCACATGATTATCGATACCAACGTTGCTACAAACTACATCTGGTATGGACTAAAAAGTTTCTTCCAAAAGCCTCCTATGTTGTACATGATTATAGAGAATCCTGAAAAGACAAGTGATACAACAGATGATGATGGGGTTGCATTCTGGCCAACTTGTTCATTTCTGGAGTCAATGTTTGATATCATCGGTTACAAACACCGCCGGATTGAATATTCTGCCAGGGATATTAAGGATTGGTCTGGTATGGCAGACTATAAAAGAGGTTATAGAGCTTCCTATGTGGGATATCGTCAGGATTGAGATTCCTTTATACAGCGTTTCTCGTGCTGCTGGGGTACAGAAGTTATTGGCGCAGTGCGCCAATAACTTCCAAATCCTTAACCTCACAGGATTGAACATTGCCGTAACCTTCCTGGAAAAAGAGGAATATAGAGAGAATTATCGAATCAAAGTATTTTAATATCGTTTAAGTGTCCCCATGCGTTGCTGCCCAAAGCTGCAATAAAGTGAGAGAAAATGACCGTGCGAATTTTGCTCGTTGAAGATGAAGCGGCTCTGGCCCAATTTCTCAAGCAGGAACTCACCTACGAAGGCTATGAAGTCGCTGTTGAACAAGACGGCATGGGTGGATTGGTAGCAGCCCGGGAATCAAACCCGGATTTGCTGATTCTGGACTGGATGTTGCCGCGATTGTCTGGGGTAGAGATTTGTCGGCGCTTGCGTTCAAGCCACAGCACCGTGCCAATTATTTTGCTCACCGCCAAAGATGAAGTGGGCGATCGCGTTTCTGGACTGGATTCGGGAGCCGACGACTACATTGTCAAACCCTTCAGTTTAGAGGAATTTCTTGCCCGGGTACGGGCCCACGTCCGCCGCCTGCAAGATCCCAATCCGGATATTCTCCAGTTTGATGATCTGACCCTGAATCGCCGTACCCGGGAAGTCCATCGGGCCAGTCGCGGGATTGAGCTGACCGCCAAGGAGTTTGACCTGCTGGAATATCTGATCAGTCATCCCCGGCAGGTACTGACCCGAGATCAGATTCTTGAAAAAGTCTGGGGCTATGACTTTATGGGGGATTCCAATATTATCGAAGTGTATATTCGCTATCTCCGATTGAAGCTAGAGGCGAAGCGGGAGACCCGGTTGATTCATACCGTTCGCAGTGTGGGCTATGTCCTGCGAGAGTAGGGGATAGAACCAAAAACTATATGGATGAACGCCAATTTTCCCCTGCAACTGACCGCAACCGCCAGCCTATTTTAGAGGTATTACAGCGGGTGTTACCCCCTGATGGCATGATTTTAGAAATTGCCAGCGGCACAGGACAACATTCGGTATTTTTTGCCCCCCATTTTCCGGCTCAAATCTGGTTGCCTTCCGATCTGAACCCTAGAAATCTCAGCAGTATTCTGGCCTGGCAAAGTCGTGAACCTGCGGATAATTTACTGCCCCCGATCACCCTGAATGCTAGCGCTTCCACTTGGCCAGTAGAAACTACAGAATTTCAGATCGCAGCCATTGTTAATATCAACATGATTCACATTTCTCCCTGGTCAGTATGCCTGGGATTATTGGCGGGGGCAAATCGGGTATTGCCATCCGGGGGAGTTCTCTATCTCTACGGCCCTTTTAAGCAAGGGGGACAACATACGGCCCTGAGTAATGCAGCCTTTGACCAATCTCTCCAACTGCAAAACCCAACCTGGGGGGTTCGAGATCTAGATGAGGTGATCGCGGTGGCTCAAACCAAACAGTTGAAGTTAATTGAAGTGGCTCCAATGCCAGCAAACAATTTGTCTGTCATTTTTCACAAAATCTAGACATTAACCCATCTGGCTGAGAAGCCGGAAATATTTGGAGCGATCCGGAGAATCTCCACGGGTAATCTTTGACTTGCGTGAAGAGGATGTCAGGCTGGAGTGAATCCAAAAACCCTGGCATAGAAGCGATATTCTTCCTCCAGGGTGCGCTTAATTGTTTCAGCCCGGCGAAATCCATGCTGCTCCCCTTCGTAAGCAATGTATTCAACATCTAAACCTTTGGATTTCAATGCTTCCACCATTTTTTCAGCTTGATTGGGGGGAACCACCTTGTCTTCCAATCCCTGAAAGAAAATCACCGGGCAGGAGAGTTGCTCCGTTGCATAGATGGGCGATCGCGCCCGGTAAATATCTTGACAAGCAGGATAGGGCCCAACTAAACGATCTAGATAGCGGGACTCAAACTTATGGGTATCTCTTGCCAGGGCTTCTAGGTCACTGACCCCATAGTAGCTGGCCCCGGCTTTGAAAACAGTTGTAAATGTCAAAGCGCAGAGGGTCGTATAACCCCCAGCGCTCCCTCCAGCGATCGCCAGGCGATTTTCATCGACTAAGCCCTGCTGCGCCAGATACCGAGCCCCATTGGCGCAGTCTTCTACATCAACAATGCCCCAATGATCCTGTAGCCGTTGACGATACTCCCGTCCATAGCCCGTACTGCCCCCGTCAGTTGACATCTAGCACCGCAAAACCCCGGCTTGTCCAGTATTGGATTTTGAGGTTGAGGGCGCTGGAGGTTGCCGCCGTGGGGCCACCATGACTTTTGACGATCAGGGGCGGTTTTTCGATCCCATCGGCCCGGTAGCCGGGGTGGGTTGGAGGATAGAAAAAGCCGTAGGCCATTTTTCCTTTTGTGGTCGGGAACTCAATCGATTGGGGAATGGACAGGTAGCCCCCCTCCAGTTCCAGGGTGCTAGAACGCTTTAAAACGGTTAAATCTCCCGTCAGTGTCAGCTTGACTACAGTGCTCGGTTCCGTCGGGGAACTCCCTAAAAACAACACCCCATTCCTGGAAGCCTGCACCGATGAAATAGACGTATAGGGAGTTGCAATTGTCTGCCGGGTTTTAGCCTTCAGATTCAGGCGAGCCAGGTACCATTGACCCGATGTAGTGTAGGTACAGAAAATCTCGTCCTCAGCCGTAAAACCATAGGTAGACATGCCAAACACCCATTGGGGCAGACCAATCTCAGCCGTCATTTCATCAACGATTTCACTCTGCCCTGCGATGTAGCGATAGAGATTCCACCAATTGGTGCGATCGCTAACGAAGTACAATATCCCCTCCGGTGACCACTGGGGCTGAAAAATTGACTCGGCCAACCCTCCAGCAATTTTGGTGATATCCGTTAGGAAACCGGCTGAATTGACCTGGGCGACAAACAATTCCGTGCCATCCCAGGGCATCTCGGGATGGTTCCAACTGATCCAACAAAGCTGCATCCCATCGGGACTCAGACTAGGAGAGGCATAGAAATCGGCCCCCGCCACTAGAACCTGAACGGTTCCAGTGGCCAGATCAATGCTGACCAGGGTGTTGACGGCTTCCCCGGGGGTGCTGTGGTCTTCTCGGACACAGATCAACCGTTGGCGATGGGAGTCCAGAATGGCATCGGCATAGCGAAATTGGCCTGGGGGAGTCAAAGGTTCCGGGGGAACTGCCGTTGGGGCAGAAGTTCCTGAAATTACCTGGCGATAAATCCGTTGATCAGCAAAGTTGGAGAAGTAAACCGTTCCGTGATGAACGAGATAAGCACCACCGCCATATTCATGCACCCGCGTCCGGACATTAAAACCTGCAGGAGTAATATCTCGTTGCTGACCATCGGTAGACAATTGCACCAGCACATTTCGCCCCTGTTCGGCTGGACGACCTTCCAGCCAGTAGATATCTGGCCCATCCCAGGCCAAACTCCCCAGACCAATGGTGCCAGCAACAATCAGATCCGCTGTAACGGGAGATTTCCAGGATCCGTAGGGCGCTACTGTTGGAGAGGTCATATTACTTCGCTGAGTGTTTTGTCGGAGAAAACTTTACTGCAAGACTACAAACCTGAGAATTGAATAATATCAATTTTTATGGCCTGGGTTGAAACATCTGAGCCAATCCCAGTATCCAGCATAAACCCTTAATGCAAGAACTTTCGAACCCGATATTCATAGCCTTTGGCAATGGGAAATTTTAGATCTCCCATCTGTTGGTCGAGTTGATCGATTTTAGCCTGAGGCACTGACTTCCAATCCTCACGAGTTTGCCAGCGAATCACTAAAATCACTTTATCCTGGAATGGATCACTCCAAACTTCCTTGCCGATATAACCTGGAGAGGTTTTGAGCCCCTCAGTCCAGACCTCTTCATCCCGTTTGATAAAGGCTTCCTGCTGCGCTTTCGGCACATCAAATTCCAACCATTCGATCACCATACGCTTCTAGCTAACCCGCCACTTTGATGTCCTATCGATCTAACCCAAAAACTTCCCCGCCATCCGCATCGCATCAGCAACATCAACATCCCCATCTCCATCTGCATCCAGGAAATTGTTGAGAACCTGGTTATTGCCTCCTTTGGCAGGATTGCGAGGGTCGGTTCCAGTACTGAGTAGACCCAACACAACTGGAATCAACAGGGGCAACAATCCCTGAATCGTATTCGCACTGATACCTGTGCGCTGAGCAATAGCCTGGGCGATTTGAGCCTGTTGCTGTTGGGGAAAAAGGAAATTCACGGCGCTGGGGTTAGCTCGAGTGCCACTGAACTGATTGACTAAAGACTGAACCGCATCAGCTCCCTGATTACTCCGTTTGTCCTGAAGTGCGGAGCGGACATAACCCCCTAGCATAGACATTGTAGTCTGGGTATTTTCAGGGGAGAGATTCTGGCTATTGGCAAGTTGCTGAACCGTATTTACAATTCCGCCAACCTGATCCTTACTGGCTTGCGAATTCGGATCATTGATGGCGGAGAGGATCTGATCGAAGAGTCCCATAGCGTTCAGTTGGATGAGGTAAACACTGTTAGTCTACCTTGATTTGGGTTCACTTGACTGGGTCGATAGGGCCCGTAAAAATCGAACCCACCCTGCCGCTCTACTTTCCCTAGTCGTTCCCTAAACACCAAGACAAAAGAAGACCTATGATCCCCAACCCAAGCCATCGGGGCCAGTGCAACCAGCTAATCCAGTCCAAAGGTTCAAACATCAGGCCCACCATCAAGACATTCAGCAGCAGAAAAATTAACGCTAGGATACTTCCCATCGTGAGCAATCCCCCTCTCTTTTACAGGTACTTTTCTAACTATTTATCATTTACCTTAAACTTATAGGTATTGTAGGTATTGTAATTATCAGTACCGCAATTATAAGTGAATTGACTTATGGCAATCACAAATAATTTATGAGATAGGGTGAAGGGAGTCACGTTCCCCAGTTAGGAGACTTTTCCCAAACCCGCCCTCATTTTTTCGGGATTGGTTCTCGGGATTGGTTCTCGGGATTGATTTAGAACTGCTATAACAACCTTTGGCGCGTATCATTCTGGTGCATAGTTGTGTTTAAAACTCTTCAGGCCGATTTTCAGATTATCTTTGAGCGAGATCCAGCCGCCCGTAACTGGTTGGAGGTTTTGTTTTGCTATCCTGGACTGCAAGCCATCTTTTTTCATCGGATTGCTTATCACCTTTACCATTGGCAATTGCCCTTGATTCCACGACTGATCTCGAACCTAGCTCGCTTTTTTACGGGGATAGAGATTCATCCGGGGGCAACCCTGGGTCAGGGTATTTTTATCGACCATGGAATGGGAGTTGTGGTGGGAGAGACGGCTATTATTGGGGACTGGTGCTTGATTTACCAGGGGGTTACCCTGGGAGGAACGGGTAAGGAAAATGGCAAGCGTCATCCCACCCTGGGGGAAAATGTGGTGGTTGGGGCGGGGGCCAAAGTCCTGGGCAATATTGAAATTGGTAATCATGTCAGGATTGGGGCTGGATCAGTAGTGCTGCGGAGTGTCCCAGCCAATTGTACCGTTGTCGGGGTTCCTGGACGAGTTGTCTATCGTTCGGGGGTCAGGGTCAATCCTCTAGAACATGGTAGCTTACCTGATTCTGAGGCGGTGGTGATTCGTGCCTTAGTGGATCGGATTGAAGCCTTAGAACAGCAGGTGAATGCCCTCAAACAGGACTCAACGGTTGCTCAAGATAGCAGTCCAAATCCTGTTCTGGTGGCGAGGGGTTTGATGGACTCCTCTAGTCATCCATCCCCAGCAACTCCATGCTGTAGCCTCGAAGACAAAGCTATTACGGAGTTTTTAGATGGTTCTGGGATTTAAGGGCCTATGTTAAGAAAGTTGGCCAAACATGAATCTTAATTGCGATTTTGAGGAGATTGCTGCTACCGCTGAAATCCGAATGTTAGGGTTAGACACACAGCAAATGTCTGTTTAACAAATTGATTCTGGATTTTATTAAATGTATAAAGGACGTTCACAGCGCGATCCTCTAGTGGTTGCAGTTATTGGTGCTTTGGGGGCTGGGGTAGCCACTTCCTTTGCGGTGGGGCAAGGTCAAGATCCCCTTGTGGCTCTGGGTATTACTGTGTTTGCAGGATTGACGGTAGTGTTGTGCGATCGCTTTGGGCTAGTTTAGGAGCTGACACTAAGCTCTGGTACTGGTCTCTAGTAAATACTGAGATAGAATGGACATACAACAAGTTAAGGATCTGTATCTTTAGCTTGTTATTATTCCGGTTATCATTCGGCATCTCCCAAGCCCGATCTGAAGTATGGTTCCAGAATCTGACTCGAGAAAACTGTTCGAGATGCTTGTCTGAGCTAAAATAACAAAGCTAACTGTTGTGAATTTCCACCAGGCATCAGCCGATAAAAGCTGGGAGAGCTATACTGTTGTGTCCTTTTCTAACTTTTGTCCTTTTCCAACTTAGAGAGATTATGATGGATTCCTATGCTTACCTGCATCTATCCCTAACCCGCAATGAAGGTGACACCGATTCCGAAGTCAGGGTTCTGGGGGCAGTAGATTGGGAAAAGTTATCAAGCAGGGCATTTCAAGGCTTTTTATCCACTGCGATCGCCCTCAGTATAATTGGCATTCTGGCCCAGTCTGTCAAGGCGACGGTGCAGCTTGGAAGTGTAGGTTCAGCAGTAAGTTCTGTCCAGGAAGCTTTGAGGGCGCGGGGATATTTTTCGGCCAACATCACAGGATACTATGGCCCGATTACCCAGGATGCTATTCTACGGTTTCAAAGAGACGCAGGTCTACAGCAGGATGGTGTTGCTGGGCCCCAAACCCTGGCTGCCCTGGGTTTGACACAAGTTCCATCCAATCCTAATCCTACTCGTCCAGTCAGTAATCGAGAGTTGATTGGCCTGGGAATTGGGGATCGAGGCCCTGGAGTGACGGATTTACAGACTCGCCTGCGAAATCTGGGGTACTTCTCAACCACCCCCACGGGTTATTTTGGCAATATTACCCAAGATGCAGTTGTTCAGTTTCAAAGAGTTAATGGTGTGGCGGCAACGGGCCTAGTGACAGAAGAAACCCTGGCTCTCCTGAATCAATTTGGGGGGGTAATTGGCAATCTGCCGTCTTTTCCCCCTATTACCCAACCGACTACCTCTTTGAGGTTCGGGGATTTTGGCTTCCAGGTCGGGGTTTTACAGCAACAGTTGCAGCGCCTGGGTTATTATAATGGCCCCATCAGTAACTTATTTGATGCCGATACCGAATTTGCCGTGACTCGATTCCAGCGGGACAATCGGATTCAGGTGACTGGCCAGGTGGGCACCACCACCCAGGCCCATCTTAACCGTTCTATCACTGTGGCGACCCTAACCAGACCTATACAACAGCCAGCAACGCTGCCGATTAGAAATCCCGTAACCACTCTGCCAGGCCGACCCCCGGTAACAACCTTACCAACTATTACCCTGAATAATACGGTACTGAGCTTGGGGGATCGGAGCGTTGCTGTAGGAACTTTACAGGAGCGACTCAGGGTTCTGGGATACTACACGGGCTCGATTAATAATAACTACGACCTTGAGACCCGCCGGGCTGTGATCAATTTTCAACGGGACTTCGCCATTACCCAAACGGGACAGGTGGGGCCAACTACACAAACTTTTCTGTTTCGAGCGGTCTCCTTTAGCCAACCTTCTTCCTTAACTCCTCAGAATTCTTTGAGTTTGGGGTTGAGTGGTGAGGATGTCCGGCGCGTCCAACAGGAACTTCGGGCTCTAAATTATTATGGTGGGCCAATTACCGGATTCTACGACCAGGCCACTCAAACGGCGGTGGTACGCTTCCAGCAAGCGAATAGAATTACCCCCACTGGGGTGATCGGGCCCACGACGAGAACTAGCCTGTTCAATGCTCGTTTGGTTACAGCTTCATCCCCAACCCCCTCAACGACTTCCACAACTTCTGCAATCCCAACACTCTCATCACCCATCATTGGCATCAATTCTCTAAATCTGTCATCCGATTCGATTCGTAAAGTTCAGGAGCGGTTACGGATCCAAGGGTTGTACTACGGGCCAATTAGTGGAGTCTACGACGAACGGACTCAGCAGGCTATTTCCCGGGCTCAAGACCTCTACGGGGTCAGTGCAGACACCATTTTGTTTGGTGGGCTTTAGGGGACTCAAAATTGGCATGACACACAACCCAGAACATACCGCAGCGCGTTGCGGATTTCTATCTGTAGCAATGTTTAAGAGAATTGGCATTACCTGTCGGAAAACAGCCGAGATGGCTGCTCCACTTAGTCCATGATCCTAACCCATGACTCTGAGTAGATTTCTAAGAAATCACCTGATGTTTTGAGAATCTTCAGTCGAAGAATCTGGTTCTGGGGTGATCTGCTGAATTTCGATAGGTGGCTTCGCGATAGGTGGCTTCGCGATCGCCTGGGAACAAGTCCAGTTCGTGGAAATCATTGAGGGCCATCCCATTCTCAACGCCTCATGGCAGACAGTATGGATTGTCATCTGACAATCCAGGAGATGTAAGGCCGATTTCTCCGCCTGTTTCATCCCAATCTTCGAGATAGAATCATTGGTAAATTCGATAGTTTTGTTGCACTGCACACAAACCAGATGATGATGGTGATGGGGATAGGGTTGATTGATTTCATAGTGCTTGTGTCCCTCTGCTAGCTCAAGCTCTCGTAAAATCCCCATCCGAGCCATTAACTTCAGGCTGCGATAGATTGTTGAAAGACTGATTGCTTCTCCCCGACTCTTGAGCAGATTGTATAAATCCTCTGCACTCAAATGATTACCGGAGGGAAGATTTTGAAAGATGTGGAGAATAGTCTCCCGTTGTGGAGTTAAACGCCAACCTCGATTATTCAGCTCTGACTTGAAGGAACCAGCTGTATAGAGGGCCATAACTCTTTTCTCAGTAACGCCTGAATACTAACAATATTACATAGATTGTCTGATATTGTCAAAAAGAGCTTTATTGACAATGATTTATTGAGAGTAATAAACAGGTGGTTGTAATTGATTGTTAAATGGAAGGGAGTCTGGGGATTCGCCTCAGGAAGGGGGACTGCCCCTTTACCCCCAGATCAATCTTCTAATTAACTGCATCAAGCTACTGATTCTCCGTTTAAAAATCCTGCAATTCTGTCCACCGCTTCAACCAAACGTTCCGGTGGATGAACTAAGGCAAATCGCACATAACCTTCCCCCGATTTGCCAAAGCCAATCCCTGGAGAAGCAGCAACTCCAGTTTGCCTGACCAGATCGGTGCAGAACCGAACTGACTCCTGTTCCCAGGGTTGGGGTAACTTTGCCCAGATATACAATGTGGCTTCCGGTAGAGGCACATCCCAGCCAATGTTTCTCATCTGATCGACAAACACATCCCGGCGGGTTTGAAAGGTGTGTACAGTGTCTTGAATCAATTCCTGAGACCCTTTTAAAGCGGCGATCGCCCCATTTAAAATCCCCCGATATTGATTAAAATCCACGACGGATTTGATTTGTCTCAAAGCTCGAATAAGTTGCTGATTTCCCACCGCAAAACCAATCCGAAATCCCCCCATATTGAAGGATTTAGAAAAGGTAAAAAATTCAATCGCGACGGTTTTATCCGGGTCAGCTTGCAGCACAGAGGGCGCTAACTCTATCACCGGTTGATCCCGGGTAAACACAAAATCTCCGTAGGGAAAATCATGGACTAAAACCAGATGATGAGTCCGACAAAACTGCACCGCTGTTTGAAAGAAACTCAAGGGGGCGATCGCCGTGGTGGGATTGTGGGGATAGCTCAAAATCATCAGGCGAGATTGGGCAAGGACGGCTGCTGGAATCTGCTCAAATCGGGGTAAGAATTGATCCTCTGCCCGCAGCGGCATCGAATAAACCTGCCCCCCCGCCAGGTGCACCCCGCCACTGTGGGATGGATAGCTCGGATCTTGCAATAGGGCAAAGTCCCCCGGATTAAGAATCGCCAAGGGCAAATGGGCTGTGCCTTCCTGACAGCCAATCAATTGCAACACCTCTGTTTCTGGATCCACTGACACGCCATACTTCTGGGTATACCATCGGGCGGCGGCTTGCCGGAACGGTTGAGTACTCTGGAACAGGGCATAGCCATGGGTTGCCGGGTCACCCAAGGAGGCTTGAATCCGCTCCAGAACCGGGGGAGAAACGGGCAGATCCGATGAACCCAGAGATAGATCAATTAAATCTTGACCCAGGGCAATGGCTTCAGCCTTGGCCTGATCCATTTCGGCAAAAACATTAAACTTAAAATGGTCTAACCGTTGAGCAAATTGCATAAGCATTCTTAGTCTGAAAATTCAGAATTCAAAACTTTGTACAACGTTCAGGTACTAAGTTTTGAATTCTAAGCCTTGAGTTACAAGTCTTGAGTTACAAGTTTTAAGTCCAGGTTCTACCTTTAAGTCCCGAACTAAAGCGTTGGGTTACTCTCCAGGAAGCCAGTCAAGTGCCAATTAAGGGCCAGCCAAATGCCTCAACCCAGCCGACGTAAATTCTAAGCCTTAAATTTCGATGTAGCTCTATGCAGCATTGATTCAGACTGCTGAGGTACGGGAGTTGATACGCGGTGCGCCTCACTGCAAACTCTATAGTCCTGCTTCTAGCCAATCGATTAACTTAGGCTTAATAATGGCTCCTTCATGGGATTGAACAATTTGCTTGTCCTTGAACAATCTCAAGGCGGGCACCCCTTCAACCTGACACATTTTCACTGAGTTAGGGCTAGCATCTACTTCCAGCTTAACGACTTTGAGGCGATCGCCATAGGTCAAGGCTACCGATTCAATGGCCGGAGAAATTAACCGACAGGGGCCGCACCATGAGGCCCAGAAATAAGCTAAAACTGGAGTTTCAGAATTTAGAACTTCTGCCTCAAACTCAGGATCTTGAATTGTAATTACAGATTGACTCATGAATAGACCATCATTCTCAATATTGACAACTTTATTAAAATCAGCCCTAAAGTCCAGTTTTTTTACTTGTGGACAATCTACCGCACCAGATCTAAAACCTCAACTCTAAGACCTTAAACTGACCAGACGAACTTGAGTCTAATCATCACTTGCTTCATCTGGCTCAACTAACTTAACTTAATAACTTGACCAGGTAATTTGACCGGGCAGCACCAAATTTAGACATTTAATGCCCTTTACTTTCTAAAATAGATCAAAATTACGGCTTCCGTTCATTTCCCATCCTGGGAATTGGCTCAAAGATGCAAAATTTAACAAAAACCGGTCCCCTACAACTGCCTTGACGATCCCTCCTGCTGATAGACTTGAACACTGGGGATGTCTGATCAAATCTGGCAACCTCAGGACAATGGGAGGATCAATCTTGTGGATAATGTCATTGGTTTAGAGATCATGGAAGTGGTCGAGCAGGCGGCGATCGCCTCAGCTCGATGGATGGGAAAAGGTGAAAAAAATACTGCTGACCAGGTTGCTGTAGAAGCCATGCGTAAGCGCATGAATGAAATTCATATGCGGGGTCGCATTGTGATTGGAGAGGGGGAGCGAGATGAAGCTCCCATGCTCTACATCGGTGAGGAAGTGGGAATTTGCACCCGGGAAGATGCGGCTAATTTCTGTGTACCCGAGCAGTTGCTAGAGGTTGACATCGCCGTTGACCCCTGTGAAGGCACTAACCTGGTAGCCTATGGTCAGAACGGCTCAATGGCAGTTCTAGCTATCTCAGAAAAAGGCGGTCTATTTGCCGCCCCAGATTTCTACATGCGAAAGCTAGCGGCCCCTGCTGCGGCCCGAAATCATGTGGACTTGCGTAAGACTCCAACCCAAAACCTGCAAATTATTGCTGATTGTTTGGATCGCACTATTGAGGAGTTAGTGGTTGTGGTGATGGATCGTCCTCGTCACAAGGAGCTAATTGCTGAGATTCGTCAAGCCGGAGCCAGGGTTCGCCTGATCAGTGATGGAGACGTTTCAGCAGCCATTTCCTGCGCCTTTGCTGGAAGCAATATCCACGCTCTGATGGGCATTGGGGCTGCTCCTGAAGGGGTAATTTCTGCGGCGGCTATGCGCTGTCTGGGGGGTCACTTTCAGGGACAGTTGGTTTACGATCCTGAGGTGGTCAAGACAGGTCTGATCGGGGAGAGCCGGGAAGGAAATCTAGCTCGCCTGAAGGAAATGGGCATTGATGAACCCGACCGGATTTACAATGCTGAAGAGCTGGCTTCAGGACAAACCGTTCTGTTTGCGGCCTGTGGCATTACCCCCGGAACCCTGATGGAAGGTGTTCGCTTCTTCCACAATGGGGCCCGTACCCAAAGCCTGGTAATTTCTTCCCAGTCTAAGACTGCCCGGTTTATCGATACGATTCACATGTTTGATACACCAAAGTCTCTACAACTGCGTTAGGGACTTGATTTAAGAGGTTTGTAGGTTGGGTTGTGGCTTGTTGTCGCTTGGAAACCAGAATTGAACCCCATTGGTTTTTGGGGGTTAATTTAAGGTTGACGTGGCTGACTTCTTCAGGTTTATTTTCTAGTAAATAACCCAACTCAATCTGGTTGTCGGTTGTTCTTTGGGAAACAGACCGTATGCTTCAATCTACCTACGGACGTTCTTTAATTGATGATCCTCAGACGTGTAGCGATCTAATTTGAATTGCAAGCTTTGATTTGTGATTGTTTGGGTTGGGTATTCTGCCTGAGCCGCTTAGAAGCCTAGAGTACAAGTATTCACACATCATTTGGAGTTGTGACACTTGAATTGCAGGATTTAGTTCAAATCTGGCTATTTTTCAGGCTTCTTCCTGGCCGAGATTGACTCTGGCAAATTCGACACTAATCGGCGGAATCAGAGCAATAATAAAAGCAAGTTCATTGTCAACCCCAATAGTCAAAGCCAGTTATCAACACTAGATTATCAAGCTGTTTTCTAAAATCACTTGTTTTTTAAATCTTTTTAAAATCGCTTTATGAATATTGCAGTCATTGGTCTCAGCCACAAGACAGCGCCAGTTGAGGTTCGTGAAAAGCTCAGTATTCCGGAGCCTCAGATCGAAGGGGCGATCGCCCATCTATTGAGCTATCCTCATATCGAAGAAGTGAGTATTCTGAGCACCTGCAATCGCCTTGAAATCTATATCATGGCAACGGAAACCCAGCCCGGAGTCCGGGAAGTCGTGCAGTTTTTGTCAGAACATAGCAAGTTGCCGCTCCATCAGTTGCGACCCCACTTATTTACCTTGTTACATGAAGATGCCGTCATGCATTTAATGCGGGTGGCCGCAGGTTTAGATAGTTTGGTATTGGGGGAAGGGCAGATTCTCGCCCAGGTGAAACAAGCCCATAAACTCGGTCAACAGTATAAGGGCATTGGACAAATTCTCAATCGCCTATTCAAGCAAGCCTTAACCGCAGGCAAACGGGTGCGAACAGAGACCAGCATTGGCACCGGGGCAGTTTCCATCAGTTCCGCCGCCGTCGAACTGGTACAGATGAAGGTGCAGAGTCTTCATGGCTATCGATTTACCGTGATTGGGGCGGGGAAAATGTCTCGCCTGTTGGTGCAGCATTTGATTTCTAAAGGGGCTACGCAAATTGCCATCGTAAATCGCTCCCTCAAGCGGGCTGAAGAGCTAGCTCGACAGTTTTTTGAGGCAGACCTAAAACTGCATCCATTGGCAGAGATGATGGCGGTAGTTGCCCAGTCAGATGTTGTTTTTACCAGCACGGGAGCCACTGAACCGATTCTAGATCGGATCAAACTAGAAGCTTGCCTGGATCTGAGTTGTTCCTTGATGTTGGTGGACATCTCAGTGCCCCGAAATATTGCAGCGGATGTCACCGAGCTCTTAAATGTTCAGTGCTTTAATGTGGATGATTTAAAGGCTGTGGTCGCCCAGAACCATGAAAGTCGCCGTCAGATGGCTCAGGAAGCGGAAGTTCTTTTAGAGGAAGAAGTCGAAGCCTTTGAGGTCTGGTGGCGCAGCCTGGAGACGGTTCCGGTGATTAGCTGTTTGCGGGACAAAATTGAAGGGATCCGTGAGCAAGAACTGGAAAAAGCCCTCTCTCGCCTGGGGTCTGAGTTTGCCGAAAAACATCAGGAAGTGATTGAAGCCCTGACCCGAGGGATTGTGAATAAAATTCTCCATGATCCGATGGTACAACTGCGGGCCCAACAAGACATTGAAACCCGTCGGCGCGCCATGAGCACGTTACAAACCCTGTTTAATCTTGAGTTAGATGCTTCAGGTCAGCAGTACGGTTAGGGATATTCAGCCCTCAAGATTCAATGCTCTTTTCCAGTTCTCTGAATGGAGTCAACCAGGCAACCTCATAGGGTTGCAGGGCAATAGCTAGCGATCCATCTTCCCGGGCTGTCCAACCCCGGCGGCCCACCAGATCGTACCATTGAGTCTCAAATAGTCCTAATTCTTCCTGGGCGATTTCAGCTCCACAAGGACGATTTGAGACATTAGTTAAGGCTAGAATATGCCGATCGCGCTGAGGTGAAGTTCTGAAAATCCCAAAGATTTCTGGAGCCAGGGTCAAGATTCGTTGCTCACCGTTGGGATGGAAGGGGGTTTGTTGAACCCGAATATCCAGCAAACGTCCCAGTTTACGAAGCAGATAGGCCAATTTCGAGTCGGGATCATTCAGGTCAGCTAAAAGACGATGTTCATCGATCACCTGACGGTTAATATCCCGTTTGGATTTTGTTTTTAGCACCGCGTCCACATCGTTGCGGGTGCCGATCAAGCCATGAAAATAAATGCCAGGAACTCCCCGCAAAACCAGGGCAATGCTACGGGAAGCCACAAACCGTTTGACCTGAAACGTAATATCTTCCCCGTTATTATCCAGATTCAGGGCACTGAACCAGGTTGTATTGATTTCATAGGGTTCTTCTCCCCCGTCTCCAGTTTTATAGGAGATAAATGCCCCGTGTTCCCTGGCTTTTTGAATAATAAACTCGATTTCGGCTCGGGGCAAAATATTTTTCACCCCCATCAATCCCACTCCATCATGGGTATCTAGCATATTCAGAAATGTGGTGGTTTCTGAGACAAATTTTAAGTCCTTTGCCCAGTTTGACAAAGCCGTCGCGTCTTCTTTATAAAAGCTGTACAGCACCAAAGGAGGGAGAGCAAAGTTGTACACCATCTGGGCTTGATCGTGGCCATTGCCGAAATAGGAAACATTTTGCTCATGGGGCACATTGGTTTCTGTGATCAGGGCAACACTGGGGGCCACAACTTTTAATATATCCCGAAATAGTTTGATTACCTCGTGGGTTTGTTCTAAGTTGGCGCAGGGAGTACCGGGTTCTTCCCAGAGGTAAGTCACTGCATCCAGACGGACTAAATTGGCTCCCCGGCGAATATACAGCAGCAGGGTTTCTAGCACTCCCAAAAGAACTTTTGGGTTCTTGTAGTTCAAGTCAATTTGATCCGGGGAAAAGGTTGTCCATACCCAGATTGGGCCATTGATGGATTCGAACCGGGTCAGAATATCAGACGTTCGGGGACGAACAATCATTTGTCGCTCTTCTGGAGTCAGCTCGTCAGGAGACTGATAAACCGTAAAAAAGTCCTGATATTCCGGATTGCCATTCAACATCCGCCGAAATAACGGACTGTGGGAAGATACATGGTTGAACACCCCATCAAACATCAATTGATAGTAATCTCCCATTTGCTCAATATCCTTCCAGGAGCCCAGATTGGGATCAACATTATCAAAATCAATTACGGAGAAACCCCGATCCGAAGAATAGGGAAAAAACGGCAGAATATGCAAGGTATTGATACTCAGACCCAATGATGATTGAGGAACTGGGCCAGAGTAGCCAGGGGCGATCGCCCCTGACTCTTCAACAAATCTCCATAGGTAATCAGGATCAAATCCCATTCCGTAAACCGATTGGTGGGATCAAAGGTTTTCTCTGCCTCAATCAATACCTCAGGTTTATGGGCGTAGTGAACCCGAAGAATCCGCTCTAATTCAGGTAGATAGGTGGTCGCCAGTTCGTCACCGTAGAGAAACTGCAACCGTTGTCCTATCTGCTCTCGAATCTGATCAGGAATCACCAACAAGGGTTGGGTATAGTCCGGGGCATCCCGGTAATGCACCCGATCTCGTCGCATTGATTTCTGTAGGGATTCAGTCTTGCTTGAGGTTCCGGTAGTCATCCGTTCTATAGTCCTATGTATTGGCTGGAGCGTGTGTTTTGCAGATATTATTCTAATCCAAGTGAATTGAAGAATTAGTTGAAGGGGTGGAAGCGATAGATCGTACCTGCAATTAGAGCAGTGATCCTATACCGCTGGATTTAGGAATCATAGTATTTTCATTCAAAATATTCAGAAATTATTTTGCCCACTGCTTTGAAGACGATAGTTAATTTTGCCATGGCAATCCGTAACAATAGAAACATTCAAGCAACAAGTTTTTTGATTTCAATAGGACTCGAGAGAGTAGCAAAATACAAGAGTTATGATCCCTTCAGATTTAATGAGTTCTAGTAACCATATCTTGGATCCATTCTAAAGTTATCATTGAATTATCATTAATTTAAAGTTGTTTTCAGGCATGATCTCGAAGATTCTTTATGTCTGATCTAAGCCCTCTCTGTAATTAGATTTTTTGTTTTGGATTAATAGTTTCAGATTAATAGAGTATTAACCTTAATTTAATCTAACAATCATGGCTTGTGCCTCAGAAACAGCTATGCTAAGTAACTAATTAGAACTTCAACTCACCGAGGTATTCTTATGGTTGCAATCGCATCAGTTCATGGCCGTGAAATCCTTGATTCTCGCGGGAATCCGACTGTTGAAGTCGATGTTGTTTTAGAAGATGGAACCAAAAGCCGGGCGGCGGTTCCTTCCGGGGCCTCAACGGGGATTCGAGAAGCCCAGGAACTCCGGGACGGCGATCCAAACCGTTACGGCGGCAAAGGGGTTCAAAAAGCTGTTGCCAACGTGAAAGATGCAATTGCCAGTGCTTTGAAAGGGATGGATGCCATGGATCAGACCGCCATCGACCATAAAATGCTGGAAGTAGATGGCACTGAGAACAAAACTAATCTTGGCGCAAATGCAATTTTAGGCGTTTCAATGGCGGTGGCTCGAGCGGCGGCGGCATCTCAAGGCAAGCCTCTCTATGCCTATCTGGGTGGAGAGGATGCGACCCTACTGCCAGTTCCCTGTTTCAACATTCTCAACGGGGGTGTTCATGCTGACAATAATGTCGATTTTCAGGAATTCAAGCTGGTTCCAGTAGGGGCCCCTAGCTATTCGGAAGCCTTACGTATGGGGGCTGAGATTTACCAGGCTCTGAAATCTGTACTGAAAGGGAAGGGATACAGCACCGGGGTAGGGGATGAAGGGGGTTTTGCTCCCAGCCTGAAAACGAATGTAGAAGCTGTTGAAGTCATTCTTGAGGGGATCGACAAAGCGGGCCTCAAACCTCTAGAACAGGTGGCGATCGCCCTTGATCCGGCGGTTAGTGAGCTGTGGAAAGATGGGGGTTACGATCTGTTCAAATCCCAGGGAGGCCGCAAAACCTCCGCAGAAATGATTGATATGTGGGAGAGCTGGGTAAATCAGTTCCCGATCATCTCGATTGAAGATGCGCTAGGGGAGGAAGACTGGGAAGGTTGGAAAGAGCTGACCAAGCGACTGGGCAATCGGATTCAACTGGTGGGCGATGACCTCTTCTGTACCAATCCCAAGATTATTCAGCAAGGGATTGATAGCGGCGTTGCCAATGCTTCTCTGATCAAGGTCAACCAGATTGGCAGTGTTACTGAAACCCTGGAGGCGATCAAAACTGCCCGGGCTGGGGGTTACACCGTTTATGTCAGCCATCGTTCTGGGGAGACAACCGATGACTTCATTGCAGATTTCACCGTAGCTACTGCTGCGGCTCAGATTAAAACGGGGGCTCCCTGTCGGGGAGAACGGTTGTCTAAATACAACCAATTCCTGCGGATTGAAGAGGAACTTGGCAGCAAAGCTCGCTATGCAGGCTGGAGCAACTTCAAAAAGCCCTAGGAAAAAAGCCCTGGGATGAATTCTAGAAATACTGGAACAGCCGTCTTGGCTGTTTCACGGCAAACCAGATCCCTGTATCACCAGGTTTTCGTCTGATTGTTAGAGTTACCCCCTTGGGGCATCATCTGATTCTTCCAGATTCAATTCATTCACAAGTTGCTCAAGGGAGGGGAGTTCTTCCTGATCTGATTTTTTTACAATCCCAGGGCAGGACTGATCCTGTTGGGTCAGTTGGAGTTCTGTCAATACATCCCGCAAGGTTAGCTGAGATTCTGCTTCAGCGGGCAAAGCATCCATTGATGGGTCTAACTGAATATAGGTCTGTTCTTCTAGCTCAAATTGTTCCAGGGCGATCAAATCGACTTCGAGTTGTTCGAGGGTGTGTTTTTCAACTAAAAGATGAGTTTCTATCTGACTCAGGGGATTAACCTCATCCGCAGTCGGGAGCAGGTTTTCATGGGGAGAAGCGAGAATGTAATCTTCTTGCTGCCAGGGTTCATAGTCGATCAATTCAGGAGTGGAAACCTGGGGACGGGGCATCTGATCCTGGGGTTGACTCAAATCAATCTGACCAAAGATCTCATTGAGTCCACGGGTTTGAGCTGCTGTGAATTCGAGACTTGAATTAGAGTTTTTTGAGTTTTTTTTTGAGCTTGTGGTTAGAGAAGATTCGGAATCTATCTCTGCCTCGACCCTCAAACGTTTTTCAGGATGGGAAACTCCTGAATGAACAGCAGCACCCTGAGAAGACTGGACAGACTTTGTTGGAATTTCGGCCCCGGCATAGGGCCAGAAGACTGGGTCAGGTTGAGAGGGAGTAGCACTAGGGTCAGTTGATTCTGGAGACGAGTCTGGGGAGGTTCGGGGCTGTCTAGAGGTTTGAGAGCGAGATTTAGGTGGCGGAGGAGGGGGAGATAGATGAGTTGATCCTTGAGAACGGCTTGGTGGAGGGGGAAGAGGGGCTTTGGTTCCTGCCCTCCCCTGGAGTTGGCGGATTTCGTGTAGGAGCCTAACCTGACCCTGACGCAACACCTTAATTTCTTGCTGAAGGTCTTGCAGGACTTGGGCTTGAAATATTGCAAATTCCTCTCTGAGAAATTGCTGCATTGGTGCTGAGACAGAGCCAGTATCCGCAGTGCCAGGCTCCAGGCCCGACGGATTGAGATCTACATCCAGAGACACTAGGTAATCCCGAACCTCTTTGAGTACTTGCCGAGAGTGCAAAACCGTATCCCCCATGACCACCAAGGGAGGGCGGGGATTGGACTGACTGAGGGCCCCATCAATCTGGATGATTAACTGCTTGATCTGCTCTGACTGAATACTCAAAGTTGGAGCCCCTCCTAAAATCCAGGTCTACTGAACCATCAAACCTCGTTTTATTTATATCATTTCTAGCCAGGATCGTTAATGAGGTTTGGAAAATGATGTAAAAATTAGTACCAAAGTGGGGACAAAGACTGGCAGAAAATTTAATAAAAAAATTGATCCCAACAGTGGGGTAAGTATTTGGCTTTGACTGCTACAGCCTCGATCTGTAGCACTTTATTCCTAAAGCGATTAACAGAAAATAATGGTATCTTTGAAATCGTGGCTATTTCTCCAAAGAATGGAGCTTCGTACCATAATTTCTGAGCGGAGTTCCTTTGATGTACTTCATCTCTGAGGCCATTTTTTAAGCCGCTGCGCTATCTTCTCTAGCTCGACTATCCCAGGCATTTCCCTTATGGACGATTGGCATTTCTCCCGCGAGCCGCAAAGTGAAATTATCCAGATGACTCTGGCCAACCCTTTTTTCAAGGCTCTGCCTGCGGAGGCGATCGAAAAAGCAACGGCCCATATTGTAGGCCGCCAGCATCCGGCGAACCAGGTGATTTTGTTGGAAAATGATTGGGGAAGCTCAGTTTACTTCATTGTAGATGGCTGGGTCAAAATTCGCACTTACAATCTGGAAGGTAAAGAAGTCACCCTCAATATCCTGGGGAAAGGAGAAATCTTTGGGGAAATGGCAGCCCTGGATGAAGTGCCTCGCTCTACCGATGTGATTACCCTGGTTCCCACCCTGATTGGTAATATGCCGGCCCAGGATTTTGTGGAGCTGATCAGCACTGAGCCCCTGGCGGGAATTCGGCTAGCCCAATTGATGGGACGACGGCTGCGACAGGTGAATCGTCGATTGCGCCTGCGGGAGTCGGACAGCACATCTCGGGTTGCCGATATTTTGCTGTTCCTGGCAGAAGGGCAGGGTAAACTTTCCGACCAGGGAACTCAAATTCCCAACTTGCCCCACCGGGAACTGAGTGGTCTCAGTGGGTTGGCCCGGGAGACGGTTACTCGGGTTCTCAGTAAACTGGAGAAGAAGGGCTTGATCCATCGAGATCGCGATCTACTCAATATTCCCGATGTCCATGCCCTGGAACGAATGCTAGTTTAATCGTTGAATGAATCAGGTTTAAATCACGAGCTGAAAATCACAAGTCTAAACTGAATCAAGTCAATCGAATCCCAGTCAATATTGTGCAAACTCCATCCCCTGATTCTGCTTCAACCCCCTCAACGGCTCAGTCCTGGCAAACTGAATCTGCTCAAATTCCTGACGATTCCCTGATTTCCTCAAGCGATCGGCGGCATACTGTTCAGGCTGGCTCTCCTTTGATGATGGTGGAGACCGCGTTTCTGGCCAGCACCGCGAGCTTAATCTGGTTTGTCAATTACTATTTTCCCCTGGGGCCATTGCTGCGGATATTTTTTCCTCTGCCGATTGCCCTGTTGTACCTGCGCTGGGGCAAACGGGAAGCCCTCATGGGGGTCATCACCTCGGGACTATTGCTAACGGTGCTGATGGGCCCTACCCGCAGCATTGGATACCTGATTCCCTATGGCTGGCTGGGGGTTATTCTGGGAGAAACCTGGAAGCGTCAAGCCCCTTGGTTTGTGTCCATTGGCATGGGAACAATCATTGGTGCCCTGGGGTTTTTCTTTCGCTACTGGCTGTTATCAATTTTGTTGGGACGAGATCTGTGGGTCTATGCCACCACTCAGATTACAGAGTTAGTCGATTGGTTTTTCATTCGCCTGGGAATTCTAGCTCAGCCCGATTTGACCCTGATTCAGGGAATTGCCATCCTGGTAGTGCTACTCAACAGCATGATCTATCTATTTGTGGTTCATCTGGTTAGCCTGCTACTGTTTGATCGTCTGCGGAACCCCATTTCTCGCCCCCCTAAGTGGGTACAGGTTTTGCTGGATTATGAAGCTTAACGTTGGCAAAACTTCCGGTCTTGGGTGGTCTGGGGATTGAGCCAATCATAGGAATAATGGCTAACGGAGCGCACCTGTGGGGTCGCAGCTCGAATTGCCTGCATCTGGCTTTCCAGGGAAGGGCGGTTGTTGGTGGCTCTGCCCCAGGTTCCCGCTAGGGCCGGAATCACTTGAGTTCCGGGGGGAGCTTGGGCAACCACGGTTTGCACCTGGGAAACAATGCAACTGGCATTGCCACAAACCCCGTAAGCCATGGGATGCCACTCCATTGAACCGGGAAAGAGTGACCAGGGCTGGAGCCTGGAGTCAAATCCCTGCTCCCGAATCCGGCGATTGCCTTCGGGAAAAAATACGGCTCCGGCGGGGATTCCCCGACTTTGAACCGTGCGACTGGCATTGCCCAAAAAATCTAGAACCCCTTGCTGAGCATGGGCAACACTCAAGCGCCACAGTTGCATTTGCAACGTCTCCCCGAGGGGAGAAATTGTACTGAGGGGTTTGAGGACTTGTTCATCCTGCCAAAACGGAGCTTTTTGTTCGGGGTAGAGCTTTTCGACTTGCTTGACATCGTTTTCTGTGACAAAGCCCTGGTTCAAGAATCGTCGGATAAATTCTTTGCCCCGGTCATTGGTGGCCCGCTGTAAAAATACCTGTTGGGAAGCATCCCCATAGATCCACAGATCTTTGACTCGGGTGGCGACGGACTCTGAACCCAATCCCTTGGGATAGCGCACGTAGTCAAACAGAACACCGTTGGGCTTCCGCTGGAGAATTGCATTCAGCAGGGCTTGATAGTCCTGTTGCCCCAAGGGGTTGTAGGGATCAACAAACCCTTGATTGACATGGCTTTCACCAAAATCATTCAGGGTTGTCCCATCTATCTGGGTGGTTGTGGTGGTTTCCCCCGCCCCATTTCGGGCTAGAACTTGCTGCCGATCCGGTCTCAGGGTGTAGGTATAGCCAAAGTTCAGCATAAACATCCAGGCATAAACCTTCAGGCCCCGCTGTCGGCCTTTTTGGATGGTTTCGGCCAGTAAATCCAGATTTTCGGCTCCAGGGGATCGCACCGCTGAGGGCCAGGGGGTAGGGTTATTGCCCTGGGGTAATAATACCTGGCCATCATAGAATACCTCCAGATAGACCTCGTTATAGCCCCGGTTGACAATATCATCCAAAATTTGATCAACGGCCCCCGGACGGGCATCGCAGGGATAGAGACGGAGCCAGATCGCCTGATTTTGGGGCCAGTTTTGTTGACGACACTGACCTACAGCTTGGGCATGTTGAGTCAGAACAGCTTGATATTGTTGCTGGGCGGCGGGATTTCCCTGGCGGGTTGCCTGACGCAGAGTTTCTTTCTGGGCGATCGCTCCGGAGAAACCTGGCAATAGGACAGAGTTTGAGAGTGGGCCGATTGATTCCCCAGTCCGGGCGCAAACATCATGGCCAACAGCATCACTGCGATCCGCCGTAATCCTTTATGGTATGCCAAACCCAACCATGACGACCGTAAGATAAACTGAACCGAAGACCGAGCTAAAAAATCAGACATTCCCATAACATCAAAAAACTGAAGCCACTTTAAAGTTCTTCAACTTCAATTCAGTGACTTCAGCACAATTATAGATATAGATGGTGCCCGGGGAATATCCTTAAAAAAATCTTACCGGGATTACAGGTAATCCCTTAGCAGAGTTGATGTCAGAACCGGGTAAAAATCCAGATCTAAACACCCCGCTTAATTGCCAGCTCAACTTGATCAAATTCCTCTCCAACTCGCTGCTTCAGATTGTCTGGTAGGGGACGGTTGGGATAGGAGCTATAATGTCCTGCCAGAGCATTTAGGGCAGTTCGCATCGTGGTGAATGAACGCAGGTTAGACACAGAACCATCCCGACGGTAGCGAGCAATGAATTCATTAATCATCTGACGAGCATCAGCCTGGGCCGCTACCTTGTCCGCTGAAGCCTCTGGCAACTCAATCGCATTTCTTAAACTCGTAACGACCGCCAGGGTATCCTCGGAGTAGTTCCCAGTCAGGCCAGCGGGGGAAGAGGTACAGCCCACCAGGGTGATAGCACAGACCAGGACTAAAGCAAACAAGCGAGAGAGGAAGTTTTTCATAGAATTGATTCAAGCAGGCGCTGAATTCCAAATATTAAATTTCATGGAATATTTTACCCTGAATCAGGAACCGACTACTATAGCCGCAAGACTTATGTACCTGGCAGTTATACCTGGCAATTGATTAATCCCGGTGCCACACCACAACCCCTAAAAATCCTAAAATTTGTACCAGCATAAGGGGTCATGAGCCAGGGTATTCCCCAGTATTGAAAGGTTTCGTACACCACAATCCCTCCTAATAAACCCCCACAACCCCGAGAATAACTCCCTCCAAAATTGCCCGCTCTATGAAACAGTTCTAACCATTCAAAATTGGTCATGGAAAATTGGTCATGAAAATAATTTTCAGGCAAAACTGAAAAACAGAATTGAAATAAGACAGATTTTAGGCCGGACTAACTGGCTCGAACCCCTCCTTCCAGGGCTTCATCTTCTGTGTCAAAGATTTCAAATACCGAATCCATCATGGTTACTTCAAATACTAACTTGGCTTCAGGATGAACATTGCAGATGCGGAAGCTGCCTTTTACCTTATCCGCATCCCGCATCCCTGCCACCAGGGAAGTCAGACCAGAACTATCAATAAAGTTGACTTGACCTAGATTGACAACCACATGGCGACTGAGCTTAGAAATACATTCCTGAAGCTTCAGACGAAATTGCCATGCTGTTGTAATATCTAACCGACCTGAAGGGACTAAAACAATAACCTTTGTACCGTCTCGGGTCGTATGTTCTTTTTGATCGATATGAATCACTGACCGTCCCCTTAAAATCTCTGATATGACTTCAAAAACCTGGCTTCACTGACTGGCTTCACTGACAAATTAGCCAACCTATGCTAGCAGGAAACAGCTCCATTTACCCAATCCTGAGGCTTTAAAAATACCTCATAAAGCTCAGCTTCAGGAGTGCCAGCCTCAGGTTGATAGCCATATTCCCATCTTACCAAAGGCGGCAAAGACATGAGTATCGATTCTGTTCGACCATTGGTTTGGAGGCCGAATACTGTCCCCCGGTCATAGACCAGATTAAATTCAACATACCGACCCCGCCGATAGAGCTGAAAATTACGCTCATGGTCACCATAAGGGTGGTGCCGACGACGCTCTACAATGGGGCTGTAGGCCGGTAAAAATGCCTGTCCGCACTCCTGAATAAAGTCAAATAAGGTTTCCCAGTCCCGAACTTCAGGAACTCCTACCTGTTGACTGTGGCATCCAGCCAGTCCCCCTGGGTTGGGGCCACGATATAACTCTCCCTGGCCATCCTGATAATCGAAGAAAATCCCGCCAATGCCTCTGGATTCCTGGCGATGTTTCAGGTAGAAATATTCATCACACCAGTGCTTGAATACGGAGTAATACTCGGCATGATGGCGATCGCAGGCAGCTTTCAAGGTGCGGTGAAAATGGGTGGCATCCTCCGCAAAGGGATAGTAAGGGGTTAAGTCGATCCCTCCGCCAAACCACCATACAGGCCCAGCCTCGAAGTAGCGGTAGTTGAGATGAACGGTGGGAACGTAGGGATTACTGGGATGGAGCACCATGGAGGTGCCGGTGGCGTAGAAGCCATGGCCTTCCGCCTCAGGACGCTGGGCTAGAATCGAAGGGGGCAAATGCTCCCCCCAAACTTCAGAAAAATTGACTCCCCCCTGTTCAAAGACATCTCCATCCCGGAGTACCCGAGAACGGCCTCCGCCTCCACCAGGACGTTCCCAGGCATCCTCTTGAAATCTGCCGATACCATCAAGTTGTTCTAAGCCCTGACAAATCTGATCTTGAATTTGCTGCATGAATTGGCTGACCCTGGCCTGAGAATCGCCGGGGGGTGCGGTGGAGGCAGCCATCATTTCTGAATTACTTTCTGAAGCAGTTTCTAGAATAGTTTCAGAGGGCTTTTGAGGAACTTGAGACAATACCATAACCTGATCCTGAATATCTTGTCTAACAGTTGATTTTAAACCAGAGTGCCAGATCTTGCGATTGGGCATTAAGAATTGGGGCAATGAATAATTTAGCACCAACTTAAACTTCTAGCTAATAACGTTCTAGTTTAAGTCCTGTACTAAGGGTTATCCTGGGGAAGCAAGCTACGTACCTCAACCCAACCCACGGCAGTCTAGCGACACTCACTTAGTAAGTCTGCTAGTAGTTCCGCAAAGCGTTTCCTTTGCAAATTTCATCTACAAGTTTCATTTACAAATTTTGTTCACAAATGAAATTCTGCAAGTGAATTCATCATCTGACTTGGGGTTGAGCACAGTCAAGGGAAAACCTGAAAAATTGATAGTTTCAGTGAATTTTGTAAAGATTCTTTAGCTTTAGGGCCATTGAGTTCATAAAACTTTACGCTTTCAAACTGTTAAGATTGATTTGGTTTGCAAGTTTTTTCCGGATCAACCTTGACTGACGACTTCAATCCTCCAATTCTGAACCAGACCTGGCAAGAAATCCAAGGGAAATTGCGCCCCGGTCAACAACAGATGGCCAACTGGTCAGGGGGGCCCCTGGCTGTTTCGGCGGTTCCGGGGGCTGGGAAGTCAACTGGATTGGCGGTGGCGGCGGCAACAGCGATCGCCCGGTTTCGCCTCCATCCCCAGAATCAACTGGTGGTTGTCACCTTCACCCGGGCTGCCGCCGCTAACATTCGGGCTAAAATCCGTCAGCAGTTACGAGATCTCAATATCCCAGCCACGGGGTTTGTTGTTCATACCCTGCATGGTCTGGCCCTTTATATTGCCAACAGTCATCGGGAATTGTCGGGTTTGGACTTGAACAATTCCACCTTAATTCTCCCGACCCCCAGCAATCGGATTACCCGCACCGGTGTGGAGCAGTGGATTAATGACAATCCTAAACTCTATCAACAACTGATCGAAGGAACCGTCTTTGATGGGGAAGAAACTGAACGAATGCGACGGCAGTCGGTGTTGAGAACAGAAGTTTTGCCCGAACTATCCTGGAAGGTGATTCAGGAGGCCAAAAGTTCTGGCCTGACTCCAGAGAAGTTGCGGCAGATGGCGGAACAGATCCCCGATGACTATCAAATTCTAGAGATTGCGGCGGGATTGTATGAAAACTATCAACGAATTTTGCAGGAGCGCAGTCTGATTGACTATGATGAAATGATCCTGGCGGCCCTGCGGGTATTGAAGCATAAATCCATTCGCCAGCGCTGGCAAGGTCAGATTTTTGCGGTGTTTGAGGATGAGGCCCAGGATTCAACACCCCTACAGAATCAATTGCTGGACATTCTCGCCAGGGTTCCCGATTCAACCGCGACCACCCCTAGCCCAAACCTGAATCTAATTCGAGTGGGGGATCCCAACCAGGCGATCAACTCTACCTTTACTCCGGCTGATCCGATCTACTTTCGGCAGTTCTGTCAGGACTGCGAGGAATCGGGGTATCTGGCCACTATGGATCAGGCGGGACGCAGTAGCCAGATTATTCTAGATGCGGCAAACTTTATGGTGCAGTGGGTGAATAATGCCAAGCCAGCGGGGACTGAACAGCCCTTCCGGTTCCAGTTAATCCATCCCGTCGGCCTCCAGGATCCCCAACCCGATGCTAATCCTGTCCCGGCAGGTCGGGGCTTAGAACTCTATCAACCCCGCAACATCTACCAAACGGTAGAGCTGATGGCCCAGCGGATTCTACAGCTTCAGGAACAGCATCCATCGGGAAAATTTGCCATCCTGGTGCGGGAGAATAAACAGGCCGAGTTCATCACCAACGTTTTAAGAAATCCCCAGACCTACAACCTCAAAATCAGTCTCAGCCAATCGGGGTTAAAGCTTTATGACACTTCCCAGTCCGCCCGCCACTCAAAAATTCCAGGGGAACTGCTGGCCCTGTTGCAGTTTATTGATCGGCCCCATTCACCTGATCATCTCAAGTCAGCCCTGAAAACCCTAGGGGAACGTACCCTGATTCCACCCCAGGACTTTAATGCCCTGGCGACTCAACCGGAGCAGTTCCTCTATCCTGGCCCCCTGGATCCGCCTCAATCAGACAGTATTCGTGCCGGTCGTGCCTTCTGTTGCAATCTATTAAAAGCTCGATTGGAGTTGCCGCCGTTTCAACTAATTTCATTCCTGGCCCTGGCCCTGAAATACGAACAGAGTGAGCTTGCCACGGCGGATAAACTGGCTGAACGGATTGCCCGACAAACCGCCGGGGACAACACCCTACCTGGGATTCTGACCGCGTTGAGTGAGCTGGTCAGTTCCGAGCGATTTGATCCCGTAGAAATTGACGAGGATCAACCGGGGGAAAGTCCCTTTACCCGTTCGGGACAGTTGACTATTATCACCATGCATAAGGCCAAAGGTCTGGACTGGGACTACGTATTTCTGCCGTTTCTGCATGAAGCCACCATTCCTGGTAGTTTGCGGGTCTCGGCATCGGGTCGGTTTTTGGGAGACTTTACCCTCTCTGAGGTAGCCCGAGCACAAATCCGTAACGTTCTGCATCAGCAGACAGGTTCTCACGATGGTTCCGACTCTTCCCTCACCGTAGCTCGGGCCTGGGAACAGGCGGGAAATTTGAAGACGGCTGAAGAATACCGTTTGCTCTATGTCGCCATGACCCGGGCCAAACGTCTACTGTGGATGTCCGCTGCCCGTCAGGCCCCCTATTTTTGGTTTAAACCTGACAATCTCCAAGACCAAAAACCCTGCCCGGTTTTTCTGGCTTTGAAAGCTCACTTTTTTAATCATTTCATTTTCGTGGGCTAGCAGAGAATTATGTACGTCCCGACCCATAAACAAGTCAGTTAACGCTTCTGGTCAACGGTTTTCAGGATCTTTGCTGCATAGCAAGCGGCTTCGGGAAATCCGTTGTACCAGGGCTGTTATGCCGCGACTGCTCCAGTAGATATCAGTCCTCTTTTGCAGTTGCTGGTTATCCTGCACAGAGCGCAATGTCATACAGGATCAGAAACTTAATCTTTGCAGAAGTTTTTAATCAAGGTAGTCTGAATAAATTCTTCAAGGGCGGGAGACGGATTTTTGACTAAAAAAGGCTCTGCGATCGCATCTGACCAGAGTTGCTGATCAATAAAGTAGACAAATCGGGCATAGGCGGCGGCCTCTGCGGTGGCATTTTTTTGTTGGAGCTGGTTATCTAGCTGGGCCAACTCCTGGGTAATTTTCTGGCGCTGATTTTCATCCGCTAGAATCTGAACGGTGATCTGTTGGCTGGGAATCGGCAGGACAGTGGTTTCGTACATGAGCACCTGATATTTCTGGCCGGATTTGAGGGTGACTTCTGGGATGAGGACTTTGATTCGAGGGTCTGTGATCTCTTGGCTCCACAGCAGATCAGAATTCCCCTGGGCATAAATCTCAACCCTGGACAGGGGCCCCTTCCAGACCAGCACCGGGCGACTGCTCCAAACCTGAACCTGGGTTTCAATATCAAGGGGGGCGATGGCGCAGAACCGATCATCTCCTCGGGATCCGCCGCTCCGGCGTTTTCCCTTTGGGGGTTGATTGTTCCAGAACTGGGTTTCCCAGGAGATCTCCCCGGTGGATGGCCCTTGAGTGGACTCAGTCCCCTGGGTCAGTTGAACCGGAGTCGCCCCTCCCTGGAGTGCCGTTATCGCTTCCCATCCGCTGATGATGATAATCACAATACCTGACAACCCCGCTAGTTTGACCCTGAGGCGCTTAACAGTTGTCAGTTTAGTATTCATCGGTTTGATCTTGATGGGTTCAACAAGTTGACTCTCAGGACTGTCCATCAAATTAGATGAAAATTTTGGAGTGCAGGGCTTTGATCTACCAAAAGACAGTTGAGATGGTGACTTGACTCGATTGACTCTATGATCCTTAGCCATAAAACTTTTTCTCCATTGATGCAGACAAAACATAGATCCACAAAATGACCATGGGAAGGCTGAATGGGATGAGTAGTGCCCCGGTAGTGTAAAACTGTAGGCTGAGCAGTCCGTATAATCCAGTGGCTCCGATCAGTAAGAACATCCATCTAATCTGTTGCCGGGGAGCCTGACGAATCGCGATCGCGGCTCCCTGACCCACCAAGGCAAAGACTAATACCATCCACAGATCAGGAATGGGTATAACAAAGCGTTGGTTGAGAAAGTGATCGGTCATGTAGGCATGAACCTCGGCCCCCGGCATTTTCTCAGGAATTGCCGCATTGGCTTCCGGGGAGTTTGCCTGGGTTCGCCAGTAATCCAGGGCCCAGGGAACTGGAAAGTTGTCTTCCCCATCCTGATTGATCCCCGCTTCACCATAGCCCCAAGGGGCAATCAAGGCAATAAAAGGTTCTGAGGGCAGGGCCAGGGTTTCGGGGGGATTTTCCAACAGTTTCCAGGCGGGGAGCCATTGATAAATCTGTTGGGGCGGAATGGAATAATCCACAATCGGATGCAACCACCACTGGTTCAATCGATAGGCCAGTCCCGTCACTGGATTCAAGTTAGAGCGGTGAGAAAATAGGGTTTGATAGTCTTGGCCGGTGTTCTCGGTCAGACTGACCTTGACCTGGGCCAGCCATTGAGTTGAGGCATTGAGTTGGGGTTGGGGTAATTTTTTCAGGGGCTCCCGGTGCATTTGATAGCTCAGAGCCAATAGATAGGAAAATGGCAACCGCCGAGGGCAGGTCTTTTCTAAGGACTGTTGCAGGGGTGGGGGCAGTAAAACCATGTAGGCGGGCAGATCCCCTAGAACGCTCATGTCTCCATTCAAGCTCCAGTTCGGGCTGGCCAGTTCGGACACCGTATCGACAAAGCAGCCATTGCCTTCATGGAGCCGACTGACAAAGACAAACCAGACCTGATGTTGCTCAATCGCGTTTTGGATGGCAGTCGCCAGATAGGCATCATTGTCAGCTTGATAACGATCCAGTAGATAATCAATCCCAATAATCGGGGCATTGGCTGCTGCCAGACGGTCAATAATTTGGGCCAGGAATTGTCGGTCAAAGGGCTTGGGATTGGAGATCCGATTGCGCTTAATAAACTCTTCATCCACCCCCACCATCACCACCGGGGGGGAGGTGACCGCCGGAACCTGGTGAGTCAACTGACGATAAACCGCTTGAGCAAACACCCGCCGATCCAGCAAAAAGCTTTGCAGGCCACCCTGAAAGCTCGCCAGCATCACCGCCGCTAGGGCAACGGCTTCGAGCTTGCGGGGCTTCCATTGTTTGAGGCGATCGCTCCAACGGGTATGTCTGAGCCGGAAAACCGGAGCATTGGGATGGCGAAACAGGGACGGAATCAGGTAAGCGCTGGGATAGGTCAATTGCTTTTCCAGCTTGAGGAACTGACAGGCGGACAGTAGGGCATCATGGGCATCCTGATAACTGGCTAAGCCCCGAAGAAAATGGCGCAAAAATTCCTGGGCCACTTGATTGTGAACCGGTTCTCGCATCACCGCTACCTGGCACAATCCCAGGTCAATCAGGGTATTGGCCAGATTCAGTCCTTTGCAGGAATTGAAAATGGCAAATTGTAAGCCCCGCTCCTTGGCCAGGGTCAGGGGTTGAATCAGCTCATTTAGATAGAGGGAAATATTCGGGCCAATAGCCAGTTCTCCCCCCACCAGATCGGCTTCGTTACTATGGCCGGCAAAAAACAACACATCCCAGCCTTGGCGGTCGGCGATCTTCAAGGCAATGTCGGTTCGGAGTTCCTTGGGTTGTTTTCCCGGTTGCCAGCCGACAAACTGGATCTCCGCCATTGAAGATAGGGATCGCACCGCATCTTTGTCCGCTTGAAAATCCAGTCCCGTTTCATCCCCTAGAATGGCCAGAACCCGAATGCGCCGACTTCGGTCCTGGGCACAGCTTGCGGGCGGTTCTCCACGAATATTCAGGGGCTTGCGAACGATCCGAATTTTTTCTGTGGTGGTAAATTCAGTGCCAATTTCCCAGGCTTCCCAGGGCAAACGGGCCAGATCCAGGGGAGTAGCTGTCAAAAATACGTTCACTGGGGTGGCGATCGCCCCTGGTTGTTCAGTCAGAGGGGCGGATTGGGACACCGCCCGGGCAATGGTGGCCCGAATTTCATACAATTCCTCATGGCGCAGCCAGCGATGAAATTGATACAGCAATTTGGCCTCTGCCTGTACCAGCCTGGCGTGCCAGTCAATGATCGGTGCCACCTTACCAGACCTCTCGACGCGACCCCGCAGGGCTTGCTGATAAAATCCCAGGTACATCTGCTGCCAGTCCTGGTAGAGGTGGCTGATCAGATCGGGATAGGGAATTTGAACCCCTAGCCGTTGTCCCTGGCCCCAGGATAGATCAAATAGACAGACCCGCTCAACCTGTTGAGCCGTGAGATGAAAGATCGGCCCTGGCTTGTTGGGGCCAATGGTGGTTTCTGCTGGCTGAGCCAATTCACCCTTGTCCATTGCAGCAATGTCTTTTAGCGCTATTCTAATTTACCTTTAACCAACCTCTGAGCCCAAAATTTCTATCAATTCCTGGGAACGACGATAGAGCCGAACCCCTTCATTGGAGAGATTAAATTGACGATAAACGGTGAGGATATGGGGCAACTTCTCAGGTTGGTTGATCCAGTTCTCCAGGGTTTTGAATTGCTCCAGGGCTTTCAGGTGATACCACAGGGCTTGGGATTTATTGCCCCGCCGATAACAAATGATCCCCAGATAGTCTAACACTTCAGCATGGGGTTCTAGCTGACCCGTGGTGCGATAGATTCTTTCAGCTTTTTGGTAGGCCTCAAAGGCCGGGTAATGTTTGCCCTGGAATAAATAGACGGTGCCCATCTGCTTCAGGGTGTCTGCTGATTGCAGGGCGAGCTTTTGGGTTGAAACTTGATTGGGGCTGGTTTCTGGGGATTGCCCATGCCTGTGAAGTTGCTGTTGAATGGCTAGAGCCTGGGACAAGTAGGCCAGGGCTTGGGGATAACGCCGGGTTTGAGCTTGGGTAACTCCTAAGTTGTACAGGATTAATGCTTTTTGATCGGGGGATAAGCGGGGGCAAGGTTCGGGCATTTGTTCTAAGGTTTTGAGGATCATCAGGGCCTTCTGGCAACTTCTGAGGGCTTGATCGAATAGGCCGATGGCGTTGTAGACTTCGCCGAGATGATTCAACACGGAACAGATGCCTTCGAGGTCGGAATGGTGTTGGAAAATCTCCAGGGCCTTGACATAGGCTCTGAGGGCTGGAGAATATTGCCGGGAAATCCAATAAACCTGACCAATTTCTTGATGAATTCCCCCTTGCTTGAGACTATTATCTGCAGGGCCAATGACGCTCAAGGCCCGCTCAAAGCATTTGATTGACCAGGCAAAATGCTGGAGATGACGATGAATTTTGCCGATCTCGATGAGCCCATCGACCTGGAGGGCTGTGATGTCATCTGAATGTTCACGGGTTTGGGCCAGGGTTAGAAGTTTCTGGAATACTTTCAGGGCGGGTAAAAATTGCCCTTGATGTAACTGGGCTTGACCGGTTTGATAGAGGGCTGCAAGGTCGGATTGGACGGATGTTGTGGGTTCCATAACAGGGTAGGGGTGAAGTTTGAGTGGTCTGAAAAATGGGGTGACTGGCTATTCAGAATGCATCATTCAGAATTATTAACTCAGCATGAGTAATTCAGATTGAGTATTCAAAATTTGAGTAAGGGTAGGTTCAGGTTGCCGGAAGCGCTGGCATTGAGGGCATGGGTGGGGGATGATTGGGTTTGGGTGACTACAGCCGTCGCGGCTAGAACTGTAATCAAGGAGCTCAGGATAACTCGTTCAAAGATGGTAGGGGAAAGTGGCATGGCTGTGACCTCTGACAAAACTATCGGATCAGGCTCGATGAGCTATCTGTTTCTACATATGTCTGACGGAGGATTCCTTATGCAGTTTGAATTTTTTTGGGGAGTTTGCCGGGTCAGATTGGGGCTCTGAACAACGAAAGGGAGCCGAAAAAAAGTTTCAGGAATGAAACGAAAAGGGAATATAGAGAATATCTATGTAATGGGAGGAAGATCCTTCTCAAACAAGCCGCGATTTATTGATCTTCTGCCAGATTGACTGGAGGGAGGATGATGTAGCCTGATGATTAGACGAGCATTCTGGAGGCAGTTGATTGAGCGAATTCGGCACGGTTCAAACTATCTGGCTGGAAAATCTGAGTTTTTTTGCAGGAGCAACCTCGTTCCTGGTAGCCGTTGGATGGATATGGCGCAACCTGGAACCATTCGATCTACCCAGTCCGCTTCCCAACTGGTTCAAAGTTTGGTTTAGAATTGTGCAGATTTTCGGGGTTTTTCTGCCATTGGTTGCCCTGATTGGGGGGGGAGTTTGGCGAGGAAACTTGAATGTCCTGGTCATTTTCCTCAGTTATTTTCTGATGTTGGGTCTGCAAATTCTGACTGAAATCGTTAGCTTGAGGAAGTTCCAAACCGTTATCTGGGTGATGATTCCCTACCTTTATCTGCCTTATCGTATCTGGCAACTGTATGAGGGTTTGGGGATTGTGAGCTTAGAAGCAGATATGTTCTGGGTCAGAATTTTATTAATTAGTGGAATTTTGCTTTGGATGGTCAACTACTTGGTCAACCTGATCCAGTTACCCCAGTTGTTGCGGTGGAAGTCTTTCACCTAAATCAGGAAATCAGATCCAGCAAAAATCCTGAAAAATTAATAGAATATCATCAGTAAAATCAGTTTGATTGACGATTCGCTATCGACTTGTAGAATGGCTCGACCTCGACTGGGATGAGCTGTTAACGTTAATATTTAACGTTAATATAGGGTAGTATCGAGCATAATTTTGATTATGTAATTTTGATTAAGTAGCTAGGTACAATTAATCAGAAGATACATGTAGGGGGTTGAAGGGGGCGCTGCCCCCTTCCTGGGGCAAAGCTCCAGACCCTCTTCTATTTGATAATTAATTACAACCATCTACTTATTAAGAGTGAACGATAGAAATGGCTTTAGAAAATCTTATTCAGCGGGTTCGAGCCTGGCTTCCGGCTGCTCAATCTCAACTTCAAGCTAACGTTGCAGAGCTAGAAGCACAGCTCTCCGAATCAGATTTTACATCTCTTTCTCCTGCTACATTTGCCGATCTAAAAACCCGCTTGGAAACATTGAGAAGTCCCATATCCTATCGACAAACCCTGCAGACAGAGCTTAAAGAAGCTTTAGATCAATGGCTAAAACCTGGAACCAAAAGTAATAGCCTGGTTGTACAATGTCACCCAGTAGAGCCTATCGAAAGAATTTTACGGGAGGCAATTGTAACCTGGATTCCAGAATATCCAGTCTCAATTGAAGTACTTCAGGAATCCAATCAGCGCCTTGAATGTTCTAGTATTCAGCCTCGGCTTCAGGAACAACTTGGATCTTTGCAAACCAGTTCCTTCTCCCAGAAAGAAAAGGATTTAATCATTGTTATCCCAAACTTGAGTCAGCTATTTTTGCGTTGTTTAGATGGATTTGATGCCATAGAATATCTCAAGGATCAAGCCTTTCAAAATCCATCGATCTTCTGGCTAATTGGATGTAATGAATGGTTGTGGCGGTATCTAAATCGAGTCTGCGATCTCTCTGCATATTTTGGAGACCCGATTTCACTACCTTTTTTAGGTGGCTTTGAACTGAAGGAATGGCTTGACCCTGTATGCGAATCAATTAACTTTGAATTCACCCAACAGAATCAACAGAAAGCCCAGAAAAAATTCCAGAATAATCATAGCTCAGATACAAATCAGCCGCGTTGGGCTTCCGAGCTAGAACAAAAATACTTTGATAGTTTAGCCAATGTGGCATCAGGAATTGGTCAATCTGCTGCCCGTTTGTGGTTATATTCTTTGCATATTTTACAATCCGATGAGAATGGTGATGATGATGTTGATGAATCTAGCCAACCTACAAAATTAGTTACATTAAAGGCCAAATTGCCCGACTTACCAGATTTAACTCAAGATCAAAGGTTTTTGCTCTATTCTCTGGGTTTACATGAGCGGATGGGCTTATCTGAACTGTCTATAAGCTTAGGAGATTCGATCAGTCAGGTGAGAAATCAGATTCAAGTTTTGCTAAAAGCTGATGTTGTTGAAAGAAATCATAATTTATTACAAGTTAATCCGGCTCATTACTCTCAGCTTCAACAAGACTTAGCCAATAATTATTTTCTGGTAGGAGATTCAAAGTGAATTTTCAAACAATTTTCTGGCTAGCTCAGGCCAAAAATGAGACCCTGGACAAAGCTTCAGAGCTAGTTCGAGATATTACTACTTTCCGGGTTGCTCAAGCTTTAATTATTATCTTTATTACCTACTGGGTAATCTTCTCCATTGAAAAATTGTTAATCTGGCTCTCTGAAAAAGCTGCATTAAGATTTCGTCTAACGATCAAACAGTCTCTACCCTTTTGGCGAGCTTTTTGTTTGACTCTGGCTGGAATTTTTTTGGGGAATCTTCTCCTAAATCTTTCTGAAAGCAATGTTTTAGCCGTGACAGGAACGGTGGCTGTTGCCCTGGGTTTTGCATTCAAAGATTATGCAAGTTCTGTAATTGCGGGGATTATCGGATTATTTGAACGGCCCTATCAAGTGGGCGATCGCGTTAGAGTTGGGAATTATTATGGGGAAATTGTCAGCTATGGTTTGAGAGGAATCAAACTCAGAACTCCTACTAATGATGTTGTGATGATTCCCCACAATAAACTCTGGACAGAAGCCATTGTCAACGCCAATGATGGCAACGTAGAAATCCAGGTTGTAACAGATTTTTACCTGGCCCATAGAGTAGATTTAGAAAAAGTAATGCAGATTTTATATCGTGTAGCACAGACCAGTAAATACACACAAATCAAACTGCCCATTCAAGTTATTCTGGATGAACAGCCCTGGGGAACTCACTTCAGATTAAAATGCTATCCCATTGATGCTAGGGATGAATTTATCTATAAAACCGATTTGATTAAACGAACCAAACAAGCTCTCCAACAGATGAACGTTAAATACCCAAGTTTTCCTGCTTCAGAGTTTGAGCTCTCGTTTACCTGAGAGTGGTGTATTGTGCCCCAGTCAAATCCTCAGTTAATTAGTCAGTTAATTAGTTGATTGTGTAAAAAAATGTGAAATTTCTCAACTTTAACCGGGTTAATCGCGTCAACACTGATAATTCAGTCATGATTCTGAATTGAGGGTTATTGACAACCTTAGAGGAGCGCAAACCATGATCAAGGTTAAGATTAAGGATGCCCGCAATCCCCAAATTCTCTTTCTGGCAACGTTTCTAATTTTAGGGATTGGCACTCGGGATTGGACAGTGCGACCTGAATTTGTTGCCCTGACTATTGGAACTTGTTTGCTGACTCAGGGGATTGCTGACCATCTTCAGCACCAACTAACCCAGCAATATCCTATTCAGACCAGCCTGGCAAATGGTTTGAATCCAGGCGCAAATTCTAGTCCTGACCAGAACTTGAATCCCACTCAGGGAACCTGGCGCAGTGCCTTGATTACTGCATTGGGATTGGGCTTACTGCTGCGGGCCAATAGCCCGACTACCATGATTTTGGCTGGGGTTTGTGCGATCGCTAGCAAATTTTTGTTTCGCCACCAGGGCAAGCATTGGTTCAATCCCGCCAATTTTGGCATTATTATGGCGTTGACGTTTACCCCCGATGCTTGGGTTTCCCCGGGACAATGGGGCACGGATTGGTGGTATCTGCTATTGTTTCTGGGGGCTGGGGGTTTGGTACTCAGACAGGTGGGGCGTTGGGACACCTCTGTAATTTTTCTAGCAACCTATGGGGGATTAGAGGCGATTCGTTCAGCCTGGTTGGGCTGGAGCTGGGATGTATATGGTCATCAGTTGATGAGTGGGAGCTTGCTATTATTTGCCCTGTTCATGCTGACGGATCCTCGCTCCATTCCCGATGCCCCCCAGGGTCGAGGGATTTGGGCGATGGGATTGGCTGGGTTAACATTAATTTTGCAGCATCAGTTTTTCTTGCCAACGGCACTATTTTGGGCTTTGTTCTGTCTGAGCCCCCTGACCCTATTGCTGGATCAGATCTGGTCTGCTCCCCGGTTTGTCTGGCAGTTGCCCCGTTTAGAAACTCTCTCAGGGGATAGCTCCGGATCCTAGAGTATTAGCCCCAGGAACATTTATCAAATCAGATACAAATCCTGTGGGGCAGTCATTTTGTCTGCTGGACGAGACGGCGGTTCTACTTCCAAGTGTGTTGTCAGGAACATGGAATACTGAACTTGCCTGCTGGAAAACAGTCGAGACGGCTGTGCCACATTTAATCCATAATCCTTGGAGCCTTTCCTCTACAACTTGAAACTCACAACTTGAAACTCACAACCATCCATTTGCAGCTATGAAATACTTCTCTCGATTGCTCATTGCCCTTCTGGGGGCAGTGGCCGCTGTTTTGTTGTTGGCGACTCCGGCCCTGGCATTTTGTGGGTTTTATGTCGCCAAGGCGGATGCCAGTTTGTATAATCAGGCTTCCCAGGTGGTGATTGCCCGCGACGGCGATCGCACCGTCTTGACCATGGCAAATGACTATCAAGGGGCGGTGCAGGATTTTGCCCTGGTGGTTCCTGTACCTGGGGTGCTCAAGCAAGAACAGGTGCGGGTGGGAGAAGCCAAAATCATTGAGAGACTCGATGGGTTTAGTGCTCCCCGATTGGTGGAGTATTTTGATGCCAATCCCTGTGAAGTCTATTTCCCAACCCGTGGGGCTGGAGATGGGGTATTCCAATCTGCCCCGGAAGCAGAAAGTCGGGGTCGCGATCGCAGCTTGGGGGTGACCGTGGAATCGCAGTTTACAGTGGGGGAGTATGACATTGTCATCCTCAGCGCCCTGGAATCGGATGGCCTGGAAACCTGGTTGAGGCAGAATGGCTACCAGATCCCTCAAGGGGCAGCCCAATTGCTACAGCCTTATATTCGTCAGGGCTTGAAGTTCTTTGTGGCCAAGGTCAACCTGGCTGAATTTGACAAGGGCGGGTTTCGATCCCTGCGGCCCCTAATGATGGCCTATGAGTCCCCCCGGTTCATGTTGCCGATTCGCCTAGGGATGATCAATGCCCAGGGAGAGCAGGATTTAATCATTTATCTATTGTCTCCCAAGGGACAAGCCGAACTGGTTAACTATCGTCTGGTGAAAATCCCCTCCGATGCCAATATTCCTGAGTTTGTTCAGCAGAAGTTTCCAGAATTCTACAGGGCTCTGTTCAATACCGCCCATCAGCGAGAACAGAAAAAGGTAGCGTTCTTAGAATATGCCTGGGACATGGGAAGCTGCGATCCCTGTTCGGCTGATCCCCTAACCCCGGAGGAGCTGAAACAGGCGGGGGTATTCTGGTTGACCCCGGAGCAATTGGGCAACGGATCGGCCAATGTATTTATCACTCGGATGCACGTCCGCTACAGTCGGGACAGATTTCCTGAAGATTTGCGGTTTCAGGAAACGGGGAACCGTGAGCAGTTTCAGGGGCGCTATGTGATCCAGCATCCCTACAAGGGGGAGATCGCCTGTGGTGCAGCTCAACCTTACCAGGCCTCTGTGCGGGAGCGGCAGGAACAGGAAATCCAAATTCTGGCCAGACTCACTGGCTGGCCCACCCAGGAGATTCGTCAACAGGTGAAGCTAATTAACCTTGAACCGCAACCTTGGTGGCGACAATTATTTAATTAGTTTATGGCGATTCCTAATCACGTGAGATACAGATTTGAGAGGTGGCGGCCCACCGCGCCGCCACCTCTCGTACTCTAGCAGCGTTGGAAATGCTGTAATTAAGTAAGTGGTTATGATGAGTGGTTAAATGGCAGGGGATCTGGGGCGAAGCCTCCTTACCCCCACGTCAATCTTTTAATGAATTGCGTCAAGCTATTTAGTGGCTTAACCAGTTGCCTAATCAGTTGTTGAATCCAAAGACCGCTGTAAGGCGTTGCTAAATTCCTCATAGGGTTTTACGCCAATCAGGGTTTCAACCAACTCGCCCTGCTTAAAAAACATCACTGCTGGGATGCTGCGAACCTCAAACCGCTTAGCGATCGCCTTATTAGCATCCAGGTCAAGCTTAAATACTTTAGCGCGATCGCCATATTCATCCGCGAGTTGATCTATGAGGGGAGCGACGAGTTTGCAGGGCCCACACCAGGTAGCAGTACAATCTACTACTAGGAAGGGCTCCGCCGATAGGAGAGAATTGAATTCAATTTCATCTTGAATAAACATAGCGGTGCCCATAGTTGTCTCTCCCAATAATACTGATATGAATTAGCTAAATGCTGGAACTGCTAAACTTAGAGATGGCACCAGCAAGCCCATAGTTTATTCTACGTCATCCTCACCACTCTGAAAGCCTTTTCGGGGGTATCAACTTGAGACTTTAAAATGAATTTACTCTTGATCCTGGGAATTTTACTCACACTGTTAACGATAGGAATAGTTTTTTATCTCGTTACAGCCCGTCGCTATCAATCCTCCGATTCCGTTGCCAACTCCTACGATCAATGGACAGAGGATGGAATCTTAGAGTTCTACTGGGGAGAACACATTCACCTGGGATATTACGGTTCCCCACCTCAACCCCAGGATTTTCTCAAAGCGAAGGAAGATTTTGTCCATGAAATGGTGCGTTGGGGAGGTCTAGATCAACTACCTCGGGGTACAACCGTGCTGGATGTAGGCTGTGGGATTGGAGGAAGTAGTCGGATTTTAGCTCGGGATTATGGATTCAAGGTAACGGGGGTGACGATCAGTCCTCAACAGGTAGAACGGGCTAAGGAATTGACCTCTGAAGAACTCGATGCCCAGTTTCAGGTGGATGATGCCATGGCCCTGTCTTTTCCCGATGGTCGCTTTGATGTGGTCTGGTCGATTGAGGCGGGGCCCCACATGCCGGATAAAGCGGTGTTTGCCCGAGAGCTGTTGCGGGTATTGAAGCCCGGCGGAATTCTGGTGGTAGCCGACTGGAACCAGCGGGATGATCGCCAGAAACCTTTAAACTTCTGGGAACGCCCGGTCATGCAGCAGCTCCTGGATCAATGGTCTCATCCAGCTTTTGCCAGCATTGAGGGGTTTTCTGAGTTGTTAACGGCAACCGGACTGGCTACAGGAGAAGTGATTACAGCAGACTGGACAGCCCAAACCCTGCCGTCTTGGCTAGATTCAATCTGGCAGGGTGTTGCCCGTCCCCGAGGATTAGTCCAATTTGGGGTTTCTGGCTTCGTCAAATCCTTGCGGGAAGTTCCGACTATTCTGTTGATGCGACTGGCTTTTGGTACTGGGCTTTGTCGATTCGGGATGTTCCGGGCAATTCGGGTCAATACCATATCCCAACCCTTAGAAGCAGCCGCTTCAGAAGTCATCGAAGATCAGAGCCACGTTAAACTGAGGACAGAAATGGCATCGTAAGCTGTTAGATTGTTAGCTGAACGAATGAACTATACCCTCTCTCAGGGATTGGAAGATCATTTATGAAAACCCCCACGAAAACCCCTATGAAAACCCCAGCCCATCAGCGGAGTTTGCCGGGTTGGCGAGCCTTGGGCATGGGCTTGCTCTATCTAACCTGTATCGTTTTGGTCAGTTGCTCCCAACCGGCTCCATTGTCTGACCCCGCCAAAGTCAGTTCGGAGTTTGAGCAACAGGTGCTTCAGGTGATTCGCAACAATCCTGAAGCCATTCTAGAATCCGTTCAAGCCTACCAGCAAACCCAACAGGAGAATCTCCAACAGGCTCGAGGGACTTTCCTGGAACAGATGCGAACTAATCCTCAATCCGTGATTGGCAATTCTCCCACCCAGGGTTCCCCCGATCAAAAAATTGTCCTGGTGGAGTTTTCAGATTTTCAATGTCCCTTCTGCCAGCGCGCCCACAAAACCGTTCAGCAATTCATGGCGAAGCATCAAGGTCAGGTGACTTTAGCCTACAAACACCTACCCCTATCCCAGATTCATGCGGAGGCCCTACCCGCAGCTAAGGCATCCTGGGCTGCTCAACAGCAGGGTAAGTTCTGGGAATATCAGGACGCTCTATTTACCAACCAGGACAAATTGGGGGAGGATCTGTATGTCAAGATTGCTCAGGATCTCAAGCTGGACTTAGAGCAGTTTAACCGCGATCGCCAGAGTGCAGCAGCCGGACAGGCTATTGAGGAGGATCTCAAGCTTGCCAATGAATTAGGGATTCAGGGGACACCGTTCTTTGTAATCAATGGAGAAACTCTCTCTGGAGCAGTGGAATTGTCTGCACTAGAGGAAGCCCTATCCCGGGTGGCTCAGAAACCCTCAACCACTCCTTAAGCCGAAAAGCAGGGTTAAATGGGATTAGTTAATGGGATTAATACAGCGTTTCCAACGCTGCTGAAGTACAAGAGGTGGCGGCGCGGTGCGCCGCCACCTCTCAAATCCATACCTCATGTGATTAGGAATCGCTATAGATGTGTAATCAAGTTGATAAACTTAAGGATTATCTATCTGATTCAGTTTCTATTGAGCAGTTTTAATGCATATTCACACCCTGAACTCCTGGCAACATTCCCATGATTTTTCGATTCATCACGATCAAGCCGAAAAAAACACTCGGATCGTGCTTTTATTAACAGCGATCACGATGGTTGCTGAGATCATAGCCGGAACTCTATTTGGATCAATGGCTCTGCTGGCAGATGGTTGGCACATGGCGACCCATGTAGCAGCGTTTGGAATCACAATATTTGCCTACCAATATGCTCGACGTCATGCCAATAATCCTCAATATACTTTTGGCACAGGCAAAGTTAGCATCCTGGGGGGGTTCACCAGTGCTGTTGCCCTGGCAGTGATTGCCCTATTGATGGTGCTTGACTCCTGTGTACGGCTTTTTCAACCTCAAGCCATTCAGTTCAATCAAGCAATCTCGGTTGCGGCGCTCGGACTGATGGTGAATCTTATCAGCGCTTTCCTCCTGCAAAACCATCACGATCATGATCACGATCACAGTCCACACCATCCTGATCACTTATCTGACTCTCATCTTCCCGATCACAATCTTCGGGCGGCTTACATTCATGTTCTGGCGGATGCTCTAACCTCTATTCTTGCCATTGTTGCTCTGTTTGCTGGAAAGTTTCTAGGTTGGATCTGGATGGATGCCCTCATGGGTTTAGTGGGTGCGGGGGTAATTGCGAAATGGTCTTATGGATTAATGGGTGAAACGGGTGCCATTTTGCTTGATGGGGCAATTGATAAGCAAACCAAGTTAGCTATTGTCAGTGCGATTGAGGCGGATGCTGATAATCGGGTTACCGATTTACACATTTGGAATGTTAGTCAGTATCATTTGGCGGCTACTATTGCCCTTGTGACCCATCATCCTCAGCAACCGGAATATTACAAGGGCTTGCTCAACCCTATTCCATCCCTTTCCCATGTTCTCGTTGAAGTCAATCCCTGCCATGGAGAGCCTTGTGTAGACTTGCATCCCGTTCAGGCATCTATCAAATCAGATCAAAGTTCTATGGTGTAGGCATCTAGCCCATGGGTATCAACTCGGTTAGAACTGAAGCGGCTTGAATTTCTCAGCTTTTTCTAAAGTTGGATAAAACAGGTTGGTCAAAGGACGAATTACTCTTACATTTGAACTCACGCAGAAAGTGTATGCAGAAAGTGATTGTGATAACTGGGGTTAGTCGAGGTTTAGGTCAGGGGATGACCGCAGAATTTATTGACAGAGGTCATGCTGTAATCGGGTGTGCCCGTTCTCAAGCGGCAGTCAATCAGTTGAATCAAACCTATGGTCAACCCCATCAGTTTTCAGTGGTTGATGTGGCGGATGAAACCCAGGTCAAAGCCTGGGCTGGGTCGTTTTTATCCCGGAATTTCGTTCCAGATTTACTGATTAATAATGCGGCTCTGGTTAATGATCTCGCTCCACTTTGGGAGGTTCCCAGTGACGAATTTTCCCAACTGATTGATGTCAATATTAAAGGGGTGACCCATGTGATTCGCCATGTGATTCCGGCGATGCTAGCCCGCAGGCAAGGAATTATCGTCAACTTGAGTTCCGGTTGGGGTCGATCTACGTCCCCAATGGTTGCCCCTTACTGTGCCTCCAAGTGGGCAATTGAAGGATTAACCCGGGCCTTAGCCCAGGAACTTCCCCCGGGTATGGCTGCAATTCCCCTGAGCCCCGGGATCATTCATACAGATATGCTAGAAACGTGCTACGGAGAACAGGCGGCAAACTATACCTCGATTCAAACCTGGGTCAAAACTGCCGTACCGTTTATTTTGCAGCTTTCTGCCCGGGATAATGGGGTTCCCCTCAGCGTTCCGGCATAATTCACCTAGAATGGGAGGTATGGAGAGAATGCTGTGATGAACCAATTGCTTAGAAAAACCACTCAATCTTTAGGTTTAGGAATTGCTCTGGTCTCTGTCTTGAGTGCCTGTGCCAATAGTCCCAAGGGTCAGTCTTTGGAAGAGTCGCTGAAAGCCGATCCCCAGCTTGCCAGCAGTACCACTGATGCCCAGACTGATGATGCTCAGACCAAACCGGCACCGACGGCAGACCCAATTCTCACGGTTTCATTGCCCCTTGATTTCCCTTCGGAGATTCCGATCTACCCAGGGGCTCAGCTTCTAGATGTGAATTCTCCCGGTCAAAACAGTCAGTCAGCCACCACCCGTTGGCGAACCCAGGATCCCAGTAATGCTGTCCAGACCTATTACCGCAACCAGTTTCGTGATCAGAACTGGGAAGTGACCCGCCGTCCTGTAGAAGAAGGGGAGGGCACTTTTCTGGCGGAAAAGGACAACTTGCAAATAACCGTTGCTCTCAATCCTGACCGATCTACGTCGGGTCAGACTGAATTTGAAGTTAGTTATCAGCAGTCTGTAGGAGCCTCACCCCTGCCTCTACCCCCGGGCAGTTTACCCCCGACATCGTCTCCTACCCCTGGCCCAGCAGCCTCCCCAACAACCACTCCAACAACCACTCCAACAGAAACCAGCAGTTCTAGCGGGGGGAGTGGGACTGTTCCTGCCGATCTCCTGCCCTTTGTCCAGGATGTCACCCAGGCGGGTCTATTGATTTCTCCCCAGGGCTCAAAGTCAGCTTCAGATAATACCCTCTCTAGTCCCAACAGCTCGATCACCCGAGGAGAGTACGCCCGCTGGTTAGTCAATGCCAATAATAATTTTTACAGCAAAACTCCAGCCAAACAGGTTCGTGGGGCTACTCCTACCAGCAAACCTGTGTTTACAGATGTTCCCCCCAGCCATCCCTATTTTAGTGAAATTCAAGGGTTGGCTGAGGCGGGATTGATACCCAGTTCTCTATCTGGAGACTCCACCGTCACTCAGTTTCGCCCCGATGCCTCCCTAACCCGGGAGGATCTGGTGTTGTGGAAAGTTCCTCTCGATACCCGGCAAGCTCTACCCAAGGCCACCGTGGATACGGTGAAAGAGCGTTGGGGATTTCAAGACGCTTCTAAGATTGATGCCAGGGCCTTGGGGGCAGTGTTGGCAGATTTTGACAATGGCGATAATGCTAATATTCGGCGGGCTTATGGATTCACGACGTTATTTCAACCGAAGAAGCCTGTAACCCGATCAGAAGCCGCCGCCACCCTATGGTATTTTGGCTTTCAGGGGGATGGCATCTCAGCGGCAGAGTTGGCCCAGGGAAAACAGTTGCCAACCAATTAGCAGTCAAGATCATGGCATACATCGGGTTGAGCAACCGTATTGGCTATTGCCCAATAAACCAAATACCTACACCCAGAGGTTTTCAACAGATTGGATAGACGTTCCTCATCCGATCAACTGGAAACTTTTGCAGACCTGAGGCTATACTGAACTTGAACCCACCAAATCCACCGAAAGCAAGTAGCAGCTCACTGCTCCCCTGGGGGTGACAACTTTTTACCCGGCAAGGTTAGTTAAAAACTACTTAAAATATTGATCGTCATGCCAAGAGCAGGCTTGACTCCTTCCCAAGTGCCGACTGAGTGGCAGGTTTAGCCTGAATAGCAACTTTAATCCAGTGAATCTAAATAAGCAAATCTAATCAATAATTTCATCCAGCGTTTCTCCCGCTGCTGGAGTACAGGAGGGCTGATGCGGTACGCCGCCACTCCCTAAATCCAGATCTGACGGGATTGAAAATCGCTACGGGAGACGTGATTGCTTTGAGTGTTGATCTCAATCCTGGAAACCGTTAAGTATCTGATGAGAAAAATCATCAGAAAACTCCATGAGTCACGGGTCAAGGTGGGTTGATTTTTAACCCCTGAAGCTGATACTCAAAACGGTTTCATCTCAGGGAAGTTTTAGATTTTAGGGAAGTTTTAGATTTTGATGAGTTGCAATTCTGGAAACTCGTTCTCAAGGCCCTGATCCTCAAATTTCAGTCAAAATTACTCAGTCAAATATCAGTCAAATACTTAGTCAACACTACTAATTTTTGGAGGGCTGTCCGAATTTCGGACTAGCATTTTATGACAGCTTTAATCAAACGATCCTATCAAGCGGATCAAGACTTTGCAGCGGTTTCTTATCTGGTAAATCTCTGTGCTGCTTTTGATCGGTTAGGAGAAGATGCCGCTTTTTCAGAGTTCCAGTTTCGCTTGAATGCCCCCGATCTCAACCTCAATCAAGACACTTGTTTAATTACCTCTGAACCTCAATTCGATGGGAATCCTGGCTGTATTGGAGTGGCGTTAATCCAGATTCAAGCTAACCCTAACGAAGTCGAAGGATACCTGTGGATTTTTATCCATCCGGTATTTCGGGGCCAGGGATTCGATGCCGATCTGATTCGCTGGGGAGAAAGTCGTCTGTTAGCCGCCCAAGAATTTCCCCAACGAACCCCAATACTACGAATTTATACTCGCACCGATCAATCCGATTGGAACACCTGTCTGGCCCAGCAAAATTTCTCAATTGAACGTCAATTTTTCACGATGGTGAGGACTACTGATTTTCTAGAGGCGACCGATCAGTGGCCCAGTGAATTTACCCTCAGTAGTCTGGCAGGGAGTTTCAGGTCGGGTTCAAGGCCAGATTTAATACCAGAGTTGAGCCTAAATGCAACATCGACAGCGGCGATCGCCCGTTGGATCAAGCTCTATAACGAAGCATTTGCCAACCATTGGAATCATCATCTCCTCACCCTGGAAACGGTTCAATACTGGCAGAATCAGCCGGACTATCGACCGGAACTGGATTTAGTTGCTATTTCTGCAGCGGGAGAATTTGCGGCCTTCTGTAGCTGTCGCCTCAAGGTGCAGAATCCAACGGAGTCAATCGGCTGGATTGAATGGCTAGGAACCCATCGCCAGTTTCGTCGGTTGGGATTAGGACGGAGTATGGTGTTGGCTGGATTGAGTCAGCTCAAGGAGGCTGGGGCAACCCTGGTGAAGCTCAGTGTGGATTCTCGCAATCCTAAAGCCCTGCATTTGTACGAATCAATCGGCTTTCAGGTCTCTGAAACCTGGTTATCCTGGGCAAAACCCCTGGATGGATGGATATCAGCCAAACGTCGGCAACTCTCAGTAGCCTGAGGGGCTTGAACAGCCTCAAGAATGAGGCTCCCCAAAGAGCACGAAGGAGCAGGTGAGCTTTTTCACCATCTGGGTCGTGACATCGCTCACCGCCAGTCCTCCCGCTGTGCGCCGCCGGACAGAATGGAGCACAACCATGTCAAAGGCTCGAGAAGCCTTGAGCAAGACTTCCCCAATATCGTCATGGGCAATGATTTCAATCTTGGGCGGGGAAAGTCGGCTGCAACGAGCCAGCACTTCAACTAGCTCAGATTCAAATGTCTGAATCTGAGCTTTGGTTGTGCGGCGATCGCAGACATGCAATAAAGTCACCTGAGCCTGGTTGGCATTGGCAAAAATCTGAGCAAATTGGATGGTTTGCATAGCCTTAGCGGTGGGGCTTTTGACCGGCACCAGAATCCGATGCAGATTGATCGGTTCATCCAACAGGCGCAGTACGGCCACCGGGCAGTGGGATGACCAGAAGACCGTCTCAATCAAGCTGCCAAACAATCGGGCCTTGAGGCTAGTGGTAGAGCTCCAACCCATAATAATCAGGCTGGTGTTTTGTTCCCGGGCGACTCGACTGATACCCTCCGCCACATCGTCATCAATTCGGGTTTGGGGGCGAGCTTCGACCTGAAATTCCTGGGCAACCGCCACGGCCCGCTCGAGCAATCGTTCGCTCTGTTCCAGGGCAATCTCTAGCTGCGGTTCATCCATGTGGACATGGGCTGGCACAATCGAAATCGGCACAATATAACCCGACTCATGGCGCGCCAGCAAAGCCCCCATTTCAATCAGATAACGTTCCGATAGGGGGTTATACACCGGAACCAGGACTGCAAATCGCCCCGGTCTGGATTCACGGGAGGGTTCAAATTTTTCTAACCCCTCTAGCCATTCCTGTTGGAGAGACTGGGGGGCATCCCCCTTTGGTTTGGGCAGACGATTGGCATACCGGGCCGTAATCACCGGGCCTAGAATAGAGGTGGCCAACATCATCACAATCACACTATTAAAAATCTCCTCCGAGAGCAATCCGGCTTCTACCCCCGCCAGGGTTGCCGCCAGAGTTGCCGCCACCTGAGGCAGGGACAACGACCACATCGTCAGGGTTTCGTTCCAGGTGTAGCGGTAGAGTAATTTGGCCGCAAAAGCCGCGAGGAACTTACTGCCAATCAGACCCAGAACAATACCTGCTGTCAACCACACCCCCGTTGTCAGGCTCTCCACAAACTTGTTGACATCAATCAGCAAACCCATAGTGACGAAGAAGAACGGAATAAACAGGGTACTGCCGACAAATTCCACCTTCTCTTCCACCGGGCTGTGTTGCAGCACATCATTCACCGCTAGCCCCGCCAGGAACGCCCCGACAATTTTGTCAACATTGATCACCTGAGCCCCAACCGAAGCCAGAAATACCGCCAGAAGCACAAACAAAAACTGGTTACTTTCTTCATCGCCAGTGCGACGGAAATACTCTTTTCCAGCCCAATCCAAACCTACTAAAACAATGGTGCAATACAGGGCTAAGGCCCCCAGTTGAATAATTAAACTGGTCAGGGAAAAAGCCCCACCGTGGATTGAGATACAGATTGCCAGTACCAGCAACGCGGCAATATCGGTGAAAATTGTTGCACCAATGGTGACAATCACAGACTCAGTTTTGACAACTCCTAAGCGATTTACAATCGGATAGCCTAGAAGAGTATGGGAAGCTAGGAGGGAACCAATCAGGATCGCCGCGTTGAGTCCAAACCCGAAGAGCAATCCCAACGCTGTGCCCACCATTAAGGGAATGGCAAACGTCGCAAAACCAAACCCCAATGAGCGATCTCTGGTGCGGCGAAACTCCTCTAGATCAATTTCTAAACCGGCCACAAACATCAGGTAAATCTTACCAACATCCCCCAATAAATTCAGGGTTTCAGAATCTTTGTCGAGGAGTTGCAATCCGCTTGGCCCCAGGACAACCCCCGCCACCAACAGTCCAACCAGACCGGGAAGCCGCAACTTTTCAAAAATAGGAGGGATAGTCAAGCTGACCAGAATCAGCAGAGTAAATGGCACCAGTGGGGTATTGGGAATGGCTTGGAGAAAGTTTTCCATGGGTAACCGTTGATAATGGCACGCACCTGAACCGTTTGCAGTCCGCTTCCCGCAACTTAAGCCCTGGATTTGATCATTTGATCGTTTAATGTAGACCGATTATTTAAATTGGTCTAAAGACCTAGGGCTCCTGCATCCATGCCACCATGGGGTTGACAAACCCAAAATTCTGGAAACACCTTGCCCCAGCCCACGCCAAAGTCAAACTCCTCAATCCGACGGCAACCGAGGGGCGCTAAAACAGCATCATAAAAACTCTTTGCTCGATTCAAGTCCCGGGTACCAATCGAAACATGATTCAGAATGCTGGGATTATCCATCTGGTCGTCCATCTGATTATCCATGGGTCTGACCTCCATCAAGCAGCTTGCAGCACTCGGTAACCGGGGTACGTTGGGCCATTGCCACAACCAGGGCATCGTAATTCGAGCGATGATCTTCGATTAAAGCTCGGGCCTGAAGAATTGCCCAACGTTCTTTTGTTTCGGCTTCTTCTAAGGGCCGTTTCAGTCGAGTCCAGACTGAGCGAATTTTTTGCCGATCCTCAAAGCCCCCTTCCGCTTTTTCGTAGATTAACTTTTCGGCGGCAATCCCGGCCATCCAGACCTTGCAGTATTGATCAAGCAATTGGGACGATAAGCCTCCCTGTTGCAACTGATTTAGAACCTGCTGATCGTTAAATCTGACACCCCCTTGAGCCTTCTGACCCTGGCGAAACGCTTCCCAGGAACTCAGGGCGTAGCCCTCAATTGGGATATTCAGCAGGTGGGCCACCAAAAAATGCCCGGCTTCGTGGTGCAAAATCCGATCCTGCTTAGAAGCGGACGCACCGGACAACCAATCGGTGAAAATTGCTGATCCCTGACCTTCCAGGGCAAAGTTGTCTAAGGTTGCCAGGGCCATCACCCCAAAGACAACCCCCGCTGGAACAAATGGCGAGATCCCGACAACTGGGCCAATCAGAGCCGACAGGGTCAGCAGGAAAATGGTAATGGCAATGGTATTCAGGGGGGCATCTTTCATGGTTATTTTAACAATTGACTGAACAGTTATTCCTCGGGAGTAGAAGCTTCTAATGCCGTTGGAGCCGTTGAAGACGAAGAGGAGGGGGAAGGAGAAGCAAGAGCAGGTTCAGGATTAGGCGGATCGGGGGTTGCGGACGGGCTATTTTCGGCGCTCTGAATCCTTGAGCGGGTCTTATAGAAGGTTTCTAAACTATCGCGATCGCCCACATAGCGCCAGTGCCAGGGCTCATAGCTGACTCCTTGAAGGTTATCTTTGGGGAAAGACATTTCAAAGCTGTGGTAGGGAGCCTTGTCCTGCAACCATTTGAAGGCTTTGGTTTGCTCAAAGCTTTCGTCTACATTAGCTTGGGGAGCATCCCCATCCCCAATGTCAATGGCATAACCTGTATGGTGCTCACTGTAACCTGGAGGGGCACTGACCTCAGCCCGTTTAGTCGCCCCCTGTCCCCGTTGAGCCTTGACCCCAAAGAATAAATATTCCTGCTCTTCCTGGGTTCGAAATCCGGAAAGCGCGACCAGAATTACCCCGTCCTGGCGGGCATCGGCAACCATATCCAGATAAGCTTGGGCAGCATTCTGGCGTAATCGGATGCCACCGTCTGCGGTTAGGTTTTCTAGCTCCTCTACGGGGGCTTCTGGGTAAGGAAGATGACCCAGTAAGTTTTCTGAAGGGGTCTCTGAAGGGGCTACTGTTGAAGCTGGAGAAGCGGCCAGGTCTGGAACTGAGACTGAAGGAGTTGACGGAGTTGAGTTGCTGAGGGTATCACCGGGAGAGGGAGTTGGGGAAGCCGTTGACGAAGAACCTACAGCTACGGGGGCGGTTCGCCAGAGCTTTGTCCAGAGCTGCTCCGTAAACACCCCATATTGATAGTTGAGCCACAGACTCAAACAAAATGTCAACACCCCCAATCCTAGAAGCTTCCAGAATAGCCGTTTGCGCTTGGGCAACGGGGGCATTGGTACGGGGGCTGTAAAGTCCCGCTGAGCCTCTGGAATATCTTCCAAAACTGCCTCTGAGATTCCTTGGAGTTTCTCCGGCGAACCTGGGTTATTCAGACTTGGGTTACTCAAAAGTCTCACTCCCACACATCAATCAAGTCTCAACAATCAATAATTGTAGACTGATACCAGCAGATTCATCCCAGTTTTTATCATGTCTAGCTCAGTTACTGCTCTCATGCAGCTCTATCAATGGCTTATCGGTGGAGTTCTATTGGGCTGGATCCTCGGACGACTCTTACCTCGAAGGGTGCCGCTTGATTTGGGGCGGTTCCTGTTCTGGATAGGCGTACCCGTTGGGATCGTGATTTTTATGCGTCAGGCCGATTTGTCTGGACGTTTTTGGTTAGCCCCGATTGTGGCCTGGATTGCCATTGGTTCGGGGGCTGGGCTGGCCTGGATATGGATACAACGGGGAATTCCCGCTCTATCAGACTGGAGCCAGCCAACCCAGGGGAGTTTTCTCTTGGCCTCCATGGTGGGGAATACGGGCTACATCGGCTACCCGGTAATATTAGCGCTGGTTGGTCCTGAATATTTTGGCTGGGCAGTCTTTTATGATGGCCTAGGTTCAACGATTGGAGCCTATGGGATGGGGGTGTTGTTGGCGGCTCGATTGGGCCAAGGCACCCAAAACCCACCCAGCTTTTCGGAGTGATGCTGAAGAATCCGGCGTTCTGGAACCTGTGGGTGGGGCTAATGCTGCGGGGGGTTTCATTTCCCGATGAGATTGAGCAAGGTCTGAAATGGGTCGGTTGGAGCGTAATTGGCCTGTCTCTGGTAACCATGGGAATGCGCCTGAGTCAATTGTCCTCCCTGCAACACCTGCAAACGGCCTCCGTCAGCTTGTTCATTAAGATGTTAGTTGTGCCCCTGACCCTAGGTTTAGGTCTGGCGGCCCTGGGTTTACGGGGTGGGCCTTTGCTGGTACTGGTTTTACAGATGGCAACTCCGCCGGCCTTTGCCACCTTAATTCTGGCAGAAACGTTTGATCTAGATCGGGAGCTAACCGTAACCGCCTTGGCAATTGGTTCAGTTGGGTTATTATTTAGTTTACCGATTTGGCTGTTTTTGTTTGGTCAATCGGTTGCTTAGACTCAATTCAACCGTAGTTTAGTCTTCTGGTTTTTATGCCCCGTGACCTGGCTGCATCCCAAATTTCTCAAGAGCAATCTGGTAAGTATCAATCTAGTCAATCGGGGAGAAAGCTCCCCTGGTTTAACTGGGGAATGGTTAGCTTGTTTTTGATCTCATCAGGTTTGAGATTTTGGGGACTGGGCCGCTTCAATACCCTGGTGTTTGATGAGGTTTACTATGCTAAATTTGCCAACGACTATTTAACTCAAACTCCGTTTTTTAATGCCCATCCTCCCCTGGCTCAATATTTAATTGCCATTGGCATCTGGTTGGGTTCCCATTTGCCCTTCGGTCAGGAAACCGTTAATGATCTGACCGGCTCTACCCTTTCAACCTGGAGTTATCGCTGGTTTAATGCTCTGTTTGGTTCAGGGATTCCATTGTTGGTGGGGGCGATCGCCTATCAATTAACCCGTCGTCCTAGCTATAGCTTGATAACGACGTTTTTAATGATATTAGAAGGGTTATTCCTGGTGGAATCTCGCTACGCCCTGAGCAATGTTTATATCGTCTTTTTTGGGTTACTTGCTCAGCTCTGGTTCTTGATGGCGCTCCCTCAAAATCCTGGAAAACGCTGGGGCTTTTTAGGGTTAGCTGGAATTTGTTTTGGGGCAACCATTGCCGTTAAATGGAATGGTCTAGGATTTTTGCTGGGGATTGATCTGTTGCTGGCTTGGGCCTGGATATTGCGGTTAATTAATAAACCAATCTTCCGTCCGGTTCCTCCAATTCCTTTAGCGTCAACCTCTGAACCCGTTCCCGATTCAGTCCGAAGCCAGTTTTCCCCTCTGCAACAATTGACCACGTTGACCCCGGTTCAATGTGGGGTGAGTCTAGGCATTCTCCCCCTAATTACCTATTTCCTGCTGTGGCTACCCCATCTGCAACTCAATCCTGAACCAGGGCTCTGGCAGGTTCAGGGGGCGATTATTAATTTTCATCGGCAACTGGGCCATGGGGCTGAGGTTCATCCCTATTGTGCGGCCTGGTATACCTGGCCCTTGATGCTCCGACCTGCAGCCTACTTTTATAAAAAATTGGATGAATCCACCCGAGCTATCTTACCGGCTTCGGCAGACCTGAAAAAATCCCTGCTCTATAGCGTTCACGGCATGGGCAATCCAGTATTGTGGTGGCTTTCAGTCATTGCCCTAGTGCTGCTTGTCGGAACAGTTATAATCTACGGTTGGAAAATCTATCGGGCCAAAGTTGAAGGCAGCCACGCTTTACAACGTTCAAGCGATTCTGGTGATTTCGGCAATCGTTTCAGGGAGTTTTCCAGGGAGCATTCAGTCAATTCTTCCGGTGATCGGGGTGATTTGGAGCGTCAAGGATTGAATCGTCAGATCAGATCCCTTGATCTCGGTGAATTCTGGTTACTGCTTTACATTGGCACCAATTGGTCAGCTAATTTTTTACCCTGGACTCAAATCACTCGCTGTGTATTTCTCTATCACTATATGGGCGCTTTGATCTTCGCAGTCATGGCCTTGGGTTGGTGGGTTGAGAAATGGGTGAGCCATGATCAAATTTGGTTTAAAGTCATGGGAATCATCTTAATTTTTATGGTAACAATTGCCTTCATTTTCTGGCTACCAATTTATTTGGGACTCCCGATCAATCCTCAAGCGTGGCAGGCAAGAATGTGGTTCCAATCATGGATTTAGGTGAGAGGAGTCACAACAATTAGCCATTTTAAACTTTAAGATAGATATAAATCAATCAGGGACACGGGAAATTTTTATTCCCGGAGAACGAGCTTGCGATCGCTGATTCCTATCTATCCAAGAGCCATGATGGAACCCAAAAACAGACTAACTGCTCAATCTTTAAATCAGGAAAAGAATAAGCAATTTGATGCCGTAGCCCGAGTAGTTCTAATTCAATTAGTCTGGACAATGACTGGATTAAAACGTTCGGAAAACAAGTGAGCCAGTTAACATGAAAGTCTTTTTGTAGATGAGTATTTCTTAGGGTTCAACGGGTTGATCCTCTGAATTTTCTTCAACGTTGCGGAAGGGCAGATCTTGATTGATATAGTCAATTTCCTGCTGTTCCATGGCGTTAATTTTATCGATATAGCCCCGCAGGATTTGAGCTAAACGTTGATCATAGAACCGATGCAAACTGTAGTTGGGCAGGGCCGGAAATCCCCGGCGTTTTTTGTGTCGTCCCCCAGCGCCGGGATCAAAGGACTGAATCCCATGTTGAATTCCCCACTCAATTGGTGAGTAGTAACAGGCATCAAAATGGAGACAATCGATTTCCTGGTGGCTGCCCCAATAGCGCCCATAGAGGCGATCGCCCTTCGTCAAGCAAAAGGACATGCCAACGGGTTCTCGCGGGTCTTGTTCACTGTAGGCGGCGGCGAAGATTACCCGATGGCGATAATCATGGTGCAGTTGCTCAAAAAACTTGCGGGTCAAGTATTTGCTGCCCCACCAACCAAACTTGTCACAGGTATCAGCATAAAAGTCATACATCAACGAAAACAGCGACTTGGGAATTTCATCGCCAGTGACGATTTTCAGATGCAATCCCGCTTTGGCAACGGCTTTGCGTTCTCGCTTGATGTTGCGCCGTTGATTAGCATTGAATCCCTTTAAGTATTCATCAAACGTATTAAATCCTTGATTTTGCCAGATATAGCTATGGTGTAGCCAGGCCGTAAATCCCTGTTGCTCCATCACAGTCTTCCACTCCGGATCAACATAGAGAAAATTGCAGCCCGAGATCTTATTTTCCAGGCAAAATTGATCAATTTCCTGGATCATGAAACGGGTGAGTTCCAGCTCATCTTCTGTCGGAGCAATCAAAAATCGATAGCCTTCCGCTGGTGTAAACGGAGACATCCCCAACAGCTTTGGATAGTATTCAATTCCCAACTGGTAGGCTAGATCAGCCCATTGATTGTCGAAGACAAATTCTCCCCGGCTATGACCTTTGAGATACAAGGGGGCAATGGCGGCTAGTTGACCTTCCCGCCAGACCACCAGATGATGGGGCAACCACCCCGCCCGACCCGTAGCGCTCCCAGAGGATTCTAGATTGTGCAACCAATCCCACTCAAAAAAGGGGGTTTTGAGGGGTTGGGCTAGGGCATCCCATTCGGCCTTGGGAACCTCTGCAACGGCGTTGATCCAGGTGATCGAGTAGGGAGATTTGGATGGCTTTGACATAAACTTCCACATGGATTTTGATCGAGGATTTGGAGTGACGGATTGGAGCGAATTGTCACTCTCTAGGGTAATTCAAGAATCCGAACCCTGCCGGGAGAAACCTTAATAATCCAAACTTAGCTCTCAGGCAGTTCGCCAAAACGTTCTTGATATCGAGCTAGCAGTCTGAATCCCCAAAAAAAGTTGCAACTGGTGACTCTAGAGATGGCCCTTTTCACTGGCTGCCATCGGTACTCCATGGATCGCTGGGTGGAAACTGAATCGCTTCAGACTGCATCTGGGATATTTCGAGTGACTTTGCACAATACTCCGGACACTTTTGTTAGAGAGTTGTAGGAAAGCCATCCATCGTGTAAGGTGCAAAACGTCAAAACTCAATTGCACAGCGATGGATAGCCTCAAGAAGATTCTAACCGGTTTGCTGGAAAC
>JAAURB010000115.1 GCA_012033335.1 Oscillatoriales cyanobacterium RM2_1_1
CTTCCTGGGGCAAAGCCCCAGACCCCCTTCTGTTTGATAATTAATTACAACCATCTACTTACGAGGTTGAAGATTAAACTTAATATAACTGAGCAAAATTTCTCAGGTGTGATAAAATCCGTTTACTTTGCAAGCTACCTTTAGAATAAAGTGTAGATTGTGAGCATCCCGGGTTTCTTGCAATCTAGAGATTTATAGCTTTTAGCCCCTCACATGGCAGTCTAATCGGGTCATTTGATCCAGGTAAATCATCCAGATTGAATTATCCAGATTAAACTGTTTTTTGACTCCCTGTATTTTTGAAGTTGAATCAAATTTAATTCCCGTGCCCAAAATTGGGATTGTTTACAATGATGCCAAGCCCGTTGCTTGTCGAACCACTGAAGCACTGAAAGAGAGTCTAACCTCCCGGGGTTGTGAAGTTTATGTTGCAACTGGGCTTCGAGGAATATTGGGCCAGGCCAACCTGACTCAACCACCTATCTATCATCCGCTTGACCCCCTGACTCCCCTGGGGTTTGATAGTGAGATGGAATTTGCGATTATTCTGGGGGGAGATGGAACGGTCTTGTCTGCGGCCCGACTGCTCGCCCCCCAGAAGATCCCAATGCTAACGGTCAATACCGGGCATATGGGGTTCTTAACGGAGGTTTATATCAATCAGCTCGACACTGCTCTCGATCAAGTTCTAACTGGGAATTTTACAGTTGAGGAACGGAGCATGTTGGCTGTTCAGGTGCATCAGCAGGAGGACTTGCTCTGGGAGGTCTTGTGCCTGAATGAAATGGTATTACAGCGAGAACCCATGACCTGTATGTGCCATTTTGAAGTGCAAATTGGTTATCATGCTCCGGTTGATATTGCGGCGGACGGGATTATCATTTCCACCCCAACGGGTTCTACGGCCTATTCCCTCTCAGCCGGAGGGGCGGTAGTCACCCCAGATGTCGGAGTCTTGCAATTGCTGCCAATCTGTCCCCATTCCCTGGCTTCTCGGGCCTTAGTCTATCGGGATACGGAATCGGTGGTGGTTCATGCTGCCGGGTCTAATACCCTGGTGATGGTGGTTGATGGCAATGGTGGATGCTATGTACTCCCGGACTATCGAGTGCAGGTCGGGCGATCGCCTATATGCCCAGTTTATTCGGCTAAAATCCCCTGAGTTCTTTCAAGTGCTGCGGGAAAAGCTGGGTTGGGGATTGCCCCATATTGCCAAGCCCACTTCCGTAGAATTGCCCTAGTTCAACTGAAGCAACTTTGAGCTTCTATGGGAAATTGTCCCTGGACATGCTACAACCAGTTGAGAGTAGTGAGAGAGTCTAGAAACCGGGAGAAATATTTATGGTAGCTCCCCTAGGGCAGCAGTCCTCGATTTTAGTGATTGAAGCGGATGATCTTCTAGCCAAGCATGTGGCGATTGATCTCGAAGAAGCGGGTTATCACTCAGTGATTGTTGCCAGCGGATCGGCGGGTTTACAGCAGATGGCAGAGATACAACCTGCATTGATTGTGGTTGATCGGGTTGCAGGGGAGGAGTCGGGATTTTCTCTGTGTCGCCGTCTGCGAGTTTTAGGCTGTAATATCCCGATTTTGGTCTTTATTCCCCGGGACACCGTGGAGGATCGGGTGGCTTGCCTGGAATCTGGAGCAGATGATTATTTTATCAAGCCCTATCGCACCGAAGGATTTTGCAGTTGGTCAATCTGTATCTGCAATCGGCTCCTGCTACGACTGAGCAACTGAGATTTGGGGAGTTAATCCTAGATCTGGCAACCCGACGAGCCTTTCGCAATGACCGGACGATTGAGTTGACGATGAAAGAATTTGAGTTGCTGAAATTTCTCATGGAGCATCCCCGGGAAGTGCTGACCCGTGAGCAAATTTTAGAAAACGTTTGGGGCTATGATTTCCTCGGAGAGTCCAACGTGATTGAGGTTTACGTCCGTTATTTGCGCCTCAAGATCGAAGAAGAAGGGGAACGACGATTGATTCAAACGGTTCGGGGTGTAGGATATGTGCTGCGGGAAGCCTGAATTGGGGCCCCTCCATGTTGACAGTTAGGCTGGAACTTCAATTGATCAGGATTTGTCATAAAAAGCTGAAATAACTGCAGAGATCTGAATGAAACCTTTTCAACAGTTTGGAATTATTCTGGGAATGAGTGGCTTGATTGTAAGCTGTTTTTCCTCAGCCCCAGGGATTTCTAGTCCCGATTCTGCTCCTCCAGCATCCAGTCAGATTTTGCCCATTCAAGCCACTGCTCGTCTCAATCGCCAAGTCATTCAGCTAGAAGTTGCAGGAACCCCGGAACAGCAAGCCCTGGGATTGATGTTCCGTACCAGCCTGGCAGATGATCGGGGGATGTTGTTTCCATTTGATCCTCCCCGGATAGTCGGATTCTGGATGAAGAACTGTAAAATTGCCCTGGATATGATTTTTCTACGAGAGGGCATAGTCAGAGGCATTCAAGTCAGCGCCCCTCCCTGCATAGCTGAACCCTGTCCAACCTACGGTATAGATGAACCAATTGATCAGGTGATTGAAGTTAGAGGAGGATGGACTCAGGAATTTGATTTACAGGTTGGCGATCAGGTTCAGATTGAGTTTTTACCGTGAATCTGGATATGAAATCTGGATATCAGGGCTGGAATTTTAAAGCTTTTGTAAATTTACATCATCCAGGCAGACATAAGCTTTCCTGATCTGGTAAAAGTCTAATAACCAATGCACCTAATTTCAGATAAATCTGCTATGCTAGCAAGTCTAATATTCTGGGTATTTTACCTTTAGGGTTTAGGTTTCTAGAACTGGTGTGTGGTACTAGTAGTTGGTGTGAGAACAGTGTCTTGTTGGAGCGGCCAGGGATACCCTTTAGAAATAAAGCCACCGGGTCGAATCTTGGATGAGATAGGTAGATATCAGCGATCAGTGATTGGCATAGGCAGGTTTGATCTGGATTGCCAAGCGATCCAATCTAGATGGGGCCTCTATGATCTATGTAAGGTTGTCATCCTGCTCCGTTTGCCCAGCGACTGAGCCAGGTTACGTATAACTCGAAGTCTGTTTCTAGTCTAATCTCGCTGCGAATTTTAAAAGACTTTACAATTGAGCAAAATTGACTCAGTCAAGTTGTACGGAATTCGTAAGTTACCCACTGTAGACAGTTAGAGCCAAGGGGTTAAAGCCAAGGAGCTAAAGCTCGGGTTTGATTCTGAAGCCTGATTCTAGAAGTTTGATTCTAGAAGCTTGACCCTAGAAGTTAAAGTTAAAATTACCTTTTGATAGATTGACTGAACTTTGATAGCCTATTTAAATTAAACGTCTAGCTTAAATGTCTAGATATGGGCCGTTGGCCCTGATATTTTGAGATAAACGTTTTTGATTTAAGTGGTTCTCGCGGCTATTGCATTGAGAAGAGTTATTTTCAAAATAAAGACTCAAAACAAAGACCCAAATTAAAGACTCAAATTAAAAACTCAAAACCAGAAAATTAAAATCATCGTTAAAACAATTTTTTAGTTAAAACGACTTTAATTTTAAACCTCGCAGAAATAACATAAGGATGTGAATGACAGAAATGACCCCCGTAACTTACTCAAAATTAATTCGATTTTTACAAGAAGAGCTTTTACTCTCTCCTGCCTCAATTGCTTTTGCCCAAAAAACCCAGGAGAAAGTTGACGATACCCAGGAGTATCCTGACTCTAGCTCATTATTAATGATTCTGTGGCAATACGGATTAGTCACCCTGGAACAGTTGGAGAAGATTTTTGACTGGCTGGAAACAGCTTATTAACCAGAAACCAGGGCTGATGTTCTGCGTTGATTCAAACTAGCATTCAAACAAAGTGGTAGAGGCATCTTGCCTGTTGGCAAACTGGACAGCGGCTCCACTCTAGATACTCTAGTAGTTTGTCCAGACTCAAATTATGAACAACATCGGCTTGGTTTCCTAAATTCCTATTCGGAATCTACTTCGGAACCTATCCCTGGGTGGGTATAGGGCAGGAATAGCACACTAAATTAAAACTGACAGTTCACCAGGATTCCATCGGGCCAGTCATCAGGTTCTCTACCAGATTTCATGGATTCCAGGCTATCAGGTTGAATACTCAGAGGTTGGACTTGAAATCGCAACCCCTGAATAGATTTACCAAAATATCCGACTCTAGGCAGAGGTTAACACTTGAGCCGCAGCTACAACCCCAGCTCCAGGGGAAAATTCGCTATAGCCGAGGGAGCTAAGGGTACCCTCCAACGCCGCGATCGCACTGAGAATGTCGCGATCGCAGACAAATCCCAGATGACCAATCCGAAAGATCTTGCCTTTGAAGGCTTCCTGACCCCCCGCTAGAACAATATCAAACTGTTTCTTCATCACAGATCTGACCTGCTCCGCATCAACTGCCTCTCCAGGGTAAACAGATGTAATGGCAGGACTCGCCGCCTCATCCGGGGCAAACAGCGGCAAATTCAGAGCTTTAATGGCGGCTCGGGTGGCAGTCATCAAACAATGATGGCGACTGAAGATATTTTCTAGCCCTTCCGCGCGCATCATCCGCAAGCTCACCTGCAGAGCAAAAAACATATTGACTGGCGGGGTAAAGGGAGTGGTATCCTTGGCTGCATTTTTCCGATAGGGGCCCAAGTCCAGGTAATATCGCGGCAGATCGGCAGTTTTGTAGGCTTCCCAAGCTTTGGGGCTGACGGATACAAAGCCCAGTCCAGGGGGAATCATGTAGGCTTTCTGGGATCCCGAACCCACCACATCCAGGCCCCACTCGTCAATCGGTAAACTCACCGCCCCCAGGCTGGTGACGGCATCCACCATGATCAGGGCTTCCCCATGGGCTTTGACGTAACGGTTAATCGTTTCTAAGTCATTGAGTACCCCGGTGGAGGTTTCGCTATGGGTGACAATAACAGCTTTGATTTGCTGATCTGTATCGGCTTCTAACTTGGCCCGAAACTCCTCCGGATCAAGGGGTTTGCCCCACTCAGCAGAAATCACTTCTACATTCAAACCGTAGGCTTGAGCGACTTCAACCCAGCGCTCCCCAAACTTGCCATTATTGCCGCAGAGAACGCGATCGCCCCGTTTCAAAAAATTGATAATTCCGGCTTCCATGGCTCCCGTACCACTAGCGGTCAGGATTAACACGTCATTTTGAGTTTGGTGAAGCCATTTCAACCCTTCCGTCACCTCAGCCATGATTTTGCTGAAATCACCACTGCGATGTCCAATAGGATGCTTTGACAAGGCCATTAGAGCCTGTTCTGGAACTGGCGTAGGCCCTGGAATCATCAGCATCAGTTTGTCGTCCATGTCCTTAGTCCTTGGAGTGTGTCGTTTCCTGTATCGTATGATCAATCAGGAATAATTGGCATCTCACTTGATCTCGTTCAATAACCAACGAGGCTCAACAGGCAAATTTGCCTGAACACAGCTTCGCTCTAGCTGTTTTTGAAGCGCCAGGGCTTTGCGAAGGGTAACGATCAGTTGATTGACACTCTCATATTGGGAATTATACTGACGCACAGAATCCCTCGTCTTCTGTTCCAAGAATTGCAGAAGTAACTCGTAGTGAACATGGGAAGGAAGGGGAATTGGCTCCATGAACCTTGCAAACCTCAGAAAAAGAACTAGATTCTTTATGGTAGAGCCTGAGGATTGATGTAGCAACTGGATAACTTGAAACCCAGAAATTCCCAGGATGGCACGATTTTACTGGGTTCCAGCAATTTGTCGATTGGCGAAGAATTGTACAACTTCCTCTAGGAAAGGATTTCAGAGACCCCTCTTTTCAAAATGAGAATTGCAGCTTGAACCCCTTGAGCATTGGTGAAACTCAACCTGAGGTCAGGGACTCAAATGGGTTGTTCAGAACTGGTATTCTGGGTCGATTCTGGAGTGGCGGAGATCGCCTGTTGCGCTTGCAGACTTCTTTCCTGACGATCTTGAATTAGTGTACTGACCAAATGAATGATGGCTAGCACCACCACCAGACCAGATAGAACATAGCTGTGGAGAGTGTATTGCCGGAGCACCGTTGCCGTGCTGATACCTTCGCCTCCCGTCAAAATGCTCCGCAGGGTTGAACCGACCACAGGAATCGCTTCGATGGTGCCAAGTTCAATCGAAAATCGCCAGAACCCTTCCTGAGTCCAACTGAGTAAAATAGCAGTCCAGTCTAGGGCGATCGCCACCAGAATCAGAAAAATTCCACTGATCCAGGCTCCTAACCAGCTTCGACGGAATTGTCGTCCCAAAAACATCACCACAAGTTGAATTAACCCGAGCACAATCACAAAGTTACCCGTGTAGGTGTGGAGACTGCGAAATAGCCAGCCAAAGTTCGTAGCGGTGTCAATATATTTCAGAGATTGATAGCTTCGACCGGCAGCGGGTTGGTAGTTAAATGCTAGTAATAGTCCTGAAAGTCCAGCCAGCAAGGTTAAAGTTAAAATAGCAACGGCAATAATAGTAGCTGCCCGTCTGAGGATAAAGTTCCAACCGGGTTGATGGGGTTGACGCGGTTGATTGGGGCTGAGTCCTGATGCCATGGGTTTTGGGGATTAGTTTTTTTAGGTTAATTCTAAGTTAACTTTCTGACGTTAAGTAGCTAGGCACAATTAATCAGAAGATACATATAGGGCGTTGAAGGGGGCGCTGCCCCCTTCCTGGGGCAAAGCCCCAGACCCCCTTCTATTTGATAATTAATTACAACCATCTACTTAATGGCTTAGATACTGTTTGGATTATGAATAATTCTAATCAAATTGTAACGTAAGTTAATCTAATTGCTGACTAGATCGATGACCATTTCCTAATGCATCCCTGAGACGGCTTTCTGGCTGACTCGATTTTTCAGACGGGTTATCACTAACCCACCCTCTACCTAGTACCAATTCTCAAAACTGGCATGACTCAAAACCCAGAGCACACCGCAGCATGTTGCGTTCTAGGTTCCTATCAGTAGCAATATTAAAGAGAATTGGTACAAGTCAGCCCATTTGGCAGCCCAGTTACTCAACAACTCAACAACCCCTGGCATCATCAAGCCTAGTAATAGGTACCCGTCTTACGATAATGGACTGCGGTCGTCCCTTCTGGATTCAGGACACTACCATTTGTGACCGTGGCATAAATCACCCAATGATCGCCACATTCCATCCGTTGACTGATCGAACATTCCAGATAAGCCACCGCCTGTTTGAGAACCACACAGCCATTTTTAGCAATTTCCGTTTCCATGCCAGCGAACCGATCTTCTCCCGGTTCAAACTGCTTAGTAAAATGTTTGCGGAGGGATTTACCCTCTTCTAGAATATTCAGGACAAATGGATCGCCAGTGTAGGTGAGAGATTCCAGGGCCCGATCCTTGGCCACAGAAACCGTCAGACCAGGGGGGTTAAAGGTGGCTTGAGAGACCCAGGAAGCCAACATGGCGCTTTCCACGTCCCCTCGCCGACAGGACATCACGCAGAGGGAACCCACTAATCGTCCTACCGCTTGAGCCGTCCGATCCGCCCCCGATGAAGTGGCCGACACGGGTCGAATGGCCCGCCGCTTCTGACTACGTTTCAAGGCTTGGGCAAAGTCGATGGCGGCCTCCTTGCAGGTCTGAATGGTGATATCTGTGGGCTTGAATTTGACTCGAATCGGCTCGAACCCAAATTTGAACCCGGCATCTTTTAATTTCCCGGCCAACAGATCAATCGCTTCCCCACTCCAGCCAAAGGAACCAAATACCCCTGCTAACTTCTGAGTTGAAGCGGTATTCAAAATAATTCCCAGGGCCGCTTGAATCTGAGTCGGAGCATGGCCCCCGAGGGTGGGAGAACCGATAATAAACCCATCACAGTTTTCGATTGCAGCTTGAATCTCGGTGGCACTGGCATGTTCACAGTTGATTGATTCGACGGCTACCCCGGATTTGGTCAGGCCCCGGGCGATCGCCTGGGCCACCGTTGCCGTATTCCCATAGGCTGAGGCATAGAGCAAGGCCACCCGGAGTTCTTGGGACTTTTGCTTCTGACTCCACTGCCGGTAAAGGTGGGTTAATTCTGCCTTGCCATAGCGCACCATGGGGCCATGATTCGGAGCGTAGAACTGCACTTCCGGGAAGTTGGCTACTTTCTCCAGGGTTGTGAGTACCTGTTGAGCCTGGGCGGCATGAAGACAATCGTAGTAAAATTGCCGATCCTCGCTGTAGACTTTCCAGCCTTCATCAAATACCTGATCCCCACAGACATGGGCCCCGAAGAATTTGTCACTGAACAGAATCCGGGTCAGGGTATCGTAGGTTAGCAGCCCATCAGGCCATCGAGGGGTGGGAGTCGTAATGAATCGCAGGTCATGGCCCTGGCCCAGGTTCAGGGTTTCCTCCCCTTTGACCGTCAGAATGTTTAAATTAAAATCTGCCTCAGCCATTTCAGCTTGAAAATACTCCCTTAGGGCCAGGGCCGCTGGATTGGAGCAGACCCATTGAATGTCAGGGGCCTTAGCCAGGATTGCCTTGAGGGTTGCGCCTCGATTGGCATTGAAGTGCCCCAGGATAATGTAGTTCACCTGATCCCAGTTCAACCGTGAACCCACAGCCTGAAGGTAGTTTTCGGTAAAAGATTCTCCAGGGGGATCAATCAGGGCGATTTTGTCCGCTTCGATGATGTAGCTATTGGCGGTGGTTCCCCGTTGTAGAGAATATTCTACTTCAAATTTCAGCCGATCCCAGGTGCGCGATCGCAGCACCTTCGTATCCTGACCCACCCAGAAATTCTGAACATCGCGGGGTTTAACGGATAAGGCGATCCCTCGTTCTTTCTGGTTGACAGCCATGATGCTTGACCTCGGAATTCAGTTGACCAATACTGCCAGTATACTGTGATTCAATTTTCTATAGAAAATAAATGATTACAATCTTTTATCCCTCCCTGCGAAAAAGTTAAACGGTATTTCCTAGGGGAAGGTTGAAGGATGATCCGGGGCAAATTGAGTCAGGGTTAATCTGAGGATTGAGAGAAGCAGAATCAACAGAAATAAGATTAGGCCAATTGTACAAGCGTAGCCAATTTCTAGCCCTTGAAAGGCTTTTTCATAGACGTAGTAAACAATTGTTTTAGAACTGTTTAAAGGGCCACCCTGGGTCATAATATAGACTTCTTCGAATACCTTTGTTGCTGAAATTGCTGAGATTACAGCCACTAAAATCAAATAGGGCTTCATCAGGGGCAGGGTGATATCCCAATGTTTGCGCCAACCGACTGAACCATCCAAACTGGCGGCTTCATAAAGTTCCTGGGGAATCGTCTGGAGTCCTGCCAAATAAATCACCATATAGTACCCCAAGCCTTTCCAAATAGTAACGGCCATGACGCTGAATAAAGCCAGATCAGGACTGGTCAACCAGGGAATGGTGAATGAGTATTCAGGAAAAACTCCAGATAGGAAAAACTTTAAACTTTGATTGAGTAAGCCTGTTTCAGAATATAGCCATTTCCAAGCGATTCCAGCAACGACCATAGAAATAACCACAGGTACGTAATAAGCTGTTCTGAACCAGTGAATCCCTCGAAGTTTGCGATTGACCAAAATCGCCAGAATCCAGGGCAAAAAAACTAAAATAGGAACAACAACTATCAGATAAATCAGGGTATTTCCTAAGGTTTTCCAAAAGGTTTCATCCCTCCATAATTTTTGAAAATTTTCCAGTCCTACCCATTCAGGTGGTTGCAATAGATCATAGCTAAAAAAACTCAGATAAAACGCTTGAAGTGCTGGCCAGAATACAGTTAGTCCCAGGGTTAATAACGCTGGCAATAAGAATAAATAAGGGGTCAGGTTTCGGTTAAATTTGACTAGCATTTTGGGTTGAAGGAATGGACAATTTCAGCAATGAGTCAATCGATCCGACTCCAGATTAAGCGTTTCAAGTCCAGAATATAATCATCTGAATTTTCGATTAGGTTTTCCATTGAACTTTCCAGTGAACTTTTCATTGGGCTCTCCCCTAAACTCTCAACGTCAGCTTCATGACTAGTCCTGATTCTAAGTTGCCGTGTGAAAATCCGTTGGGGGAAATACGGATCGGGGATAGCCAAAAATTTTGAAACTTCTATCTTTCTCATACAGGACAACATCATTGTAAATACAAAAATCCGGGTCATAATAATCTTCATGCTCTCCAGCAATTTCTATAATTCTGCCATCCGGTAATTCAGTAATCGTCCTGCCAAACCGTTGATAGAACCAGACTGGTTCAAGACTGATGTTATCGGGATGGATTAAGTTATGGAATATTTCCCTGGCTCCGTTGGTAGTACACCCGGAGCAAACCATGGCCCGCCAGAAATCAATTTCCATCATTTCTGGATTGGTCTGGCCAAATTTTCGAGATTTTCCCTGGTGATATTGGGCTGGAGTTGCCTGCAAATCTTCACCCCCTATGCCAATTAGTTGAATTCGCATTTGATCGTTGATTTCCCCCAAATCTTGACCTAGAGCAACGAGCATTCGGACGATATCAAGTTGATTGGTCATCGAAATGGCTCGTTTGCTGCAATCATTAACCTTATCCGGATGAGCACCGCTTTCTAGAAGAAGATGAACATAGGCTTTTGCCCCGATCAACTCTAAAAATATTTCTAGACCCTCGTCTGATTTAGCAGTCTGATTCAGCAGTAAGTAAAGTATATCTGAGTTGTTCAAGGTAGGAGCTAGGGTCATTCATTTGGACGTTATGAGTCTAGGGACATCAACCCTGAAGTGAAAAAACCATGGGCTTTCATCTGGTTAACAGTTTCATAGTTTTACCCGTTGATATTTCCTAAGTCAGTTTTGCTTCAATTTTAGAGTTCGTCTTCAAAGAGGAGATAGTCTTTTTTAAAATGAATTGATTTTGACTAGTTTTCCAATGGATTGCCTGATGCTCCCGATCAAAATAACGAGTGATATACTAAGGCATTGCTCCGGTGAGTTTTATGGTTTCTCACTCCAACTTTATTGTCATTGATACGGTGGGTCAGTCAATTCTACAGGAGTTGGCTATTGTTGATGATCAAGGCAATTTAATTTATGAAGCCTGGACTGAAAGTCCCTCACAATATCCCCATCCTTCTGTTCAAGCGAAGCCTTTGGAAATCATTATTCAAGATTTTATCGGTTTAGCTCAAGATAAAACAATAATTTGTCACTATGCCCGGCAGGACATTGAAGTCCTACGAAATACCTTTCGGATAATGGGTATTGATAAACCTCCCTTAAAGTTTGAATGTAGCTTTGAACTGGCAAAGCGATATCTTCCTCAATTTGATCGGGATGCCCTAGCTGGATTAAATCAACAGCTTCGTTTGAAGCAGGGTACAGAATCTCTTGAAACCAATCAAGTTCATCGGGCAAAATATGAGGCTCTTTTTACTTTCCAACTGTACAAACGCATGATCAATGAATTACTCAGAGCTCGTCTAAAACAGCAGCCCAATCCCTTTAGTTCGAGTCGAGTTGACACACCATTTCAGGATCATATAGATTTCCGAGCAATTTTTCAGCATGAATTTGAGCGGTTAAAATCCTGCTTAATTGATATCAAGCAAGATCGGAATCACCAGAGTAAGGGTGCTGTTGTGATTGGAGAGCCAGGATCTGGAAAAACCCATTTGATGATGCGTTTAGCGAAGGATTTATTAAAAACTAATCGCTTATTATTCGTTCGTCAGCCAAACAATCCTGATACCGTTTTATTCCATACCTATAGTCGAATTTTAGAATCCTTGATTCAGACTGTTCCAGGAAGCGATCGCACTCAACTAGAGCATTTACTGGCTAATAGCTTTGCTGAAATCATCAAAAACACAGATGCCTATGCCACCCCAATAATCCAAAAAGATGACCGAATTCTGAGTATTATTCAGGCAGATCATCTCAAGTTATTCACGGAATTAGGGCAGGAAGACACCAAAGTAAAACGGGAATATTGGCAGCACATTGAAAAGCGGGTTTATGATTGGTGGCTACAAAACTTCTCGGCGGCGGGGTATGCCCCCAAAATCCTCAGAGGAATTGTTAAGTTCTGTGGTTATACTGACTTTAATCGTCGCCAAATTATCACCCAGTGGCTATCCCTCAATGATCTTGCTCAAGATGATCTTGATAAGGTTGCCCTAGACAGTTGGGGTGAAGCAGTTAGCCGGGAAGAAATTTCCCTGACGGCCTTAGAAGTTTTGAGTAAGCTGTCCCTGCTGGATGAACCTTTAATCATTATCTTTGACCAGCTTGAAGGATTGGGCTTAGCTCAAAATGAATCCCTCCTGCGTAAGTTCGGTGAAGGCATTAAAGAAATTTTTACCCATGTCCCTAATAGTTTAATTATTTTAAACTTGTTTCCTGATCGCTGGGAACAGTTTCAGCAGCTATTTGATGGGTCAATTGTGGATCGGGTTTCCCAATCTCAGATCTTTCTCAACAAACCTGATGATCAAGCCCTGAGAAAACTTTTAGACCTGAAAATTCAGCCAGCCAGCGTCGGTTTAGAAGAACTATTTGACCCGGCTGAAATTCAAGCAATCTTGCAGCAAAATTCGATTCGTTCAACCTTGAATGTAGCTGCTGATTACTATCGATTAAAAATTGATGGGATTGCTCTACCAAGGCGATTTTCTTCTGGCTCTATCCCGGAAAAGCCAGCTTTAACAGTTGAGCGGCAACTTCACCAGTTAGTGCAAGATGTCGCCCAGATCAAACAGGTTATTGACCAGATTACTCAACACCTGGATTGGGTTAAACCCGAGTCTACTGAGACAGGAGCTGTTCCATCCCCTTTGTCTGTTGCCGAATCCCTGACTGTATCTTCTCTTGAATCTCCTGATCATCAACTCAATCATTCTATTCAAGATGATCTGCAAAAATATCTTCAGCAGCAACAGAATCAACTAACTGTAAACTATCACAATCCTCAAGTCATCACCGAAAGTGATGATCTGGGTAAGTTAACTGCAATCTTAAATGCCTTGAGTTTAATTGTTTCGCCATTGAGTTTTGACAGTTTGAAGTTAGGGAAAAAAGTGGTTCCAGAACACTTGCGAGTCAAAACTATAACCCATCAATTTGTAGTCGCGTTCCTTCATCAAAGTGGCAGCCGGTTTTTCTATCGACTGCGAAACTTGAATGAGCTGATGGAAAAGCACCCGGAAATTCAATTCAACCTCTGTCGAGATATCAAAGCTGGCCCAGTTCAAGGAAAGAAAAGCGAAGCGCTGCTCGACCAATTTCAGAGTTCATTGAATGGTCAATTTATCGTATTGGATCGACAGCAACGCATCACCTTTGAAATTGTCTATCAACTGATTGTAGATATCCAAAATCGAGATTTAGAACTTGATTTGACTAAAGCTCTGAATCTGCTGTTGATGATTTATCGAGACTACTGGCTATTTCAGAACCTGACATTGCTCACTTTAGATCTTTAAATCTTTAGATGTACTTTAGAGGTAGTAAGTAGGTGGTTATAATTAATTATTAATAATTGTTGAATGGAAGGGGTTAATGCCTTCTTCACCCCCACATCAATCTTCTAATATCGAATCCGTTTAATTGCCCATAATTACTCAACAGCCTCTGCCCACCAATAAAAATTTGTCAATCCTTGAATCAACTCGGTGCGCTTGAGCAATACTCGGCATCGATGAGCGGTGATTTCTTCAAGTTCATCCAGGCTGCCAAAGCTTCGGTTGGCGACAGCTTCGTTCGTCAGAGGCCATAATCTTTCTGCAGGCTGTAACTCAGGAGACTTGGGGGGTAAAAATAGTAGATGGATACCTTCGGGAATCTGTACCTGCTCA
>JAAURB010000116.1 GCA_012033335.1 Oscillatoriales cyanobacterium RM2_1_1
AAGTTCCGATATTTGCAATTGGAATTGAGTCGTCGCTGCTCGATTGTGCATTGGAGCTTCGATTTCCTGCCGGAGGCTCTTGTTTAAATTAAATATGAAGTTTTATGTCTAGATTCAACATTTCTGCCCAATACCCTATCAGCAATATCAAGGCCATGATTCCCAGGAAATGGGAGAAAGGAATGGAAGCAAATAGGACAATTCGAGTCCGGGATAGCATCCAAGAGAGGAGCAAAAAAGCGCCCGTCACCATGATCAAGCCCTTCCATGTCCGAAAGGCCGGAATCCACTCTAGGGGAATCCGGCGCTGGGATATCCACAAAGAGGTCAGCAAATAGTAAGGCGGTGCAACCAGAAGCAAGAGGTCAGCCTGATCGACGACCTGAGGCCATCCTCCTGAATTCGTTGTATAGGCCAGATACCCGGCCCACAGCATCATTGTCAATAGGGCTAGCCACAGATTGATACTCAGAATTAACGGTTCTTCCCGATACCCTGGAATCAAAAAACAGATGAACCAGGTCAACCAGGGGGCGATCACCATCCCAAAAACAATCCCATCTCGACTATCCAGAATTTGAGTAAAGACAGATTCAATCGTCATTTGAGTCAATTCTCATGCTTATTTCTATTGTATTTGCTCTTTTCTACATCACAGGTCAGATATAAATCGGATTCGGCGGCGGTGGGCCTGGATTAATTCAAATATCTAAATATCAAATATTGACTTAAATATCAAGCCGGGTTATGTCTTTAGTTTTTCTAATTAGCCAATTAATTCTTAATCAGTAAATTAGTTTTAATTTAAGTAAGTACTTCAGTAAGTTAGTAACTACTGAAGTAAATGAGTAAAAGATTCTAAGTTATAGAATCCCTGCGCTATCCACTTTTAGAAACATGACTCAGCAAGAATTATTCAGCAAGAATCACCTTGTAATCAGCTCTAGCAACTCAAATCATCGACAACTCACCAACAACCTCTAACCGCTTGAAATCACTGAAAGTCAGGAACTGCTCCGATAGAGATTCAGCGATCGCCGGACTGATCCAACCCATTTGTTTGAGTAGATGAATAGCTACCGCATATTTAGCCCGCTTTGCCCCGTCTAGAGCCTTTATTGCCAATCCCAGGCTTTCTCCTACGCGCCCGACGCATTGAACCCCCTCAGCCCCCGATTTACTGACGAGCTCCCCTTGAGTCAGGCGCATCAGCTCTGTATCAAAACAGCCTTCCCCCGCCACTAATTCAGAATGGTGAGTCATAGCCCGGATAATCCGCTCCATATCGAGGTTATCCCCTGAGGTCAATTGAGCATAGAGGGTCGCCATTTGTCCCAGCTCCATAAAGTAGGTTGGCGCACCACAGTCATCCCTAGCTCCAATAAACTCATCCGCAGGAATCCTCAAAAGCTCAGCAATTTTAACCAAAATCAACTGTTGAACCGGATGCTTTCGCTGCATGTAGGTTTCCAGGGGCCAATTGCGCTGTTTACAAACCGCTAACATTCCAGCGTGCTTTCCAGAACAGCCATGCTGAAGGGGGCTGCGTTGTCCGGGGGGAGTTGGACACCTGAGTTGGGTTGGCTCAATCTCACATCGCCAGAGGATGTTAAAAGCTTGTCGAGCTTGCTCAATCGTCCCTTTGTGGGAACTACAAATAATGGCCAGATCCAGATCCGTCAGATCATACCGTTCCAGGGTGCCTGTAGTCGTAATGGCCAAAGCCTGAAAAGGTTTTAACGCTGACCGGACAAAAGTAGCGGTCTCAGCACTTCCAGCGACGGAGAGGACTCGACCTCGACTATCACAAACGGTTGCCTGGACTCGATGAACTGCCTCTGTAATTCCCTCCCTGAGAAGTCTAACCTGAAGTTCTGCGGTTTGTGTGCGTTTTGCCCGTGTCATCTTGATTGCTCGTGGGTCATCAGCCAAATTTTAATGCAGAAGGAGAAAACAGCGGTAACTTAATCCCAGGAGCTAAATCATCAAGTAAGCGCTGACCCATCCTAGTCCCCCTACCGCCAGTAACAACGTCAGCCCATAAAAGGTTTGCTGCAACCGCTTGAGTAAAGGCCGAACCTGATAGGTCAGGATCAACTGGTCTTGGGCTAGGAATTCAGGGGTTTTTGCCCAAGTCTGGCCATCATACCAACCGGACTCCTCATAGAATATCATGGGGCTATTGAGCCGGGACTGAACATAGATCCAACCCAGATAAAGCCTCACCACAAATAAAGTCAAGAGCAAACTTGCCCCAGCCCCCCCTGTCAGAAGAAACTTGAGCAAATGTTTTTGGGGGGCAAAACTCGCTGCTGCCACAGGGCCACAGACCAGCCAGCTCCAACTCCAAACCCAACTGAGCTTACGGATATACTCGGGCCAATCCAGCGTCACCCAGTTAAATGACCAGGACTCTCGCAGCTCAAGATATTCATTGACGGGGCGTTGTTCAAATGGAACCGGGCAAACCGAGGCAGATACGTCTCTCATTGCAAGTCCTAGGATTTTTCAGTCTGAAGATGGGTCATGCAATCGCATAGAACCTATCATAACCAATCTAAACGCTACAATATTAAGCAATGTGAAGTTGTCGTTTAGAAATCTGACTTTAAATATTATGGGACTATTTGGATTTGGCAAAAAGTTAGAGATTCCTACCCCGGATGAAGCCCTCTCCGGACGGACTGAATCGATGCCCGTACCAGAGAAGCATTACGTCAATGGACATCCTCTAAAAGCGCCTTTTCCAGCAGGGATGCAAAAGGCGATATTTGGTCTAGGGTGCTTTTGGGGCGCAGAGCGGAAGTTCTGGCAGGTAGAAGGGGTCTACAGTACTGCCGTAGGTTATGCTGCTGGCTCTACCCCTAACCCGACCTATCAGGAGGTATGTAGTGGCATGACGGGTCACAACGAGGTGGTTTTAGTGGTTTACGATCCCCAGGTGGTCAGCTATGAACAGTTGCTTAAGGTGTTCTGGGAGAGCCACAACCCCACCCAGGGAATGCGCCAGGGCAATGATACTGGGACGCAATACCGTTCTGGCATCTATGTCTACTCTGACGAGCAACGGCAACTGGCTGAGACCTCTCAGAGGGCTTATCAGGAAGCTCTAACCGCTTCAGGTCATGGCCAGATCACCACGGAGATTCTAGATGCTCCCGAGTTCTACTACGCGGAAGACTACCATCAGCAATACCTGGCCAAGAATCCTGGGGGTTACTGCGGTTTGGGCGGAACCAAAGTTCAAATGCCAGAATTAACCACGGCTCAGTAATGGGCGATGTAGTTTCTGTTAATGGTTCTCCCTGAATATAGGGTTTGGTCACGCGGCTGAAGTACGGGAGGTGATACAGCGATGCGCCATCCCCTCCCAAATCCCTAAATCACAGGATTGAACGCCATAAAACCCAAATTGCTGAGGCAGTAAGGTCGGACTAAGGTTCAGGATGAAGTTGCCGTACCATAATTACAGCGTTTCCAACGCTGCTGGAGTACGAGAGGTGGCGGCGCGGTGCGCCGCCACCTCTCAAATCTGTACCTCACGTGATTAGAAATCGCTATATGTATATAATACAAAGCTATCTTAACAATTTTATATTTCTCAGAAAGGCAGCACTTTCTTCCGGTAAGGCTGTATTGATATACATTCCACTGCCCAATTCAAAACCCGCCGCCAGAGAAACCCGTGGAATAATTGCAATATACCAGTGAAAATAATCCGTCCGCTGTTCTGAGGTGGGAATTGAACGGATTGTGTAATTAAAATCTGGATTGTGTAATCCGAAGTAAAGTTTCCCTAAAACTGTTTTTAAATTTTTAGCCAGATCTGTAATTTCTTCTTCGGTAATTTCATCCAGGGAGGACGCATGGCGACGGGGAAAAATCCACAGGTGAAAGGGAGAAAGAGCCGCATAGGGAATGAATGAAACGAAATGCTGAGTCTCCCAGACAATCCGCTCTTTTGCCTGTAATTCTTCTGCCAATGTCCGACAAAAAATACACTCCCCAGTATCATCGTAGTGGCGAATGGCTTCTTCCGTGCGATCGCGCCATTGATAGGGAACAATCGGCAAGGCAGCAATCTGGGAATGGGGATGTTCCAGGGAAGTTCCGGCCCCTCGACCATGATTTTTAAAAATAATAATGGTTTCAACTCGAGGGTCTTTACGGAGATCTAGATAGCGCTTTTTATAAACCCTTAAAATATTAGCTACATCCTCAACTTTCATTAGAGCAGTGGTCAGATTGTGGCGGGGATGCTCGATGACGACTTCATGGAATCCCACCCCAGACAGGGAACGAAAATTCCCTTTCATACATCGAACTCGCTCTCCCGTAGCCGCCAATGCTGGATATTTGTTTCCCACCACTCGAACCTTCCATCCTGTGCCATCTCCATCATGTAACCGTAGGGTTTCTGAAGTCCCCGTCAGGTGTTCATTGCCCAGACAAAAAGGGCAATCTGCCTGGTAGGGAGGCAACTTAGTTCTTCTGGCTTCAGCTTTGGTAAACTGATCTGGTCGTTTGGCGCGCTCGGTGGCAATGATCACCCAATCCCGAGTAATTAAATTCTGTCTGAGTTCTGTCATGGTTTCCCCGGGGCTAAACCGCTATGAGTGATGAGATAGACCATGAAACTCCCCAACCAATGACTCCCGGCATAGTGATTGACTGAAACGGACTGGAGTCCAACCTGATGATGCCACGTGGCCAGGGATTCTAAGATGGGTATTCGGCTATCCTCAGGGGAAAGTCCAGAGACGATTCCAGCTAACATCCAGGCTCGACTGAGGTTCAACCCTTCAAAGTGAGATTGGGTATAATCCTCTGGATCTTGAACGTAAATCGGTTGGAACGAGTCAAGTTCTGCCTGAACTGCCAGTTGGGGCAAAAATCCATGCAGCCATTGACTAAACCCATCCCCCAACCTATCAAAAGGTAGTAGACGGCGCATCAAATCTGCTTGCGCTAGTCCAGGGGAAAGAAAATCATACCCCAGTGGTTCTAGGTGCAGGGGATAGTATCGATTTTTGTAATAGAACCTTTGGGCTAGATGTTGAATTTGCTCCCGGATAGATGGATGGTGGCTAACCATGGCCCAGTCCCAGATCAATCCCAGGGTAAAAGCCGTCTGGGCATGGGTTCCGGTGCGATCCGGATAGGTCAATCCCTCCATCCAGATTTGCAGGTTTTCTATTGCCACCATTTCCAGGGGTTGCAGGATTTTCCACCAGTGTTGAGCTTGAGGATCTGGCCATGCCCGCAATTCTGCGGTGAGTTGCAGCAACCAGGCTAAGCCATAGGGGCATTCAAACCGGGGATGGGATTTGAGGTGAGCAACCTCAACGGCAACCTTTTCAGCCATGAAATTCTGCTGAATCGCGGCCCTAGCGATCCTGGCAAAACTCAGGTCAGGGCAGCAACGAATAGCCCGCACCAGAGTCCAATGGCTATGCACTGCCGAATGCCAATCCAGGCAACCGTAAAATACAGGGGTAAGTTGTCGCGGGGAAATCAAATCCTCAGGCTGTTCTAACCAATAGCGGTGAACATGGGGATATTCACGGGCAATGCAGTCCAGGGCAAACTGGGCAAATTGACTCACAAGGGCGCTATCGAGGCGTTTGGGTTTCACTGGAGTTGAAAGCTGGATTGGAATGCAGGATGGAGACTCTATTCTGGATTATAGCGATGGATTAACCGATGAATTTCTTTCAAACTATCCCTGCACGGGTTTATTTACTGATTGCTGTCACCATTTTTGGGGCGGCGAGTGCGATCACCCATCAATTGACAGAACTGGGGGCCGAAAATTTGATGAATGGCAGAAACCCGATTTCCTTTTGCAATGTTCTGTTTGTCGGTAATATCTGGGCATTGATCGCCTTGACCTTTATCTATTACAAGGATTGGAACCCCCAAACCCTACGACAACTCTCCAGCCAAGATTGGCTGAGTTTGACGGTTGTGGCCCTACTCTCTGGGGCATTAGCACCGGCCCTGATGTTCTCCGCCCTGGAACATACCACCGTGAACAATGTGATTTTGGTGGGTCGAATTGAACCGCCCTTGGCCCTTGTCCTAGCGATTTTTTTCCTTAAAGCCCGGGTCAATAGTTGGGTGGTCGCAGGGGCATTGGTTTCCTTCCTCGGGGTAGGGCTCACTTTACTGATCACCAAACCCCAGACACCGATGATGCCCGTGATGGGATTACAGATGGGTCTGGGGGAAGTTCTGGCAATCGGCGGGGCTGTAGCCGGGGCGATCGCGGCGGTGATCAGCAAAGCCAGTCTGCAAAGGGTTCCCTTAGGGGTTTTCAGTCTTTATCGTACGGCCGTGGGGACGGTAATTTTTTTCGTGATTGTTATTAGAATATTTGGCTGGCATCACTTTACCGATGTGTTTTCTCCATTTGTCTGGCGGTGGATGCTGGTTTACAGTTTGGTGATTGTGGTGGGGGGGCAGTTGGCCTGGTTTATGGGATTGAAGCGATCGGATGCGGCGGAGGTTTCCCTAGCCAATTCATTTACACCAATTGCCGGAATCCTGGCGGCTTATTTGATCTTAGGAGAAGCGCCAACCCTGGCTCAATATCTGGGAGGTGGGGTGATTTTGTTGGGAATTGTGCTGAATCAAATCGGGGTTTCTCGCCTGCCGCAGAAATCAATTACCGGTAAAGGTTCTGCTGAAAAAATGGATGGAGCTGTTGGATTTAAGGGAGTTTGATTAAATCCAGCCCATATTAAACCCCTTCTGATTTCCCCATTGGAGGGAGAACTAGAAGGGAGTGAAGTGATGCCCGTTGAACGGCATCTATCTTGGGAAGAAGCCATCCCAGGGGTTGAAAATATTTTGCTCCATGTATTGGCTGAAAGGGTTATTACTGAGGGTTTCCACTAGGTATCCTACCAGGGCAATACCTATATTGGAGTAACTGTATATTTTTCCGGGAGGGTAGATGAAGGGGGGCATTTGAGTTGGAATAAATTGCTCTAAGGGAATTAGCTGGTCAGCGGTAGGGACTGCAATACCCAGTAGACATTGGGTTGTGCCTTCCGTTTGAGTGAGTAGTTGGGCAGTCGTGATCAGTTGGGAATGAGATTGATTCAGACAATTCAGTGATTCAGACAATTCAGTGATTGCATCGGTTGGGGTTTGCTCAGACGGATGATTGGAGTCCGGTATTGCCGGGGCCAATACCGGGAGAATTCATGAGTATTCTGATGTTGAGGGATTTAAACCTAATTCCTATAAGAGTATTTATCGGAATTAGAAGTCGGATCACCGGTAAATTTGATCCATTAAGCTGATTGACTGACAAATCTATTGACTGACAAATCTTTTGTGTGATTGCCCAAACCGCCCTCACCCTAGCCTTCTCTCAACTTGGGAGAGGGAACCGGATAAAGATCTCCCCTCTCCCTCTCTGGGAGAGGGGGTGAGAATGCCAATTGCCAGTCATAATCAATCATGGGCGACGGGACGAAATCCACGTTATTGTGATAGAAGCGACTCGCTCTCAGTGCTCGATAAGTAGACGTTGGTTTTGGATCACTTCCGAAGGTCAGGGTGATAGTATTTGCCCAAGATTCAAGATCTTCAGGTGCTGCAAGCGGTTTTGAATACAGGACAGGAATGACACTGCTCTAGGTTGTGCCTTTCAAGCCTCTGAGAAATCAATATTTTCATACAGGTCTGCAATCTGAACCTCAAAGGTATTGAATTCAAGCATCAGCGTTGGATCGTTATATTCTGAGAACAGCCATTGGTGGGCGGCGGTTCTAACATAATGCTCAACGTGAACCCGATATTGATCAATTATAAAGATATTCCTGAAAGCCAGAAATAGTTCGATAGGCAAAAAACTTGTCACCTCGGTCATAGCTTTGGGTGGATTTGGACAATACTTCAGCAGTGAAGCAAGGATTGACCACCGTATCCTTTCATCCTACCTGAAGTTCGAGGGGTTTTGGCATCACCATCACATCAGGATAGGTGTAGAGACTGATAGTTGGAATCCACAACCGTTGATCGGCGTAGAACACTCGATAATCTTTTCCCTTGAGGGCAGACTTCAACAAAATATAGAGATTTCCTGAAATATCATTGTGGTCGGGAGTGCCACCCGTCATCAGGATAATTTCTCCATCACGATATTCGCTGCGAGTTTCTGAAGTCAGCTCCAGCCTTAGATACTCTTCAGTAGTGTAGGTTTTTTTCTCAGCTTGAGCAATCATGTCAGGTCTACTCCTAGAGCTTTAAAAGAGGTCTAAAATAATTTTATCGGCTCGTAACTCTGCAATGGTCACCCTTCAGCTCCAACAGCTTGACATTCCACTGGGTCAACGATTACTGATCCATGATTTGGATTGGCAACAATTTGAATATATCCTGGCAGAGTTAGGTGAAACACGTTCTTCCCGCATTACCTACCACCAAGGCACTTTAGAAATCAGAATGCCAACGCCGGAACATGAAGTGGATAAAGAAATCATTGGCGACTTCGTTAAAATCCTGCTGGACGAACTTGAAATGGATTGCGAGTGTTTTGGATCGACCACCTTCAAGCAAGAAAGCATGAATAGTGGCATCGAACCTGATCAATGCTTTTATATCCAGAACCATAACTAGATGCAGGGCAAGCGGAGAGTGAATCTTAAAACGGATCCCCCACCCGATTTAGCCATTGAAATCGATGTCACTTCAAAAGCTCAAATGGATGCCTACATCAACTTGCGAGTTCCCGAATTGTGGATTTATGAACAGGGTCACCTGAAGATTTACACGCTACAGCCAGATCAGTATCAGTTAATCACCTGTAGTCCAACCTTTCCAGGGCTACCGGTGTTGGACTGGGTGCAAGAGGTGTTACAGCAATGTGCTGAGATCGGGAGAAGTCCAGCACTGAGAGCCTTCCGCAAGAAAATCCGAAATCTTGAGTTGCCTTTTGCATAATTCTTGCCTGCTGCTCTGATTAGTAATCAGGGGGAGGTTATGGATGTCATACTAGGGTTTGACATCACATCTTTAGCTTAGATGGACGCAATGAAGGCAGACCTGGACTTTACAGCATTTTACAAAGCCACGAATCCCAGCAAGACCCTGAACCTGGTAGATCAAAGCGATCGCCAGTTTTACATTGACTTCTCCAGGGTTCGGGGTCAGGAAATCATCGAACAACTCAAAGCCCAGATCACCCTATTTTCCCCCGATGAACCCACCTGCCAACTCTTCACCGGGCACATCGGCTGTGGCAAATCGACTGAACTCTCCAACCTCAGAGCCGATTTAATTCAAGCGGGATGCCATGTCGTCTACTTTGAATCCGATCAAGATCTGGAAATGAACGATGTGGATGTGGCGGATATTTTACTGGCGATCGCCCGTCAAGTCGATGAAAGTTTGCGAGCCAGTCAAATCTGCCTGCAACCCTCCCGTTTGCAAGAACTGCTGCAAGGGGCCGCCAAACTCCTCAACTCAGAAGTCAGGGGAGTCAACGTCGGCACCCCGGGGATTCCAGGCGTTCTACCCCAGGGCAAAATTGGTGTCAAAGAAAATCAGGGACAGTTTTCCCTCTCCCTGGGAATTGGAGAAATTACCACCCAGGCGAAACAAAGTCCCGAACTTCGCAGTCTCCTGAGGGATTACCTGGAGCCCCGCACCAAATTGGTGATTGATGCGATTAATCAGGAACTGATCGAACCCGCCATTCTCAAACTCAAACAGCAAGGTTACCAAGGTTTAGTAGTGATTGTGGATAATCTGGATCGATTAGAGCTGAGTTCCAAATCCTGGGGCCGACCCCAACCAGAATACTTATTCGTTGATCGCGGTGAACAATTGCGCCAGCTCAATTGTCATGTGGTCTACACGATGCCCCTGGTGCTACGATTCTCCAGCGATATTGTCCGGCTCACCAGTCGTTTTGGTACTGAACCTTTAGTGCTACCGATGGTTCCAGTTCAGCATCGGGATGGCAACCCCTGTCTAGAAGGCATGGCCTTGCTGAAACAAATGGTTCTGGTCAGGGCGTTTCCCCATCTCACCCCAGAAGCCAGACTGCAACGCCTCCCTGAAATTGTTGAATTCCCGGAAATCCTGCATCGGCTGTGTCAGGTTAGCGGCGGTCATGTGCGGGAATTACTCGGACTGGTGCGGGATTGGATCATGTTCGAGCGCAAGTTGCCGTTGTCTTCTAAGGGTCTGGAACAAGTGATTCGCGATCGCGCCAACAAAATGGCCTTACCCATTACTGATCAACATTGGGAATTACTCAAACGGGTTCATCGGACTCAATCCCTCAGTGGGTTCGAGGAGTATCGCATCTTGCTCCGCAGTCTATTTGTCTATGAGTACTATGACGACCGGGGTTCCTGGTTTGCGGTGAATCCAATTTTGCTGGAAACAGGACGACTGAGTTAGGCGAGAGATTATTAGAATCCATGAATGATTTGGACACTCTTCAGCATTACAGAGGTAGTGAATATGACTCAGGCGGAACTCACACCCCAACATCAAACCACCCTGGAACAACTCGCCTGGGGGCTTGAGATGGGAGCGGCTGAAGCAGAATTTTCTCTACTGTTTGCCTATTGCAATTCCACGGCCCTGAGACAGCAACTCATCCAAAAATTACGAGAAATCTGTTCGATTCCGATTCAAGAAATTGTCCTCAAACCTGAGACAACCCAACTCCTAACCGCAATTCAAACAGAACTAGGTGAGCAATCCCCTCAAGCCCTAATGGTTACAGGGTTTGAACACGCGCAAAACTTAGAACAACTCCTAGTCACTGCTAATCGAGTCCGGGAGGAATTTCGTAAACAATTCCCCTTTCCGATAGTTTTCTGGGTCAGCGATCGCATCCAAAACCAATTCTTTACCATTGCTCGAGATTTAGAAAGTTGGGCTAGTGGAACCACCCTGGAATTTCAAGTTTCAACCTCAGAGTCCGCAGCGATCATTCAACAAGCCATTGACGATGTCTTTGATCGCAGCTTGGCAGCGGGAGGCGGCCCCTTCATCAAGCTAAGTCAACAACTGAATCTCACCCCCCAATGGATGGCGGAATTGACCAAAGTCTGGGAAGCGTTAGAGCAATCACAAGCTCAAATCGATCTCCCTCTAGAAGCCGGTTGGGAATTTCTTCAGGGTCGGGCAACCCGGGGACTATCCGAACCCGGCAGACAACACTATGAACGCAGTTGGCAACTCTGGCAGCAAAAATTAGACAGCTCTCCTCAACCTCAGGATTGGATTTGCGCGGGGTGTGTGCTGATTCATCTCGGAGTCTGGTGGCGAGGCTTCACTGAACGCAACCGTTACAAAGCCGATTATACCGAAGCCGCCCACTACTTTGAACAGGGGATTCAAGCCTTTGACCAGGCCAACCGTCCCGATATTGTCGCTCGATACATCAACCGTCTGGGGGAAATGCTGCACCGTCTCAAACGCTGGTCAGCCCTGGAAACCCTGGCAAACCGGGCCATTTCCCTGCACCAAACCTATCCCGATCCGATCTGGCTGGCCCATGATCGGGGGATGTTACAGGCCGAAATTGCGATCGCCAAACAGGACTGGCAACAGGTTCAACATCTGGCCACAACCGCCCTAGAAACCCTGGCTAATGCCGAAACCACCCTACAGCAACCCCTCTGTGATCAAGTCAAAACCAACCTGGCCTGGGCCAGAGCCAACCATCGAGGCTGGTATCTGCTTTCCCTGGGACGCGCCCAGTGGCATTTGGGCTTGTTCCAGACCGCCATCGCGACTCTAGAACAGGCCCGCTCCGTCAATAATCCCGCCTACAATCCTTACCTGTATCTGCGAATCTTGCGGGAATTGAGGACGTTCTACTACGAGCAAAAACAATACCTCAACGCCTTTCAGGTCAAAAAAGATCAACAATTGATCGAATATCAATACCGCTTTCGGGCCTTCCTGGGGGCCGCCCGGATCTCCATCCAGCAATCCAAACCCGATGAAGTTCTCACCGAAGAGAAAAAGAATGCCATCGTTGCCCAGGAAATCGCCGCCTCGGGCCGCAGTCAAAATATCGAAGAACTGCTGCAACGGATTCAACGCAAAGACCACAAACTCACCGTCATCTGCGGTGCATCCGGAGTCGGCAAAAGCTCCCTCCTCCAGACCGGACTGATTCCCGCCCTCCGCCAGAAACCCATCGAAACCCGAAAAGTCCTCCCCGTCCTCCAAAGGGTTTATACCAACTGGCCTGAACAATTGAGCAATTCCATCACCAGAGCCTTTGACTATTTGGATCTAGCTTCCCTCGCCCCCCAATGTTGGGGGGAGTCAGTCCCTCAACATTCCACAGAAGGTTCAGCCAATCACTTCACAGAGCAGACTTCAGGAGGTCAAAATCCCCCGGGATTAGGGATTTTAGAGAATCAGAATCCCATCCTCCACCAACTCCAACAAAACACCAACAACAATCTGCTCACCGTCATCATCTTCGACCAATTTGAAGAATTTTTCTTCGAGTACGACCAACCCCCCCAGCGCAAAATCTTCTATCAATTCCTCAAAGCCTGCCTGAATATCCCTGCCGTCAAAGTCGTTCTCTCCCTGCGAGAAGACTATCTCCACTATCTGCTGGAATGCAACGATCGCCTGGTCAGTTTAGACATTGTCAACAACGACATCCTGGGGAAAAACACCCTCTACTACCTGGGAGACTTTTCCAAAGCCCAGGCCAAACAAGTCATCCAACGCTTGACTGCCCAAGCCCAGTATTCGCTGCAACCGGAACTGATTGATGCCCTGGTAGACGATCTGGCCGCAGAGCGGGGAACCGTTTTACCAATTGAGTTGCAGGTGGTGGGGGCGCAGTTACAAGCCGAAAAAATCACCTACCTAGAAAAATACCAACAACGGGGCGACAAAGCCCAACTAGTCGAACGTTACCTGGAGGATGTTGTCAAAGATTGTGGGGCGGAACACTGGGAAACAGTGTGGAAGGTGCTGGTAATACTAACAAACGAAAAGGGCACTCGGCCTTTACGAACCGAAAGCGAGGTAGCTTCAGCCTCACAGCTTCCAGTTTCCCAACACCAACTCATCCTGAAAGTTCTGGTAGAGTCAGGTTTGGTGTTTCATATACAGAATTCTCCAGAAGACTACTATCAATTGGTTCATGATTACCTGGTTACCCCCATTCGGATCAAATATGAGGAAGTGCGATCGCGCTGATGACCAACAATTTGCTAGAAATAGAAGTAGATCACACGACTCTTAAGCCATTGAGCCAGGTACTCCAGAGCAAACTTCCTGCGCCATAGTAGCTTTTCTATCACTTGCTAAGTTCACTTGCATAGCTAAGTAGATGGTTGTAATTAATTGTCAAACAGAAGGGGGTCTGGGGCAGTGCCCCAGGAAGGGGGCACGTGCCCCC
>JAAURB010000117.1 GCA_012033335.1 Oscillatoriales cyanobacterium RM2_1_1
GCGATCACTACTTCCAGGAACTCCGCACAACTCTGGCCTGGCAACAAGATCGCTTCCCCCTCGCGGGCAAGTACGTGCCGCTGCCGCGCTTGCAGGTGCTGTATGGCGATCGCGGTTGCGACTACGACTACTCCGGCATCGCCATGACCGCCTTGCCCTGGCCGCCGCTGTTGGCGCAATTACGCGCACAAATCCAGCAAATCACCGGCCACGAATTTCGCATCGTCGTAGCAAACTGCTATCGCGACGGTGCGGATAGCGTCGGCTGGCACGCCGATAACGAGTCAGGGATGGGCCCGCAACCGGCGATCGCCTCCCTCAGCCTCGGTGCCACCCGCCGCTTCTCCCTCAAGCACAAGTTCCGCCGCGACCTGCCCCGTCTCGATCTCGATCTAATCTCGGGTTCGCTACTGTTGATGGCCGGTCGTTGCCAAGACTGCTGGCTGCATCGCGTGCCCAAAACTAAGCGTCCCGTCGGCGAGCGCATCAACTTGACCTTTCGCCCCTGGACGGCTGCTCGTTCCTGATCCTAAATCCGTATCGCGAACCTCGAAAATCACCATGCCCGGAGTCTTTGCAGTGGCATCGGCAACACTGACAAATTACTGGCTAACAGTGAAATTGTGCAGCGGCAGATAACCTTGAATACTTGCCGACAATCTCTATGCCGTCCACCCCAACGAAAGTGTTGTAGCGCTGTAGGTCAAGGTGCTGAAAGATACTTCATTCGCAACTTAAGGCAAAAGCAGCGATGATGAACGGTCTTTGCCAATTTTCCCTCGATGCTTGAAGCTAGTCCTTAAACAGAGGAATAATCCAGGCAGCAAAGATACTCACCACAATTGCAATTTCCAGGACGCTCATCACAGTCATCGGTTGGAACCATCTGAGCCAAGCTCCTTGCTGAACCTGTGACCACCACTGGGAGACATGGGCTGGCCAGAGAGTGGGGCTATCTTTTTCACGAAACTGCCAGGTCAGCATCGACAGCAGCAAAGGAGAGCCGCCAACCTTGGCATTCATCAACAGGTGCAACGCGATCGCTGCCACCATCACCACCCACGAGATCAGGTGAGCGTAGTACCAACCATGATTTAACTCTCCTTCGGGTAGCCAGGTTTCGTCCATCATCTTGCCGCTGAACAGTGCAAAGGTTAACGCCAGCAGGGCCAAAGTATTGGTCACACGATTCAAGGTGTACCACCAAATGGGTTTGCCCACCTGAGCCAGCTTGCTCAGAGAATCAGACTGAATTAGTCGCTTCTGTCCCCGGTGAAAAGCGTAGACTACAAATGCCGGAAATAACAGCAAAGTCCATAATCCAAAGGTGCCGTGGATGCCCTCAATGTCCTGATAAGTGGGCAGAGGATCCCCAGCGCCCATCATAGGTGTCGTAAGTCCAATAGGCAGTCAGAATGGCAGCAATCAGGAACAGTCCCGTCAGGCCATGCAAAACTCGCAGGAGAAACGGTTGATAGGGACGAGAGGGTGCGAGCTTCTTACTCATCGTTGTTTTAGTAAATTGGGTCTAAGGTTGAATAGCTCTCCAGGAATTGGGGTGGGGGAAGTATATTAATGATACAGAATTCCTCAAGGTGAATTCCTGAATACCTTATCAGGTAGGGATTTCAGCTCTAAAAGCTCCAGATTATCACCATAGATCCTGGAGAGCCGGTTGAATCAAGCGTCTCAAGTCAACGACAAGTGCTAATTAAATGCTTTCCAGGGCAGCGAGGATGCCAAAGCCGATAAACAAAGCACCGCCCAGAGCTGTCATCAGTCGCTCGGAGATGCGCCCGGCGATGAATTTGCCGCAGGCGACGGCAATGGCGGCACAGATAGCATGACCCAGAATGGCTCCCAACAGCACCCCATAGGGATGGTCGGAAGAGGCCAGGGTAATGGTGGCAATTTGGGTGCGATCGCCCCATTCGGCAATAAAGGTGAGGATAAAGGCTTCCATCACCACGGCTCTAGCCGACCAAGTAGCGACGCCCTGTTCTCGCTGCTCAACCGCTTCTAGGATCTCGGCATGTTCCCCATCTAGGGTCTCTTTACCAGACATGCGGCTGGCATCATAAAGCAGTTTTAACCCGAAGCCAATAAATAGGGCTACGGCAATGCCTTGAACATAGTGTTTTGGAAAAAATGATGCGAGTTGACCAATCCAGACCGACAATAAGGTCATGGCAGCCAGCGCCGCCATCACGCCCAGAAACACCCACCGCCGAGGATGGCGCATGGCTAAAATAGCGCCAATAAAAAAGGTTTTGTCGCCGAGTTCTGACAACGTAATCAGCAATAACCCGGATGTAAATCCTGTCAAGAAATTCATGCGCTACTCCAGCTAGTAGTGGACTGAGCAGGCATGACGGATATCTCAAAAGACCCCACCAAGCCCACTCTCTCCGTGGACTCAGTGAAGGTCTCGCTGACAAATTAGAAAACCAATTTACTACCTGAACCAGGCTCATCACCAGTATGTTGATTCAGATAATGGGTTGCTATAACCCCAGCTACTCCCCTTCAATAAGAAAATATCACAATCTGGGCAGAAGTGGCAGAGGGTGGAGGAAACCAGCAAACAGGAACCTCCATCTCAGGTGGTACAACGTTTGAGTTGAGCGGCGGCAAGTATCCTTTGTATCCTCACCGAGATCTCTCGCCCGTCCGCCCCAACGTGTTGTTAGCTGGCTGGCAATAACACAACTTTAAACTTGACGCGGATCGTCTACTGGTGGATGTAGCCCAGTTTTTATCCAAAACCGTCTTGTTTCTCGAATGGAGTCTTCCTCTGGATAACGGGTATCGTTCAAATCAAGCCGAAGGCAGGTTGCGCGACCAATTGGTGTAGTTCCTTCTATAACCACGCCTTGATTTAGCCAGACAAAGTGCTCTGCCCACTTCTGTTGGCGAGGATTAAAAATGGGAACAATTTCCTGAGTCTCTGGATCAATACTAGCCACAAAGTTATAACGTCTCTCATTACAACGACGACAAGCAAGTGCAAGATTATCGAGTTGATCATAACCCCCCAAAGATTTTGGAATGATTATGATCAACGGTAAATCGATTCGCACTTAACCTTTCTGGAGAATGGCAATACTCGCAAACGTATTTAGCACGCTCTCGGATCACTTGCTTGAGTTCATCATTGATTGGCATTTTGCGCAGCAAGCATTGCGTTGATATGAGTGAAAATGCGATCTAATTCTCCGATCGCATCCAATTCAGCAATTTCGCCAGAAGTGAGTTGATCAGCTTTTTTCTTTTCTAAAAAGCTCTCCATTCGTAGTTGAAGAGACTCACTGAATTTGAATAGATTCCAGTTGCCATCTTTTTCAAGCTGGATTTCATGAATCAGAGAAGAGGGTTTATTAAGAGTTGTAACCATTTAGCCTCCATCGCATTAAATCTTTGTAAACCAATCGGTATCGACTTCAACTGACTCGATCATTACTATCTTGACACCAAGCCCCAACTCTTTCAAGCGTTGAACTAACTGTTCACCGTCTATCAGATCAATAGGTGGTGCGCCATCTCGTGTGGCTTCTTTAATCGCGTCCCTGGTAAATGTGCCAGTCGTGATCAATAAGCCTTTATCAGTACGCCCTTGCATGGCTCCACGAAAGTCTCGAATTTGACCTGCTGTGACCGAACCCTTATACCGCTTGCATTGAAAGAGAACATGAAAGCTTAAAAAGCCGTTGATACGGGCAATTCCAACACCATCAATTCCACCGTCACCAGATTTACCCGTAACCTGTACCTGAATAAACCCGGATTCGCGCAGTAAACGCTGTGCTAGGCGCTCAAATGCAGACGAATCTAACGATAGCAATGTTTTATGAAGCTGTTGATGCCATGCAAGCTCTTCTAAAGTCTCTATGGCTCCGACAGCCTCATCTGCTGTATCTGAAGATGAAGTCTTGTTTTTATCAGCATCTCGAACTGCCTTGACAATCTCTCTGGGATCAAGGTCGTTAGGATTGATGGAAGTTGAAACTAAAGACCATATGCCGCGTGCTGAATTCTGTAAAAGCCCATACTTCTTCAGATACGTTCGACTCCACGCAAGTCGATATTCAACCTCGCTTTGTGATGTACTGCCATGCAGAATTTCAAGCACTTGATCAGGAACATTGAGAATCTGCACTACTTTTTCATAAATTTCCTCAGTTGTACCAGACCCACCCAAATCTTGTAGAGCCTGAATTGTGGGTAGAAGCATTGAGTCAAAGGTTGGCACTGAGGAGACCGATCGCTTCATATCAAAACTGTTGGGTCGATTTACAAAAATACTGCTCTGTCAACTATAAATCGTCACTCAACACATATAACTACTTTGTGATCGCTCATCCTTCAAGCTCAAGCACATCACAGATCACTTGCTAGTATGCCCCAACCCAAAAACGAAGCCAGCTAACGGTGAAGTTGTGCGGCGGCAGATAACCTCTGATTCTTACAGATAACCTCTCGGCGGTCGGCTCCATCGATTTGTTATGCCGCTGCGATCGCCCCTATTTTGCGGGGGAGGGATTTACCATGGCCGAAGTCGTGGCGGGAACTTTAATTCCAGATTTGCCCCAGGTAGAGATTTCCTTAGCATCCTATCCAGGTCTTGAGGCGTGGGCAGATCGAGTGCGATCGCGGCCTTCCTGGCAACAGATCCATCCAACTCTTGAGGAGTTTGATCACTTCAAGCGGCATCTGGGAGTAGCGGTCAAAGTCTGGCAGAAGCGTCGCCGCCAGCGTTTACAGGCATTGCAAGCTTCAACGTGAATTGCAGAATCACCGTCGAGAATTAAACTCAGCCATCAGGATTGACTGGCCATCACCTGCCATTCCAATACCATGGCCGATGGGACTTGCAGTTCCACCCTGCGACTCGACTCCATGGAGAAAATCAAATCCACGGGTTCGGCCAGGGGCAGTTGCTTTAGGATAGCCTGGAGATCGTATTGGGCTACGTTGTCTGCTGGGGCCTGCTCTGCGAATCGATCAACGGCCCCGAAGGAATCTCCAGTTTTGGTGACAATCTTCAGGGGCTCCTGATGGTCAAACTGAGCCAGACCTGGAAATCCGACAATTCTCAAGCTGGCGTTGGTGACTTTACCCTGATCCACGGATTTGAAGACAATTACCTGCCAGGATTGACCTTGCTTGTCTTTTAACCGATGGTGAGATTTGTACAATATCTCCCCGGAGGCTTGTTGATGTTGGTTGATCGCTGCCCCGGCGGGTAACGTTGTCATGAGGCCCAGATTAATCACGATTCCTAATAGTCCAATCGACAAAAAAATCGCGAACGTCTGGAGGGGGTGAGGGCGGAAATTTATCAGGTTAAGCATGATCATCAAAGCCAGAATCTACTCATCGGAATTTTACAACTCTACAATTCAGTTTAAATCTAACCCCGTTCCTAACAACTTGGCTGTAGTAAATCCAGGTAGACTAAAGGAGACTTAATCAGGTTTGGAGGTTGAGATGAGCAGACCGCTTCACCGATTACTGAATATTTTGCTGGTATTGTCTCTGTGGGTTCCAGGATCAACAGCTCTGGCTCAGAGTGCTGAGGAGTTAATCAAAAAGCCGAAGCGGCTTACTTGGCTGGAGATTTTGCTCAAGCCGAGTTGATTCTCCGTGAAATCATTCAACTTGACCCACAATCTGCCCTTGCTTACAATAACTTGGGCATTGCGCTATATGAGCAGGGAAAACTTGATGAAGCGATCGCCAGCTTTAAAACTGCCTTAACCTTGCCAAATAGCCAAGGAACACCTGCAAGCTCCCATGCCCTGGCACCTAATGGTTTAGGTCTCACTTTGCAACAGCAAGGAAAACTTCAGGAGGCGATCTCGGAGTACAAAAAGGCGATCGCAATTGATCCAAATTTCGCTCCGGTTCGGCAGTTGCTTCAGCAGGCAGAGCAGCGGCTCAGATAACCTATCGCCGCTTGGAACTAATGGCTAGATCATCCATAAGCCCGATTCAAAGCCAGGAGGGCGATCAATTCTCTTCTTCATTATTCAGAGTCAGGGTCTTCAACTCCTGTTGCACCTCTGACAACTGGACAAAATCCTTCTGCTTTTCCTTCACCTTCAGCGGGATCTTCAGCGGTTCAGGCTGATCAATCCAGCAACTCGCCAACGGCAGAGTTTGTTCTAGATCATCTAGGGGTCGCGGAATCACCATCACCGCGCTCAATTCCCCAATTCGTTCAGCCTCATGCATTCCCACCTCAATCGCCACTGCCACATCCGTTACAGCCCCTCGGACAATAGCAGTACACAGCCCCGCCCCAATGGTCTCATAGGAAGCAAAGTAAACCTCCGCCGCCTTGAGCATTGCATCCACCGCCCCCACCATGGCAGGGAAACCTCGAGTCTCCAGGAGACCCACCGCTTGATGACTAAGGCGACTGTGACCCCCACTGATCGCCAGTTGAGACAGGCGAGTACTGATGGGTAGGACATATTCCAGGTTGGGTAAAGGCCGGGGAATCACCAGGGACGACTGCAACTGGCCAAACTTCTCTGCCGCCTCTCGGCCCGCTTCCACCGCCAAACGGATCTCCGCAAACCGCCCCCGGACAATGGCCGTGCAATAGCCTTCCCCAATTTTTTCATAGCCCACCAGATGGACATTGGCAGTTTTTAACATCATGTCCGCCACCCCGACAATCGCCGGAAAGCTGCGGGTGGACACCAAACCCAGGGCCAAGTCCTTGAACTCCTGATGGAGGGGCCGCTGAGCCGGGGTATAACTTTTTAAATTTGGATCCATTGGGTGGGTTTGGCTGGGGGAGTGCGGACTGGGGGTGACGTTTCAATCACCTCTAGTGAAATTATAAAGACTCTGGGTTTGAATCACCTGAGTTTTATCCCTTAGATGCAATACTTTTAGCGGCAACCCAGCAGCAACCCTGCCTTTGAGGAGATTACAAAGCTTTCCGATGGGGCAAGAGGGTATCGAGCAATTGATTTAAATACTCCTTGCCATAGACCTGGGGCTGAGAAGCATCAGCCATCTCAGGGGCTTGGGCTGGGAGAGAGGAATTGGCCGCTACCCCTATCTCCTGACCGGAAGCAGATTCAACCACGCCATTCTCAGAAATCTGCACCTGACGGGATTGATCGCCAATCAACGCTCTAGGGGGAACCACCGCATCGGGGGCGATCGCACAGTCCAGCACCGTCGCCTCAGACCCAATACAGGCATTTGCCCCGATGGTTACCGCTCCCCGAATCAACACCCGGGCCCCAATACTGGCCCCCGCCTCAACTTTTAAGGTGCCGCTATAGGCGTGCAGCACTGCCCCCATACCAATACAAACCCCCGTCGCAATCCTGATCTGGGCCTCTGGATTGGCTTGAAGAATTACCCCGGGGGCGATCACAGCATAGGGATCGAGGATCACATCACCACTCACAAAAGCGGAGCTAATATTAGACGCGGGTGGTGACTGCATGATAGAACCTCGAAGATAAAGCCTGGAGTCCGGGACTCAAGGACGCTGAATAAGCTGTTCCAATACCCGGCGCTGGGCTTGAGTATCAATCCCAATTAAGCGCACGTACTCACCGCTATGTTCTTGAAGACAGGCTTCCAGGGCCGCCACGACCTGGCTTTCCTGGGTAGAATCCACAGGGGCACAGCTCTGCCAGGAACTGGTACGGAAATGTCGCTTGTCAGCGTGCTCAGTCCCAATCTTATAGCCCTGGCGCAGGAGATTGCGAACTTGATTGATGGCATCCCCGGACAGTCGTCCGCTGCCAGTTGGGTTAGCGGGGGATGAGCTGACATAGCTTGAACCAGAAGCAGAACTGGCTGAAAATCCAGTTCCCGCCGCTGGAGTCGGAGCGGTCGTCGCCACCGGTTGACCATCGGGTCGTTGGATAATCTCCTCGGATACGCGCCGTTGAGCTTTTGGATCAATCCCGATCAAGCGCACATATTCCTTTGCATGCTCCTTGAGGAAGCTTTCAATGATTCCAACGGCATTGGCAGCTTGAGCGGATTCAATCGTTGGGCCACTATGCCAGGAACTCGTGCGAAACCGTCGCTTGTCCGCATGTTCCAAGCCCACCTTGTAGCCCTGGGCCAGAAGTTGCCGAACTTGCCCACCAAAGGGCTGGCTAGAGGAGCCTGACCCCCCAAAACTGCTAGAACCACCCGAACCGGGAGCGGCAGCGACTCCACTAGACTGAGGTTTAACCTGACCATTGATGGATTGTACAGGGCCCTCAGGACGCTGGATCACCTCTTCTAAGACTCGCCGTTGAGCCTTGGGATCAATTCCCAGCAGTCGGACATATTCGCCGCTGTGGTCTTGCATACAGATTTCCAACCCCCGAACCACCTCTGACAGTTGAGTGGCATCAATCGGAGCACAACTGCGCCAAGAACTCGTGCGAAACCGCCGTTTGTCTGCGTGTTCTGTCGCCACCTTGTAACCCTGAGCCAGGAGTTGACCCACCTGATCAATGATTTCAGGAGCCAGTTTGGAGCTGCCAGTAGAATAGGACTGAGAGCGATCACGTCCGCCGCCATTGCCCTGAGTCATCTCATTACGCAGGGGAATAATGCAGGCCTTATTTTCTGAGCATTGATATCCAGCTTTGAGGGCTTGATTCACCCCGATTACATGGCTGGCAAAATGCAAATCCGCATCCGTGACATTGGGTAGCCGATCCGCTTGTTGCTGGCTGGTAATAATGGCACCGGAGGGTACATATTTGCCGTCAGGAATCTCCACATCCTGAATCAAAGCGTGCATCATCACGATACAACCCTTACCGACTCTGGAGTTGAATACCGTAGAGCGAAACCCAATAAAGCAGCTATCGCCAACATAAGCAGGCCCGTGAATCAAGCTCATGTGGGTAATGGAAGTATGCTTACCAATCCAGACGGAATAGGAGTTGCCATCGTCCCCCTTGACCCGGCCTTCTTCAAGACCATGAATCACAACGCCATCCTGAATATTGGTCATCTCTCCAATCGAAAATGGCGCTCCCTCATCCGCTCGGATTGAGGTTCCAGGGGAAACCAAAACATTGGCACCAATCCGGACATCCCCAATAATATTTGAAAAAGAATGCACGTAGGCACTTGGATCAATCTTAGGCTCCGCCAGGTTTTTTGACCAGGGTGTGGGGGGAGCCGCAATGCCATGCACTGCCATAATTCACTTTCTCCTAAAAACTTCTGTATTCAAGTTTGTATTCAAGTCTGGGTTTTAGATGCCCAGTTCATCAGCCATGCGATTCGGTTATGGAACTACAGGCTATGGAACGACAAGAGCTCAACAAGCGAGACTACTCAAACTAGTAGTCTCGCTCCCGCTTACTATAAATCGAGCGATTTGCTGCACTAATCGTATCAATGATGGCAATCACTGCCGCATCACTCGGACGGGCCTCATGGCCCGGGATGATCCGAGCGGCGCTGCCCCGACTGACCAGCACCCACTCATCAAACCCTGCCCCAACACAATCTAGAGCAACCTCGTATCCAGGTAATGTTTCGCCAGTTTCATCGATAAATTGCAATAGCAAGAATTTGGAACCTTGCAAACTGGGCTCTTTTTGGGTACTCACTACAGTGCCAATCACTCTGGCTATTTGCATTTCAGCGTTGCCTATGGACGATTGATGGGACGAATTCCCGTTACACTCTCACGGAATTGTTCTACAGCTTCGGTATACCGAATGGGTAAAACATACTCCAGATTTTCGTGGGGACGAGCAATAATGTGGGTGGACAAAACTTGACCCCCATTCACTTTGCGGACAGACTCAATCCCAGCAGATACCGAAGCCTGAACCTCGGAGACATCGCCCCGAACAATAACTGTAACCCGGCCACTACCAATTTTTTCATAACCAACCAAAGTTACCCGGGCCGCCTTTACCATGGAATCTGACGCTTCTACAACGGCAGGAAATCCTAGCGTTTCTATCATACCAACTGCGATAGCCATAGAGTTACCTTTAAATCTCTCTAAACAAACTTAGGTGAAAAACAAACTAAGGGAAAATGTTGCTATAGCCTAAGGAAATCCATCTAGAAAGTTTCTATATGCTCTAGATGAAGTTGACTAATTCACTCACCCTTAAGACCAGATCAAGCTCAACTTCCAGCCAGATCTCCCTAAAACTATTCTGTGTACCTGTGGAATGCAATGTAAAAGCTGTTGAACGTTCGGCTTGAGTTCCAAACACAACTTTCTCATGAATTCAGCTTGAGTCGCTAAGCCACTTTGCCTATTTAAACTGACCAGATTTAAAACCGAACCCGCCCGATTCAACCCAGCGTCCCTAGCAAAGCCGGGAGCTAGTAAGAGCGGAATTGCTCTACGGCATCTGTATAGCGAATCGGTAGAACATACTCCAGGTTTTCATGGGGACGAGCAATGATATGAGTTGAAGAGACCTCTCCTCCATTCACTCGCTTAACTGCCTCAATTCCCGCTGCGACAGAAGCCTGAACTTCTGAAACATCGCCTCGAACAATAACGGTGACACGACCGCTTCCAATCTTCTCATAACCAACCAACGTCACACGGGCAGCTTTCACCATAGAATCTGCCGCTTCTACAACGGCAGGAAAGCCGATTGTTTCAATCATTCCAACAGCAATTGACATCGTCGAACTCCTAACTGACTGACAGATACACAGAATTGTGCATCTTCGTTACAGAATCAAGCCAAATCCGCTGGAAATTTTTATAGACTTGAACTTCCAGCTAGCCTTTCATCTTTGTAATTATAAGAATAAAAGAATTGTGACTCAATTGACAATATAAATCTGTATTATGTTTTCTGATACGATTCATTAAGTTTTCTAAAACTTAATGAAATTAATATTTTATTAGAATTTTTTTAAAAAATTACAGTGTTTCCCCTGGTGCTGGAGTACGGGAGTTAGTGGCGGACTTTGCTACCAACTCCTAAATCTATACCTGGTGCATCGAAAAATGCTGTAACTTGTATGATGGGGCTGGCAACAACAGAGTCAGTTAAGGCAGACTATTCTAAGCATTATTACTCATATTACAATGGGTTAATTAAATTGTTCAGTCTCAGGGCCTGTTCAGGTCAGATTTCGGGTAACTGACAAAACCTTAGATTTAATAGACGAACCTTCCCAAGGATGAGAAAATTTATTAAGCGAAGGATGAGAAGTATTAAATTAGCATTAAAGTAACATATCTTCAGAAAAACACTTTTCTGGCTCATCTTCATGACTTTTGATCCATGACGACAACTTCATTTGTCTTGCAAACCAGTTGGATACTTCCCCTCTATGGTCTGACTGGAGCGGTTTTAACCCTTCCCTGGGCAACGGGGGTCATTCGTCGAACCGGGCCAAGACCCGCCGCCTACTTTAATCTGTTGATGACGCTGCTGGCTTTTATCCACGGCTTTGTTCTGTTTCGAGCAACTTTGGGGCACCTCCCTACCCAGCTTGTCTATTCCTGGATGCAAGCGGCGGGTTTAGACATATCTCTCGTGTTTAAGGTATCTCCCATTAGTGTGGGAGCGATGGAGTTGACCACAGGACTGAGTTTGGTGGCTCAGATCTATGCTCTAGGTTATATGGAGAAGGACTGGGCAATGGCCCGGTTTTTTGCCTTATTGGGGTTTTTCGAGGCGGCAATCAGTGGAATTGCATTGAGTGATTCCCTGTTCTTGACCTATGCCTTGCTGGAGATGCTCACCCTGTCTACTTACCTGCTGGTTGGGTTTTGGTATGCTCAGCCCCTGGTAGTAACTGCAGCTCGGGATGCATTTCTGACCAAACGGGTGGGGGATGTGTTGCTGCTGATGGGGGTTGTGGCAGTATCGGCCTTGTCTGGAAGCTTAACCTTTTCAGACTTGGAGCTTTGGGCAGAGACCGCCAGTTTACCTCCCCTGGTTGCCAATGGTTTAGGTTTGGCCTTGATTGCTGGCCCCATTGGCAAATGTGCCCAATTTCCGCTGCATCTCTGGCTCGATGAAGCCATGGAGGGGCCAAACCCGGCTTCGATTTTACGGAATTCAGTTGTGGTGGGGGCCGGAGCCTATGTTCTGATCGAACTGCAACCCATACTGGCTTTGTCTCCGGTGACGGATGGAGCATTGATTGTGCTGGGAGCCGCCACGGCCATTGGTGCATCCCTGGTGGCGATCGCCCAGATCGATATTAAACGGGCGCTTTCCCACTCCACCAGTGCCCTTTTGGGCTTGGTGTTTATAGCGGTCGGGCTACAGCAGGTTGATATTGCGCTGTTGCTGCTGTTTACCCATGGGATTGCCAAGGCCCTGCTATTTATGAGTATCGGTTCAGTGATTTTGACCACCAATACCCAGGATTTGACAGAAATGGGAGGACTCTGGTCTAAGATGCCCGCGACAACCGTAGCGTTTGTAGCAGGAGCGGCGGGTTCAATCGCCCTGATGCCCTTGGGCATGTTTTGGACAATGCGGCGCTGGGTGAGTGGGTTCTGGAATATACCCTGGTGGTTGGTGGTGATTCTGATGCTGGTAAATGGATTGACGGCTCTGAATCTGACTCGAATTTTTGGTCTGGTCTTTGCTGGAGAGCCTCAGCCTAAAACTCGCCGTGCCCCGGAGGTGGCTTGGCCCATGGCCGTTCCGCTGGTTTCAATGATTATCACTACTTTATTAGTGCCTTTGATGTTGCAGCAATGGCAACGACTCCTGAGTTGGAATCCTCCTGTGGTTCAGGAACCTGGATCTGGGCTCTTGGGGCTAATTCAGTCTGCTGCGGTGCCCTTGTTAGTGGTGTCAGGGATGATTGGGGTCTCAGTCGGGGGAGCAATTTATCTTTATGGCCTGGGAGGGCGACCGGTTAAGCTTCCTTGGAAAGCCGTGCAGGATTTATTGTCCTATGATTTCTACATGGATCGGGTTTATGAGATTACGGTTGTTTTCTGGGTCAATCGACTTTCAACCCTGAGTTTTTGGATTGATCGCTATATTATTGATGGCATCGTCAATGTTTTTGGTTTGGGAGCAATTTTTGGTGGAGAGAGCTTGAAATATAGTATTTCAGGCCAATCCCAGTTTTATTTACTGACGATTACTCTTGGGGTGGCATTGCTAATTGGCTTGATGGTGTTGCAGTTCTAGCAATCCTACTACTAGCAATCCTACTAGTTGATATAAGTAGCTTGACACAATTGATTAGAAGATTGATGGGGGGGGTAAAGGCGTTGCCCCCTTCCTAGGCTCAAAGTGCCCAAGACCCCCTGCCACTTTAACAATTTAA
>JAAURB010000021.1 GCA_012033335.1 Oscillatoriales cyanobacterium RM2_1_1
TCGCAAGACGCTCTGTTATTCCAAATCCGTAGAAATGCTGAAGCACTCGATTCGGTTGCTACTTCATTACCTCAAATTCTGGGATGTCCCGATTCCGCAATGATTCATTGCATCATTCAGCAACGCCTGTATTTCAACAACTCTTCTGACAACATTATGACTCTTCATCCGGATTTGATATAATTAATTGCGTCAAGCTACTGACATAACAGTCCTAAATAATTTATGAACAGGGAGTGAAGGGGGTACTGTTGATAAATCATTCAGGTTTCCTATCCATTAATCACAGATCAAGCTCTAAAATTACAGGGGCGTGATCACTGGGCTTTTCCCAGCTTCGGGGAGCTTTATCAATGGTACAACAGACTGCTTTTTGGTACAAATCAGAGGTTAAATAATGGTGATCAATCCGCCATCCTAAATTGCGTCGAAACGCCGCTGCTCGGTAATCCCACCAGCTAAAATATCCACTCTCTGAGGTAAATTTACGAAACCCATCAGCCAAGCCTAAATCCAGAATAGTTTGTAGAGCCTGGCGCTCTTCATCTGAAGCCATAATATGATTTTTTCGGTCTTCTGGATTATGAATATCTCGATCTTCTAAAGCAATGTTAAAATCCCCACAAATGCAGAGATTAGGGTTTTCCTGAAGTATAGTTTCCAGGTATTTCCGTAAAACTTTGAGCCAATTTAACTTGTAAGTATATTTGGCACTACTTAAACTTTCTCCATTGGGAACATATAAATTCACAATCCGAATCCCATGAATCACAATAGAAATGACCCGGGTTTGGACATCCAATTCCTGATGGCTTTCTCCAGCTAAAATTCCTGAGAATCCTAAACTAATTTTCTCTGCCGGTTCTCGACTGAAAATTGCCACTCCGTTGTAAGCTTTTTGACCAAAAACATAAAGTTTATAGCCTAAAGCTTCAAAGGGCGATCGCGGAAAATCTGGGTCAACTACCTTGGTCTCTTGCAGACACAGCAGATCAACTGGATTAGTTAGTAACCAGTTGACAACATGGTCTTGACGCGTCCGAATAGAGTTGACATTCCAGGTAGCAATTTTCATTGGATTACAGCCATTAAACCAGTCTAATTATACCGGGTAATCGGATATGAACCGATTGAATAATGGTTTCTTAGAGGGTGTTTGCAAGCTCGGATTGATCACCCAATAGATTGGGCGATTCCACTTAAAATCTCGACATTTTCGGGATCAGAGTTGAGATTACTACGCCGCCTGATCACCATTTCAACCCCTTTCCCGGCTAAATCGGGCAGGACAATACCTGTGATCGCTGGGTAAATCGAGCATTTTCCCGGTAATCCACAGGGCAATCAATTACGGTGGGAACATCCTGAGCTAGGGCTTCTTTTAGAATCGGAACCAAGTCTGAGGCAGACTCGACCCGATAGCCTTTGAGCCCCATACTTTCGGCAAATTTAACAAAGTCAGGGTTATTAAACTTAATGTAAGACGAATGACCAAACTGATCCTCTTGTTTCCATTCAATCAAGCCATAGCCCCCATCATTAAATACCAGAGTCACAAAGGCTGTCCCTACCCTGAGAGCTGTTTCCAATTCCTGGCAATTCATCATGAATCCGCCATCCCCAGTTGCAGCTACTACCTTTAATTTAGGATTGACTAACTTAGCCGCAATTGCCCCTGGAATTGCAATTCCCATGGCTGCAAATCCATTCGAAATCAGACAGGTATTGGGACGATCGCAGTGATAATGACGGGCAATCCACATTTTATGCGCCCCAACATCAGAAATTACAATATCATCTGGCCCCATGACTTGACGCAGATCATAAACTATTTTTTGAGGTTTAATCGGATAGCCGGTGTCCCCCGCATACTGCTCATAATCCTGACGAATTTCTGTGCGTAGTTCTATGGCGTGGGGTTCGGGTTTCCCCCGGCGATCAGAACGCCGTAAAATCTCCGTTAAAGAGTCAGAAATATCCCCAACAATTTCAGCAATTGGGATATAGCTACTATCAATTTCGGCAGACATGGAGCTGATATGAATAATCGGAATCGTTTGATTCGGATTCCATTTTTTGGGAGAGTATTCGATCAGATCATAACCAATCGCAATTACCAGGTCAGTTTCATCAAAGGCACAACTGATAAAATCCCGCTTTTGCAATCCGGTTGTCCAGAGTGCTAGAGGGTGAGTATAGGGAATTGATCCTTTTCCCATAAATGTATTGACCACTGGAATATTCAGTTGGGTGGCGAACTCAATCACGGCTTCACTGGCGCTGGCTCTGAGGGCTCCATTCCCCGCCAGAATTAAAGGATTTTTTGCTTTAGAAATGGCGATCGCCGCCTCGTTCATGCTGTGATAAGCCGAATAGACTTTCTCCTGTTTATCCCGCTGCAGGGGTTGACCGGCTGCTGCCATTTCCGCAATGTTTTCAGGCAGATCAATGTGAACGGCCCCAGGCTTTTCAGATTGGGCAATTTTAAAGGCTTTACGAACAATTTCCGGAGTGTTACTGGGTCGGACAATCTGGGCATTCCATTTTGTAACCGGAGCAAACATGGCCACCAAATCGAGATATTGATGGGACTCAATGTGCATCCGATCCGTTCCCACCTGCCCGGTAATCGCCACCAGGGGAGCCCCGTCCAAATTGGCATCGGCAACCCCGGTCATCAAATTAGTTGCCCCCGGCCCCAAGGTAGAAAGGCAAACTCCCGCTTTTCCAGTCAACCGTCCATAGACATCCGCCATAAACGCTGCCCCTTGTTCGTGGCGGGTGGTGATGAATTGGATCGGGGAGTGTTGTAAGGCTTCGAGAACAGCCATATTCTCTTCCCCTGGCAGCCCAAAAACATACTCAACTCCCTCATTTTCCAAGCATTTAACCAGAAGTTCTGCTGTATTCATGGTGTATTGATATGAACGATAAATGAACAATAAAGATATAGCAATCACAAATGATTTGTGAAAAGGGGGTGAAGGGAACGTTGCCCCCTTCCTGGGGAACTTCGTCCCCAAACCCCTCTTTAATCTTTTTCACCCATGAGATTAAGATCACCACAGGGCTTTTCAATCCCGTGAGTCCAGATTGCCAGGTGAGGGTAGTGTGTCACCTCCTGCCGCACTCCAACAGCATGAAAAACGCTATAACCAGTCAAAAACCATTCAACCCCCAGGGCCAGCTAATCTAATCCCCATCTTATTTGATCCAAACCGTCTTAATATTGAGGAACTCATGCATCCCCTGAATGCTAAGTTCCCGACCATAGCCGGAATGCTTAATTCCCCCAAACGGCAGACGAGGATCAGATTTGACCATTCCATTGATAAACACCGCACCGGCCTCCAGTTCACTCATCAGCCGGTCTTGTTCCTGGGGATTGGTAGTCCAGGCGCTCGCCCCTAGACCAAAAGATGTCCCATTAGCCAGGGTAATGGCCTCATCCAGGGACTTGACTCGGAAAATCAAGGCGACGGGCCCAAAGAATTCCTCCTGATCTGCCGGAGTCCCAGGTGGAATCCGGGTCAGAATGGTGGGCGGGTAGAAATTCCCGGGACGATCGGGGGGATGGCTACCGGTTAGCACCGTTGCTCCCTTCACGATACAAGCTTGAACTTGCATATCCAGATCTTGCAAAATATCTGGGGTGGCCAGGGGGCCAACATCAGTGTCTAAATTCATCGGATCGCCGACCTTAAGAGCGGCGAATTTATCGGCAAGCTGCTGCTCAAATTGATCGGCGATGGAATCCGCCAGAATAAATCGCTTGGCGGCAATGCAGGACTGGCCATTATTCAGCATTCGGGCGGTGACAGCCGTTTCAATTGCCAGGGGTAAATCGGCACTGTCTAGGACAATAAACGGATCACTTCCCCCCAATTCCAGTACTACTTTTTTCAGATATTTCCCCGCCAGAGAGGCAAAGCTAACTCCAGCAGGCTCACTCCCCGTAAGAGTTCCGGCTTTGATCCGGGCATCGGTAATCACTTGGGCAACCTTATCAGAACCGATCAATAACGTTTGAAACACTCCCTCAGGGAACCCGGCTTCTTGAAAAATCTCCGCAATCTTGAGGGCACATTGGGGCACATTAGAGGCATGTTTGAGTAAACCGACATTCCCGGCCATCAATGCTGGGGCGGCAAAGCGAAATACCTGCCAGAAGGGAAAATTCCAGGGCATGACAGCCAGAATAGGCCCCAGGGGTTGATAGCGGACAAAACTCTGGCTAGCATCCGTTGCAACAGGGGTATCCGCCAAAAACTCAGCCCCATTGTCTGCATAATAGTGACAGACTGAGGCGCTTTTTTGGGCTTCGGCGATCGCCCCCCGCAGCGGTTTGCCCATCTCCAGGGTGATGATTTTGCCCAGGGACTCGGCTTGTTGCTCTAAAATATCTCCAGCTTTGTGCATCCAGATGGCCCGTTGGCTGAGTGATAGCCAGCGATATTGCTGAAATGCCTGGTGGGCCCGTTCCAGGTATTGGTCAATTTCTAAATCCGTCAGCGGCTCGAAGGTTCTCAGCAGTTCTCCAGTCGCCGGGTTGATTGTGGCGATCCCCATGGCTGTTTTTATCAGAGTAGTCTTTACTTCTTCATCCTACCTCTGAACTCATAACAACTTCTACTTGGGGACGCTTTAAATGTCACAATTGCAACAATTGGATATCACGATGGCAATTTATTGAAATTTATTACAAAGTAGGGGCTCACATGGTGCTGGTGTAAGGGATTGAAGATCGCTATCAACAACAGCCTGCTTGAAATATTAAGGGCTTGAACCTCTGATCCCACTAACTGTCACTCGGCTCAAAATCCTGACCGCCCACCGGGTTGAACCGGCTCAGATTACCCGATAGATCAAGTGAAATGTTGCCCAGGCATTGATATCCAGGGCAATCTCATCCGTTGAGGCCCCCGCTGCTGTAACTCCGGGTTGACTCCCCTGACCCAAATCCTGCAGCAGGGCTTCAGCAACCGTTAGGGGATCGGACAGGGGCAATAGCTTCATAATGCCACCGCCTTTTTTGGTATCAGGGGCGATCGCCTCTAGGGTTTGAGTAAAGGGAGAGTGGCTCAAGATCAGATAGGTTTCTGCCAGACCAGGGGGGCCTTGGAGGGTTTCTCCGGCAATTCCGGGGGCGCTAGAGTCCTCGTAGGCGTTGGCGGTTGGTAAGCTCAGGGTTTTTCCAGGGGCGACCTGTTGCTGTTGAGGGGGCTGAGGCGGTTCAGGTTCATTGGCTGTTGACCGTGAAGGGGTCAAGGTTGGGTCAAGCAGGAACGTTCGCCCCCGACTGTCGAGTTGAAATAAAATAAAATAAATCGGCGAATCGCTGTTGTTGCGAATCTGATACTGCACCCGGCTGCCGACGGCTAGATTGATGGTTCCTTGAGACGTTAGTATTGGCAGGGGAAAGGCTGATAAAGATTCCTGGCTCAGCTCGGGGGAATCATTGGCAAAGGGTTCGGGGTGATCGGATTCCAGTTTTTGAGTTAATTTTTGGTCTGGTTTTTGGTCTGGCTTCAGATTGACCCGAGGAAGCGTTGTGGCTCCGACCTGAACCGGTTGATTGGGGAGCTCTTGCTGGAGCGCCTGAAAACCTTGAATATTTCTAGCCTGAGGGGTTTCCCTCTGGATCAGTACCCGCGATTGGGGGGTTAGCAAGGCAAAAGTGACTCGAGCTTTCAGGGTGAGGGAGCGTTCATTTTTAGTCAGACTCAGGAGCTTCAGGGCTAGTCGGGTTTTGAAGTGGGGAATCAGGCGTTGGATGGCAAGTTTGACGGGTTCCCCAGTTTCCCCTAAGGTATTGGGAATCAAGACCTGACCCAGGGAAAAGAGTCCGTATTGTCCCTGGGAGACTGAAGGTAAGGGAGTGTCAGGACTCTGGGCAATGGCTCTATCCTGCACCCGACTTAAGATATAGTCAGCGGGCTGATCGCCAGCAACAACCCCCATCTGAGCCACCCCTGAGAAAGCACTGGTGGCATCTACCCGTTCAATCCGAGTCAGTTCAGGATCTAGACCTACTTTCAGCATCACTTGCCGGGGCAGGACTCGAATTGTTTCCTGGAGGAGTTGTCCCTGATATAAAGCCGGGACTGAGGTTTCAGTTCCTCCCGAATGCAACAGGTTTACCTTGGCCGTTAGCCCGGTTGGAGTTCGGACTAACAGTTGAGGTTGAGGGATTTGGGCCTGATCGATTGGATCAACTGGGTTTAAAGACTGGCTGACCTGATCGGGTAAACCAGTCAATATGGAGTTTGCGCCATAGCCGCCGAGAAATATTGGGGGAAGTCCCCCGAGCCAAACTTTTGCCGTTTTGCTGCCCGTTTCCACTGCTTGAATCATTCCATCAGCCACCGGTATGGGGGTCAGAATTTCATCTAGACTGGATTCCAGGGCGTTGAGAGAATCCTGCTGGGAATAGTAGAGCTGAGGTTGTTGGGTGGTTCCCATGAGTTGTTCAACCTGGCCTGCGGCTTGATGCATACTATGGATCAGGGTAGTTGTCCAGGTTTTTGCGGGAGTGGTTGACCAAAGTACCTGGGTCAGGTTGTAGGTAAATAGTCCCGCCGTAATCCCTCACGATTAATCTCAACAGCGGTTTGGGAGGGCTTGGCTGCGGTAAAAATCAATGGCTGCACCCGCACACTTTCGGGGCGAGTGGTTTTAGAGAGGGAGGCCAACTGATTGAGTAAGGTGGCCTGGAATTTTAATTCTTCCGGGTTCACATGGGTGAAGCTGGGACTGGCCGTTGAACGAACCTTCAGGGTTCCATGTTGGGTAAAGTCAGGATAGGCATAACTGGTGTCTAGGACTACGATCACTGATGGGGTTTGTAGCGATCGCAGCAATAATCCTAGGGTGCTTTCCAGAATTTGATTGACGGCTCCCCCGACCTGGGCCGGGGAGGTACCATCGACCGGAACTAAAGCATTCTGAACCGAACCTTGAACTGAATCTTGAGTCGAGGAGATATTTTCTGGAGGTTCGACAGGACTAATCCCTGCCTCTATAGAGGTTTGCAGATCGGGAATGCCACAGCCATAACCGCTAAAGTGAAAGATTACTATATCTCCCGGTTGAGCCTGTTCTACCAGATGAGTTATGAAAGCGGTTTCAATATTCTGGCGGGTGGCCTGGGCATCGGTCAGGGTCAGGATATCTGAGCCCTGAAACCCAAACCGCGATCGCAATAATTCCCGTTGTAGCTCCACATCTGTTACACATCCCTGCAAAGGCTCAAAGCCACTGCTGCCAGTGGGATAGCGATCAATCCCCACCAATAAGGCCAGCTTCCGGCGAGTGCTCTGGGCCAGGGCTTGACCATAGCGATCGCTCAGATGCCACCAGCCTAATTCACTGGCTCCTAGGGCCCCCAGGTAAAGGCTAGTTCGTTGTAAAAATCCTCGCCGTGTTAGTCCCATGACCTACCCCTAACATCTCAAACCTGGACATTGTTTCTCGAACCTTCTGAGCTATTCCCGGCTACCGTGGCTGCCATCTTGTGTTAACCCCTCTATTTTCCCTATGTCGTGCTGGGTTTGAGATTGTTCCGCGGGTGGGTGAGAGGGGGAAATCGTGAACTTCTGAAGCTTCTAAAACCAAGCAGACCGACTGATATAACCCCTGACATGGTTCATTCTACCAGTATCAAGCCAACCTCTTGAATGCTCTGCCTCAGATTTTATCGTCAGTTTTTCCCCTCGATATCAATTCCTGTGTAACCTTCCCTTTTAACTCAAACTCAAAAACCCTCACTGTAAGGGCTTGGCTTTACTCAGGCAACCTGGAGGATTGGGTTCTATCTCATGTTCTCGATTCAGCCATTAAGCCAAGCTGCTGCATCACACGCAATAGATTGCATTCGTACCACCATTCTACGATCTTGCCCTCAACAATTCGCAGCAAGGTAAAGTCGTTGATTTTGACGGATTTCTGGGTGGGTGGAATTCCCAAAAACTCCCCGGTGTGAGTGCCATGAATTGTTGTGCGATAGACTACTTTTTCCCCTTCCGCAACCATGTCCTCTATCCGGTGTTTGACATCGGGAAATCCCCCAAATAAACTGGCATTAAATACCTTATTCGCAGCTAAACCCACAATCGGTTCGGCCCCACTGTTGAAGTGATGAACCACCTCAGGAGCCATAAGCTCATCCCAGATTTTCTCCCAACCCGGGTTGGTTCCCCATCCTTCCTGGGCAAACCGCAGGGCAATGACTCGATTTTGCTCAATCAGCATTGTTAATCGCCTTAAGTTCAAAGATTTATAAGTTCAAAGATTTACTCTACTGAACTCAGTATCAAAGATCATGGGCAGGGTCGTATTCCAGGTTCGTGCGTGATTTTTTCAGGTTCTTGCTATTGCTGTACAAATACCCTGGGAGTCACGCCTACAACTCGCTTGAAATGGTAGGTAAGATGGGCTTGGCTGGCAAACCCCACGACCTGAGCAACTTCTGCAATACTCAACTCCTTTGCCATCAATAACTGCTTAGCCCGTTCGATCCGCCGCTGAATGTGATATCGATGGGGGGGAGTTCCGGTAGATTGCTTGAAGAGACGAGCAAAATGATAGGAACTGAGGTGGGCGATACTGGCCAATTGACTCAGGCTCAAATTCTGATCCAGATTCTCGTCAATATAGTCAATCACCTGTCTGAGTTGCTGCTGGGACAACCGGCCTGAATCTTGCCGGGGAAGGGATTGATGAGCTGAATATCGACAGAGAAGATGGACAGCCAGGGCATTTGCCATTGAATCAGCATAAAGCTTACTCCCGATGCCATCGGTTTCTAAAGTCGTTTTGAGGGCGATCGCCATTTGGTAAATCAATGGATCAAAACAGGAGGCGAGCTGGGGAATCAACTCAATCTGGTCTTTTCCCCAAAGCTCTCTGCCCAAATGAGTCAGTAGCATCGGTTCCAAATAGAGCTGTAAAAACTCAGCCGGCTGATGCCAGTGGAACGTCTGCCAGAGATGAGCTGGATAGATACCCATATCTCCGGGAACTGATGTGATGGTTTCGGATCGTTGATCAACAGTCTGGTGCAACGTCACCGGCGCGCCAGTGTTAATGCAAATGACATGATGGGGAGAAGAGTGTTCAGGAATTCGGTTAGGGGGCTGACGATAGAGGGCAAGCTGAATCTGATCCCACCGAGCCAGATGGCTAGAAATCAGGGGCAAGCAGGGCAGGGGACGTTGATCGGTTTGGGTGAAATTGATGGTGGAGGAATTGCTAGTCATAGAGCAGCCCCAGAGGGTTAATGCCGAGTTGATCCAACTTTACACAAGGGGTCTACTGTTGAGAGTTGCAACGATTCCGTTATAATTTGAGGATATTTTTAACACTTCTGCCCAGCGGGTTGGGCACTTCGTGAGGAGACCTGCATGAATATACTTGGAATTTCAGCTTACTATCATGATAGTGCTGCTGCTCTGGTTCGGGATGGAGAGATTATCGCTGCGGCTCAGGAAGAACGATTCTCTCGCAAGAAACACGATGCCCAGTTCCCAGCCAGTGCCATCCGTTACTGTCTGCAAGAGGCTGGAATTACCTTGCATGATCTCGATTGCATTGTCTTTTACGACAAGCCCTTGGTGAAGTTTGAACGGCTCCTGGAAACCTATTTGAGTTATGCACCCCGGGGGTTTCGCTCGTTTATCACGGCTATGCCGATTTGGCTGAAGGAAAAGCTCTATCTGAAAACCATACTCAAAAAAGAGTTTGCCCAATTGTTAGGGGTAAAGAAAGCCAGGCTGCCAAAGCTGATGTTTACGGAGCATCATCAATCCCATGCCGCCTCAGCCTTTTTCCCTAGTCCCTTTGATCGGGCAGCAGTGCTCTGTCTTGATGGGGTAGGGGAGTGGGCCACGACAACGGTTTGGCTGGGGGAGGGAAATACCCTGACTCCTGTGTGGGAGATTGATTTCCCCCATTCCCTCGGGTTGCTCTACTCTGCTTTTACTTACTATACCGGGTTCAAGGTCAACTCTGGAGAGTACAAACTGATGGGCCTAGCTCCCTACGGGGAACCGAAATACGTTGATACCATCCTGAACCAATTGATCGACCTGAAGGATGATGGGACATTCCGGTTGAATATGGACTACTTCAACTACGCCACGGGTCTGACCATGACCAACAAAAAATTTGACCAGTTATTTAATGGGCGACCTCGCCAACCCGAAAGTCCCTTAACTCAGCGGGAGATGGATATTGCCGCGTCGATTCAGGGGGTCACGGAGGAAGTGGTGTTGCGCTTGGCCCGGGGCGTTCAGCGGGAACTCAATGTGGACTATCTCTGCATGGCTGGGGGAGTCGCCCTCAACTGTGTGGCCAATGGTCGGGTATTGCGGGAAGGGCCATTCAAAGACATCTGGATTCAGCCCGCCGCCGGGGATGCAGGGGGAGCTCTAGGGGCAGCCCTGGCAATCTGGTATCAATATTGTGACCAACCTCGGCGGTTAGATGTTCTGGCTCAGGATCCTGAATCAGCAGTGTTTGAAGGGCAGTTGGAAGTACCCTTGGAAGCGACAACCGTTGGCCGTGAAGGCACCGTCGCTACTTTGCCCCGACCCATTCGATCCGTGTCGGTTCCTCTGGATCAGATGAAAGGGGCCTACCTGGGGCCCAGGTTCACTGATGTTGAAATTCAGGCTGATCTGGATAGAATTAATGCCAGGTATGTCCGTTTGGACGATGCCGAACTGATGCCCCAATTGGCCCGGATTTTGGCGGAGGGCAATGTGATTGGCTGGTTCCAAGGGCGGATGGAGTTTGGCCCCCGGGCCCTAGGAGGACGGTCAATTATTGGAGATCCCCGCAACACTAAAATGCAGTCAGTGATGAACCTGAAGATCAAGTATCGGGAGTCGTTTCGGCCCTTTGCGCCTTCGGTTCTGGCAGAACGGGTTTCGGACTACTTTGAGATGGACAGCGCTAGCCCCTACATGTTGCTGGTGGCCCCGGTGAAAACGGATTTGCGAATCCCCATGACAGCAGAACAGCAGCAACTCTTTGGGATTGAGAAACTCAATGTCCCCCGTTCAAAAATTCCGGCGATCACCCATGTGGACTATTCCGCCCGGATTCAAACAGTTCATCGGGAAACCAACCCCCGCTATCACAGTCTAATTCAGCATTTTGAGCAACAGTCTGGCTGTGGATTGGTCGTCAATACCTCCTTCAATGTCCGAGGGGAACCCATTGTCTGTACCCCTGAAGATGCCTATCGCTGCTTCATGCGAACGGAGATGGATTATCTAGTGCTGGAGAACTATCTCCTGGCAAAACCTGACCAAACCCCCTGGGAAAAAGATGAATCCTGGAAAATGAATTTGAATTGGACTGATCGATCAGAATTCAAAATCCCCTCTCGTTTCTTTATCTGTTCTGTTCTTTTCTAACCTGACATGAATCACGATATTCCCAAGCTTGATGCCAAAGGATTGCGCGAATTCGGCCTTTTAACCGGAGCCATTTGTGCGGGACTGTTTGGCTTTTTATTGCCGTTGATTTTTCGCCATTGGCCTCCCCCAACCTGGCCCTGGATTGTTGGGTCAGTTCTCGCGGTTTGGGCCCTGTTGATTCCCCAAACCCTTGACCCCATTTACAATGTCTGGATGCGGATTGGGCTGGTGCTGGGCTGGATCAACACCCGGATTCTTCTGGGGCTTGTATTTTACGCTATGATGGCTCCCATGGGATTAATCAAACGCTGGTTTGGTTCCGATGCGATGCAGCGAGAATTCAGTCCCGAGCTGTCAACCTATCGAGTTGTCAGCAAAGTTAGACCTCGAGAAACTATGGAGCGTCCGTTCTAGTGTTTGATTCAGCATTAGATTTTTTTAAAGATCTGTGGGCGTTCATGCGAGAACGCAAAAAGTATTGGCTATTGCCCTTGGTGATTACCCTGGTTTTGCTGGGAGCATTGCTGGTCTTGAGTCAGGGTTCAGTGATTGCACCGTTTATCTACACCCTGTTCTAGCGGTTGATCCTGAATAGCGGCAATGAACAAGTTGAAAATTTGGGCCGTCAACACGGGTTTGGTGCTTGGCAGTTTGGGTTTTGGCCTTTTATTCGGGGAGATGGGTCTGCGAATTGGGGGAGTGAATGGGCTACCTCCCAGGGCCAAAACTGATCACACCCGGTTTTCTCCCTCTTTTTTTACCATCGCTCACCCGGATCGGGGCTGGGCAAATTTGCTGGTGCTAAGGGTTGGTGGGAACAGGAGGGCAAATCCTATGTTGAAATCAATTCGGATGGATGGCGCGATCGCCCCTACTCCAAGACCAAACCGCCGAACACATTTCGAGTGGCAGTTCTTGGGGATTCCTTCACCCTGGCTTCCCAGGTGTCCATGGAGCAGAACTACACCTCAGTGATGGAAAACCGCCTGAATTCCTGTCCCAATCTGCCGGAAAAAGCCGTAGAAGTCCTGAATTTCGGGGTGGATGGCTACGGCACAGCCCAGGAATTGCTCACCCTGAGGCAGGCTGTTTGGGATTATGATCCTGACGTTGTGATCCTGGCTTTTTTTGTCGGCAATGATCTGATTGACAATTCTAAACCCCTAGAAAGCAACCATTACCGGCCATTTTTTGTCTATCAAAATGGCAACCTGGTGGTGGACAATTCATTTCGAAAACTCACCAGCGAACAAAGTGACCGTTACTCAATTGCTACCGTTGATCATCTGCCGTTCTGGCTGGTGAATCATTCCAGATTGCTTCAGGTGGCTCGTAAGGTTGAATTAGACCAGCGCAAGCGCCATTTGCTCCAGCATTTAAACCAACTGAGTGCCCAGAACTTTCGCGCCCCTGAAGATGACCATTGGCAAGGGGCCTGGCAAATTACCGAAGCCTTAATCGCTCAGATCAATACTGAAGTTAAGCAAAACAAGGCTGAGTTTTTGCTAGTTGTAATTGGGGATCCGATTCAGGTAAACTCTAACTCTGAACTGCGTCAATCCTACAAAGCAGATTTTCAAATTAAAAATTTATTCTATCCCAATCAGCGATTGCAAACCCTGGGAAAGCAACAAGGGTTTCAAGTCCTGGATTTAGCCAAACCTTTTCAAATTCGCAGTGAACAGAGCCAGATCTGTCTCCATGGCTTTCCGACATCAATTCCCTGTGGGGGTCACTGGAATCCTCAGGGCCATGAATTTGCGGGTGAATTAGTCACCCAAAAACTCTGTGACATGGTGATAAAACCGCAGCCAAAGTAACCGTATGAAACTAAAACCCTGGGTTGGAAATTTGGGATTATTGTTGGCCAGCTTGAGCTTTGCCATCGTTGTCGGAGAAATAGGCTTGAGATGGGCTGGAATTGCCTATCCTCCTCCTCCCGACCCCGAATCAGAAACCTTAGCCTACACGGTGAAGGATCCAAACCGGGGTTGGGCCCCCAAACCCAATGCTAAAACTGTCTGGACAGGGGAGGGATTGGTCTCCGAAATTCAGATGAATAGTGCCGGATTTCGCGATCGCCCCCGAACGGTAACCAAACCCAAAAATACTTTCCGGGTAGCGGTTTTGGGGGACTCTTTTATTGAAGCGCTCCATGTTCCCCAGGAAAAAACTGCAACAGCCGTGATGGAAAAATCCCTGGGGAATTGTTCTGCTTTGAAAGGTCAGCAGATTGAAGTCTTAAATTTTGGGGTTCAAGGTTATGGTACAGCCCAGGAATTAATGACGTTGCGCCATCATGTCTGGCAATTTTCCCCTGATTTAATAATTTTAGGATTCTATCCTGGGAATGATATTCGCAACAATTATAAGCCCCTGGAACATGACCATTTACGGCCTTATTTTTCCCGCCATTTTGACCAGAATCCTAATCAAAATAATCCTAATCAAGATAATCAGTGGATTGTCGATTATTCCTTCCGCAACCTACCCCCAAACAGCGAGACTATTATGCCTTTGCTCAAGTGGATCGATTACCTCAAGGGTTGGTGGAGCGATCGCGAATTTTGCAACTAATTCGGCAGGCAGAAATTACAGCCAAGCAACGCCAATATCAACGGGACTATGCACAAACCAATATCAATTTTTATAAGGAACCCCCCGATGAAAATTGGAAAGCTGCCTGGTCTGTCACGGAGGGATTAATCAAATTAATCCGGGATGAAGTAGTAGCAAAAGGGGCAGACTTTATGGTGGTAACCATCAGTGATTCCTATCAGGTGAATCCTAAACCTAAAAAACGCCAGGACTTCATGGAAGAGTATCAGATCAAAAACCTATTCTACCCAGACCAACGAATTGCCAACTTTGGAAAACAGGAAGGTATTCCGGTCTTTCGTCTGGCGGAACCTTTACTTCAAGTAGCTGAAAGCCAGGGAAAATGTTTACATGGTTTTGAGAATGCTCTACCCTGTGAGGGGCATTGGAATATTTGGGGAAATCAGGTAGCAGGCAGATTAATGGCGGAGCAGGTTTGTCAGCGAGTTGCTGCCCAGAATTCATTGAAACAATCAGTTAATCCAACTAGTCAAGGGGGTTAGTCTATGAAAAAATTAGGGTTTCAGAAAGTCAGGTCAGGCTTACAACTGATTGCGATCAATTTGCTGGTTTTGTTTGGTTTTCTAGAGTTAGGTTCCCTGGGGTTTTACTGGATTAAAAATCAACAGCTATTTTATACCCGACAAAAAATAGAAGATTATCAAGCACTCGGAATTAATCTAGAAGGGGTTCGGTTTGGGGAAACGGTGGTGGAACGACTGCATCCCTTTTTTGGATTTGTCCAGAAGCCCGGCCCGGATTTTCGGCCTGGATTTAAATACAATAACTACGGCTTTATTGCCCCTGAGGATTACCCCTTCAAAAAAACCAACCCCAATCAATTTTTAATCGGAGTGCTAGGGGGATCTGTCGCTTCTAACTATGCCATCTATGAAGTCAGGAATAAAGTTTTAGAAAAGACAATTCGCCAGGTTCCTGGACTACAAAATAAAGAAGTTGTAATTTTACCCCTGGCCATTGGGGGCTATAAGCAACCTCAGCAATTATTAGTGCTGAACTATATGTTATCGGTGGGTCAGGAATTTGATTTAGTAATCAACTTGGATGGCTTTAACGAAGTGGCCCTGGTGACCTTGAACCACAAACGGGGACTGGATTTAACAATGCCGAGCGCCTCTCATGTCCAGCCTTTGACCAGTCTGGCCAACAATAGCCTTTCCACCAAAGCGCTGAAAACTTTATTGAATATCAAAGAAAATAAAGCTCAACTCAACCAATCCCTAAAAATTCTGAAGGATTGTAAACTAGCGTCCTGCCATCTGATCAACTCCTTAAAAGTTCAGGGCCTCACCAGGCAATATCGTCAAAATTTACAGAAATTTGAGCAGCAACGTTTATCGAATGATGATGACCAGGAAAGTATCATTTTTTTCTACACGCAAGATCCTGATATTCCCGATCCAGAATTTTATCAACAGGCTGCGGATTACTGGATGAAGACTTCACTTTTAATGCAACAAACCCTGTCTCAAAACCAGATTCCCTATCTCCATGTTCTCCAACCCAACCAATATTGGAAAACAGCACGGAAGTTCGGCTCCGAAGAGAAAAAAATTGCCTTTACTGAGAATAGCCCCTATGCAAAAGGAGTCGAGATCGGCTATCCCCTATTGCTGAAAAATGTCGATCAGCTCACCAAAAGTCAGGTCAATATTTTGAATGCTACTAACATTTTTGATCCAATCCAGGAGCCCGTTTATATTGACAATTGTTGCCATTACAATCCAAGGGGAGAGAAGATTTTATCAGAATTCGTTGCCCGGGAAGTGGTGAATCAGTTGCGGAGTAAAAACTCTAATAATAAATCCCCTCGATTACCCAATTGAGGTTGGAAATCTCCCTAATCCTGAGCCTCAAAAAGGTAAATGATGGGCCATGTTCCCAGCATCAGCCAAATCCGAGGGTTCTGCCGTGGGAATGTGAGCCCGAAAACAGGACATCAATCGGCTGAAAAAAGAGTTTGACGGCTCAGTGTCCCCATCTAAGGAGCTAGCCACCCTCTGGGGCAAGGTTTCCCAGCTACATCCACTGACCATGGAGTGAAACATGACCGAACCGGAGAACCCCAAGGCAGGGGAATCAACAGAAAGATGCTGTGCGTTGAGTAAATTCATGTTGAGTAAATTCATGGCTTAACCTGGTAATCTCTACCCTTATATTCCGCAATTATACTGAATATTAATATATATCCTGGTACAGTTTCGGGCCTGTCTGACTCTGGGGGGTGAAACCCCACTGCCCACGCCAGAATCCGGCATCAGCCCTAACCTCCATGGATTGGGGGAGATCACAGAAATTCAAGCTTTCCTCGATGGATTGATACCCAAGGATTCTAACTGGAAATTTCAGGGTTCTTGAGGGCCAATTGAATATCCTGCACAATGGCTGCTGGAGAATGGCCAATCTCAATGATAATTCCCTGTTCTGGTTCTTCCAACGCCTCGAACTGACTCTGTAATAGCTCAACGGTCATAAAATGATGCTGACGGTGCTGCAACCGGGCGGCAATCAGCTCAAAACTACCCCGCAGATAAACCAACTTGATCTGGGGCCGATCCTGCAACAAGATCTGACGATAACTCTGCTTCAAGGCAGAGCAAGCCAGTACCACATTGTGGTTCTGGGTCAACCACTGGCTGATTTCAGCCTGAAGCTGCTCTAACCAGGGTCGCGATCGCCCTCTGTTAGGGGAATGTTCTGGCGCATTTTTTCCCGGTTGGTCAGGGAATGAAAATCATCCGCATCAAAAAACTCCCAACCCAAAGACTCAGCCAGCAACTGTCCAATGGTTGACTTGCCTGATCCAGCTACTCCGGTAATCAGCACAATCATCCTAATCCGGTAACAACTCCCGCGGTCGTCCGGTTTCCACCAAGGGATCCGGCAGGAAAAATTCAGACTGGCGCAGATCTTCCGTCAACTGCACCTCAACCACCTGACCCGGAACCAGAGTGGTCGGCTGAGGAGAGGTGGCAAACCCGAATATTGCCCCTGCGGCTGCCCCCGCCAACAGGCCAATTCCTGACAAACCACTCAGCAGAAAGATTCCCAATCCACCAATACCAGAGTCAAGCAGGATATTGCCCGCATCCGGTTCCCGAGTGCCATCAATCCAGTCGGACTCAGCCTTGAAGGGAATACTCCGACCTTCCAGGTTGATCGCTTCTGCAATAAACCGACTACCCCGTGATCCCGTTTCAAACCGCCCTACTACTGGGGTATCCGGAGGCACAATAAAATTGCCCCCCGATCCACAATTCCCCCTTGCAATAACATGACTTCCTGGCGATCGCGCTTTGCCGGTAGACGGGTATCCCCTGGATTAGGGTAGACCAACACCAACTGAGTGCCTTCTAGGAGCACAATATTTGGGGGCCGCTGATTGATACTGGGGGGGCGATTTGAAGTGGTTGAGGGGGCTTGAGTCAGGGGAAGCGGTTGCCCAAATACGATGTCTTCTCTGACTCTGGCCGGACTGGCTGTGGGGAGATCAGGTTCGGGTTCAGTTTCAGAGGAGGTGCCGCTACCAAATAACTCTCCACTCAGCACCGGATCAACAATCGATTCTACTTCGCTCGATCGACCCAGACCCACACTGATAATTTCTACATCGGATTCCCGTTGAGGTTGGGGATTGGGAATGACGGGGGTAATCGGTCGAGGAATACTAAAGGGAGTGTTCAGATCGGGGGTGGAAGGGGGAGAGATCGGTTGGGGCTCTGGAGTCAAAACCCCCAAATCTTCTGCTGTACCTGTTGTCCCGGTTGGGGGCTCTGCCTCTGAGGTAGGAGTAGCCTGAGGAGACTGCAATGGCAAAACCTCAGGCTCAGGCAGAGGTGCAGCACTGACAATCCCTGGGCGAACAATCCAGGAATTCTCAACGCCGACTTCCCGGAGTTCAATTTCTTCTTGATCTAGAATTACATCCGGAGCAAACTCAATTGTAATCCGAGCCGTTTTTTCCTCAAATTGGGTCAAGCTGACCTGACGCACCAACCCCGTTTCATAAAGCTCAGTCACCGTCACCCCAATTTCTGTCTCAGGCAAGTCGAGTACTAACCGCCCAGGCTGACTCAACACCACTAGGCGCGGGGTCACCCCTTCGCGCAATTGGACTTCTAGTTGACCGGTTCTGGGATCAAACTTCCAATTCTGCAAAATGGCAGCCTGGGCTGAGGGAGCCAGGGTTTGCCATGCAGCGAAGCTGGCCAATGTCATCAGCGTTCCTACCCTGAACTTCACCCCTGTGAGGAGCCAGTACCCCAACACAGTAGATATTCCCAATTGCCGCAGGGGTTTGATGGCTTGGAATCGGGCAATTTGCTGAGGGTGTTGCATGGATCTGTTCCTGGATAAAGTAGTGACGTGAGTAATGGACTTAAAACAGTGAACTTGAAACAGAGATGTTAAAAGAGAATTGCAGACGTACCAGAGGATTGAGAGAGGAGTCTTGGGACAATTGCCGAAGAGCCTGAAACCTTAGTAACATGTTCAATCCTGGAATGCAAGGGGAAAATGGGAATTGAACGGATGAAAAATCTAGCTCTGGGGATGACTTGAGTCCATTTCAGCCGCAAAGCTCAAGCGAAAAATTGAGCAGCGGCGATCGCACCTTAAGGAGAAACCTGATGACGACAGCAGAAAAATTAATCTGGCAAATCGATCTTTACCACCAGGCTGTTAACGCTGGCATCTTTGATCATCGCGACATTGAACTACTAGAAGGAGAATTAATCAAGATGAGTCCAGAGGGCACACCCCATGCCGGAGCCATTAGAGATCTGGCTAGATTTCTAACCTTCCAACTTGGCAACCGGGCTGAGGTAAGCGACGGTCATCCTGTGACGCTTTCTGAAACCTCAGAACCAGAACCGGACATCGCTATTGTGCAACCCCTGGGGAAAGTATACCGGGATCATCATCCCTATCCTGAGAATATTTTCTGGCTAATTGAGTTTTCAAATTCTAGCCTGGAGCAAGACCTGGGACAGAAACAGCGAATTTACGCCATGGCTGAGATTTCTGAATACTGGGTGGTGAATTTACGGCAGCAACAGGTTCATGTTTATCGGCAACCCCAGGAGGGAGAGTATCAGATCAGTGAAGTGGTTCGGGATGGATCCCTGACTCCAGAAGCCTTTCCTGATGTTCAGGTTGATTTGAGGGAGTTGTTTTAGTCTTCTTTCATCTCATAGGAAGGACAGTCCTGGCATGGCCCCTGGGGATTGACCGCACAGCGAATCTGGGAAGAGCGGGCGTTATATTTGCAGGTGATGTCTCCAATCAAAAACCCAACCCCCTCAACATACCGAGTATCGGGGGGAAAGTAACGCATTTGCCAGCGCGGACTGACAATTGATCGTCCAGACAGGTCAAATTCCTGCACCCACTGGGATTCCGCGCGACGACGTAGCCACCAATAAACCAGGGAGGGGGTCAGACTTAAGACAAAAATAATGATCGTTTTAGTCAGCACTGGATAGTCAATCGTTCAAATTCTGATTCAGTTTGAGAATTTTACAAATTCAATTCAAATCTAATTCAATCAAATTTAAGTTATAGCATTTCCAGACTTGAGCCTGGGGCTAGACATTATGATCAGCCCTACGTTCCCTATTCTATGACCCCGAACGCAATAGCCAGAACCCGCTATAGGTCACACCCGAATCATCGGGCTGAACCAGAAGAAAATGTAAACCCTGAGCATTCTGGCGGCGATACTGATAACTGCGGGCCGCTGCTGCCATCTCATCATCCGCAAATGTCACTAATACCCATCGCTCCACTAGTCCAGCTTCTAAAACCAATCCATCTGGAGAACCGGGAATATAATCCAGGGTAGCGGGTTGGGTGGACTGCAACCATTGCGCCACCCGTCGAGACTGCCGACCCCCATCAATAATTACCCCTGGAACGGGAACCGTTGAAGCCAGGCCCAACCTCAAGGGCAGCAGGGATTCTGGCATTTCCAGAATCGGAATTGGACGAGCCCCAACGCTATCAATCAATGCTCCCGCCGGTAAATGGGCAAACCGCCAGCGATCGCCCCAAAGATTTTCGGGTAGGGGGACTGGGGGGGGACGATCCAGGGCTAGGGGATCATAGGGCTCTCCCGTATAGCCTTCTCGTTGTTGATAGATCTGAACTCGCTCTCGGAGCAACTGCTTCAGGAAGTCCGTGTGGCGATTGGGGTAGATGGGAATTTCCAGAATCTTGCCCGCTGCGGCAATCAAATTCAAAGCTGGTGGGCGAAACACCTCAATCCGCTCAGGTCGTTGTCCCTGAGCGGCGATCGCCGCCTGAAATTGTTGAACCAGCCAATCAAGCTTCACCGCAGACTGGGGACAAAAGGCAGCAAATTCAAAGGAGTCCTCCGGATCGCAAATCAGCAATTCCCATAGGGGTTGCCGGGTGGAGTCCTGTAGGGGACGACGGTAACAATCAGCCTGCCAGATCAGCATGAACTATAACACTCTTATTTGGATTCAAATATATTCAAATTGGCATGATCAATGGCGAGAAAGGGGTTTGAGGACACTGCCCTTTGTGATTACTATATATCTTCGGGATCGCAGAAATTTCAATTCAGATATAATCTCATCGGGACAGAGAGTGACACTTTAGCAAACCTGCACTGTCTTCTACATGACACTTTCAAAATATCGTTATGATTTCTTTAATATACCAATTCTCTTGATTGCGCTATGAATCCTGCTCTGACACAATTCGGCGATCGCATGTCTCACCTGACTGGAGTGCGGGCGATCATGAAGGACATTATTGAAACGCTGAAGTCAGGGAATCGGCAGGATTTCATCAATCTTAGTGCAGGGAATCCAGTCATTCTAGCCAAAGTAGAAGCCCTCTGGCGGGACTGCACCCTACAGCTTTTATCCTCTCCAGAATATGGCGAAGTGGTCTGTCGCTACGGTTCTAGTCAGGGCTATCAACCCCTGATCAACGTAATTGTAGAAGACTTTAATTCCCGCTATGATCTGAATTTGAGCGATCGCAATGTCTTGATCACTCCCGGTAGCCAGTCGATTTATTTCTATGCCGCTAATGCTTTCGGCGGTTACACCCAGGACGGGGCCCTGAAAAAGATTGTTCTGCCCCTGAGTCCTGACTATACCGGCTACGGCGGAGTGAGTTTGTTTCCGGAAGCGGTGATGGCCTATCAACCCGCCCTGGAGATTGATGCTATCAATCATTCTTTCAAATACCGCCCTGATTTTGACCAGTTAGAAATCGATGAAACTACGGGTTGTGTAATATTTTCTCGGCCCTGCAACCCCAGCGGTAATGTCTTGAGCGATGAAGAGGTGCGAAAAATTGCCGCCATGGCAGTTCCCCATAACGTGCCCGTATTTGTTGATTCAGCCTATGCTCCTCCATTTCCCGCTCTGAACTTTACGGAAATGAATCCGGTATTTGGGGAGAATATTGTCCATTGCCTCAGCCTATCTAAAGCTGGATTGCCGGGGGAACGCCTGGGAATAGCCATTGGCCCAGAGCGGATTATTCAAATTCTAGAAGCGTTTCAGACAAACCTGTGTATTCACTCAGCTCGTTACGGTCAGGCAATAGCCGCTCGGGCTATTGGATCGGGAGCGTTGTCAGAGATTTCAGCCGACATTATTCGTCCCTACTATCAAAGCAAGTTCACGGTGTTAGAAACAACCCTAAATCAGGTGATGCCTGAGGAGTTACCCTGGTTTCTCCATCGGGGGGAAGGGGCAATTTTTGGCTGGATGTGGTTTCAGGACTTACCCATTACTGATTGGGAACTCTATCAACAGCTCAAGGAAGCCGGGGTGATTGTGGTTCCCGGCAGTCCATTTTTCCCAGGTTTGTCTGGTTCCTGGCCCCATCAACAACAGTGTATTCGGATTAGCTTGACGGCAGAGGATGATGAAATTGCCCGGGGAATGCAGCAGCTTGCCCAGGTGGTCGAGCAGGTTTACCGCAAGGTTCTGGTCAAGACTTAGGCATGTCTATCAAAAACTGCATCAAAGGCGAGTCGGGGCAATCGGCTCAATATTCGGATCAATCCCGCCGATCTGATTAGTTCGTAATACCCAAACCCTAGCACCATACTTTAAAAACGTTTTGACAATGGTATCGCTAGACAGTCGCGGGAACATTGTCCGCCAGCTCCCCAACCCAGCTAACAAATTTCGTAGGGGTTGATCCTCTAGAGTGCTGCCCAGGTTATACTCATTGTCTTCCCAGTCCGAACGGGGGCCTCCAAAGGCTTCCAGTTTGGACTCCAGGGCTTTTCCGAGGTCAAATAACTGCGCTAAGCGTTGTTCCTGATTCTCTCCCCCATTGAACAGGGCTTGAGCCACCTCAGGATTGTTTTGAACGTAGCGGCGACTCAATTGAATACTGGCAAATAGGGCCCGGTTGGAGTCCTGAGAGCAGTTATTCGCTGGCCCCACATAGGTTCCTCCCGTACCATCTCCAATTCGGTAACGAGAGGTCATGACTTCCAATTGCCGCACCATAGCATCCAGGGGAGAAACTTGCTGGCCATTCAGGTCATAGTTCCCGGTGAAAATATCCAGCTTGATCAGCAAGTCACAGGTGGGACGCACCCCAACCCAGCCAAACTGGCGATCGCCCAGATACCTTGACCAGTGCAACACTCCAGCCACCAGTCCATCAGTGTTATGGGTATAGACCTGATAGTAACGAGTGTCAAACCGCAATTCATTGGTTAAGGGCTCTCGAATCACCTCCGCCAGTCCATAGGCAAAGTGGCCAAAGAAGATCGGCGTAGCCGCAGCAGGCTCTTTTTTATTGCCCCCAATTCCCCCGTAAGTGTGGACAACGAGGGCGAGATCGCCCACCTGCCATTGATCAATCGCCGCTTGAATTCCAGTTTCTTGGGGATGGAGCAGCACTGAGCTGATTTTACCCTTTTGGGCTACGATATCTGCCCAGGACTGGTTGCGAATATAGTTGTATCCTGGTTTCGCGCCGAATATTACCTCTTGGGGTTGGAGGGTGAGGAGGGCGCGAGGGGCAAGGGACTGCACCACAAATTGCCCCCCTGAATTCTGAGCCCCATAAATGTACCAACCCTGTTCATTCAGGGCTACTGTGTCCAGATTGTGAGTTGTGGACGGGAAACAGCCATTCTCATCTGCGACGATCTGAGGCAAACAGACAATCTCTTCTAGACCATCGAACTGACGGGACGCTTGATTAAAGTGACGTATCCGGAACTGTTCAGAGCCAAGGGCTTCAACAAACTGCACCACACCGTAATACCGACCTGTAATCTGGACAGGTTGATAGTAAATCTGGAGAATCGGGTCAGGCCCATGGACAATTACATCCCCGGTCAACATGACGATCAGATCATCCTCAGGACGGGAACCCGCCAGGGATTCCAGGGGGCCGACCCGTTGCCAATGGTTGACCCGATGGGGATGCACCAGACCCCCATACTTGCTGGTATATTCGGCATCGGCGCTAAAGTGAACATCCTTCGTCACTACGGTCACAAATTTTTTCACCCAGGGATCGTCGGCCCAGCGTAACTTTACGACTTTTCCAATCAAATCCTGATAGGCAGCCGGGGCGTAATGAACCTCAAACCATACCCCACGAACCTGTTGACGCTCCTCAAGCTTGGGCAGGATCAGTCGCCCCATCCATTCACCGATGGGTTGATAGCAGTTTAAATCAACGGTTTGGTGAATCGGATAGAACTCAGGACGAGTAAACTCCGCCATTTTATAACGGGCATAGTTACTTAATTTCCGAGGAATGGATTGATCAGTGACTAATAATCTTCCCTCTAAAACCGCCAGGATCACTTCAATCGTGTGTTGGAGATTGCTGCGACCATCGGGAAGAAAAGCTTCCGGATCCATCATGCCCCCCGGAACCTGATGTCCCATCGGCCCCAACGAAAAATGGTAATCTTGCCCTTGCGTTTGGCCCGGTTCCAGTAGGATAGGGGAAAAATTTTCCAGCGTCCTGGATAGATAATCGGGCCAATCTGTTCGACACTATCTTGATCTCCCACCAGATGATAAAGATGCTCCAACTTCAAAAAGTTGTTGTTAGCGCTCATCACTCCCCCCAGGGAAATTGCCTCAATCGGGGCTCCCATCGCCCGTTTCAGATAGGGAGCCGCCGCCACTGACATCTCTCCGCCGCCACTATAGCCGATCAGGGTAATGGGAATTCCGCTCCCCGGACGATAACCCTGCTGAATCAAGCCATCGTAGAGAACTTGAGCAATTCCCTGGTTATAAATTGGGCCATAACGTTTATCCGCCGAAACCGCCACGATGAAAACATTTCGCAGGTTCAAAAACAGTCCGAGTAAAGCGGTGGGATTGGTAAACCGCATTTTGTCGGCCAACCGCCAGACAAAAGCCAGGGGACGATCCTGATCCAAAGGTTTATTCAACACGGAATACATCATCAGCCCCTGGATTAGCTTCATATCCCTAGGCAAGGCGGGTTCTAATGTGTCTAAAAACTCTTCAACATCTGGAGTGTAGGTCTCCCCAGACTGGCCAATGCCATCTAGATAGACAATGAAGCGACTGATATCTACATCTTCGACAGACTGAGATAATGCTTGTCCATTAGCAGTCTCCGACCTAAAACCGGTGCCTACGGTCTCCACCTCATCCCCGTACCAGCCCGCCCACCAACCCAAAGTTTCCAGAGGGGCAAGCAACCCTGCAAACACGGTCGCCACCACCCCAATCCAGGTGAGATTGAACAACAGTTGTAAAATTCTAGGCCAGCCATCAAAAAATCTAGACACGTTCATCCGCAACGGTCGCAACAAAACCGCGATCGCCACAAACAAAATCACCATCCCAATCAGGGAAAATCCTAGCTTCACCAGGTGAGGAATTTTGCCCGTGCGTTGATTAAGTTGCACTAGCGGATCGTCTGGGCTGGCGGTCTGAAGGATGCAGTTTTGAAAAGGATTTGCTAAGCTTGCGGCTCCTGAGGCTGCTTCTACCGTAAAACCTTGAGCCATCGTCTGGGCCATCGTCTGGGCTACAGTCTGAGCCGATTCTCGGTGAGAGCGATTGGCCGCCTGCATGAACTGCTGCACCTCCGGTAGGGTTTCCTGAGTGGCCTGGGCCATAGGAGTTGAAACATCCCACAGACTGGTTTGTACCCGTTCTCGGGCAGCACGACCTCGCACCAGTTCCACTCCAGCCGCCCGATCAGCAAGAGTTTTGTATAAACGGACAATTGGCTGTCCCAGGGTATTCTCTAGGAGCTGGAGCGTAAACCAACCCACCGCCACATAGCCAAAGGCTTTCCCGGCCCCAATCCCGGCTACAGCGGCAAACCCCACTACCATAGCCAGCAACCGCCAGATAGACAATACATTTAAGATTGGTACCCCCAAATATGGCAATGCCCCCAAAAAACTGAAGAGCAGAGGAGCATAGCTAAATCCCAGTACTTTCACCAGGGTGAAAAAAGGCACGTTCACTGACCCAGGGAGTTGACAGACCAGCCAGGTACTAAAAACCAGAAACAGAAAACCGATGGTAAACAATATCGCATTCACCAACAAGCTAAATAAAAACCGTCCCGGCTTAACTTGATTGATAAATAAAATAATACTGTGGCCAATTCCCAGGGACAATTCTGCCAGCAAGACAATAACAAGTGCAGGGATCACTTTCGGCAAGCTAGCAATCTGCCGAAAGGCTTCGGGATCGAGGGTAAAAGCGCCCTCTACAAGCTGAGGCAAGGAATTGGCAGCAACTTCAAACATATTCTTTCCCTGGTTTAAGCGGAGTGATTTTTAGGGGGACGAATATACTTTGGCAGAAATGTGGCAATTAGAAAACAAACTACAGCTAAACTTAAGGCGACGAACAGAGAAGCACGAATCCCATCGATGGCCGAGGCTTGAATAATTTGTTCAAGGGCAGGCTGTACTTTCTCGGGCAGTTGGCTGAAGGCGGCCCGTCTTTCTTCTTTAGTATAGGTTTGAATGATCCGTTCTAGCCGATTGATGGCTTCCTGGCGTTGGGTGGGGGAGAATGTCTGATCCAGGACGGTGAGAATCCGATCCACAATTCCCTGAGACGCAAATGCCACCAACAATGTCCCCAAAATTCCTCGCCCCAGAGAAATCGCCAGCCGTTGCATCGGGCTATAAATTCCGGTTCCTTCTGGTCTTTCCTGATGGGTTGTAGCCGAATAGGTTAAGGGGCCAATATAGGCCAGAAAAAACGCTGACCCGATTCCCATCGTCACTAGACCCGGAATCAGGTGAGCCACGGTTATGTCTATGTTCATGGCCCGGCGCAATAACCACAGTCCAGTCATTAATAGGGACAACCCAATGTAAATGTTGTACTTGGGGGGAATTTGATCATCAATCTTGATCACTAAAAACAGGGCCACTAAGACCACAATCATCGTCAAGTTGTAGGGCAATACTGCCATTGAGGTCTGGAAAGGGTTCAGAGGTAGCACAGTGGGGAGGAATTGATAAAGATTGAATTGCACCCCAGTGGTAATCAAGGTATGCAACATGGCGACGGTCAAACCGATGATAAACGTGCGTCGCCCCAGCAACCCCACTCGCACCAAAGGGGCTCCGGTTGCGTTTGCCTGTTGTCGTTGCCAGAACATCAGCAGCCCCAAACAAACAGTTCCCACGGCAATTAAGGTTGGCACAATTGAAATAGCAAAGGGAGGAATCACTATTCCCATGATGGAAAAGACCTGCTTGGGAAACCACCAGCCATATTCTCCCCCCAGGCTGATCCCCATCAAAATCGATCCCAGCCCCAGCAGAGACAGCAATCCACCGACCCAGTCAATCGGTTTTTGCCGAACAACCCCAATTGCCGGCAACTTCCTGGCTCCAATGGCAATGAACCCCAGAATCAATAGAGACGGCATAAACACCCACCGCCAGCCCACCTTAGAGGCAATCAATCCCCCGAGAATGGCTCCCGTCAGGCCCCCCAGGGTAGACAACAAAATCAAAATTAGATTGGTGCGTTTTTCTTCTTGGCCATCATAAATCAAGTCCATGATTGCCCAGGGGCGCTGACCAAAGGAGTTGCTGCCAATCCAGTTAGAAATGAAAAGCTTATCACCAATACCCCAATATTCTGACTCAGGGCCGTCCAGAGAATCCCAATCCCATAAAAGGCCAAACCCGTCAGGAATACCCGATCTCGACCATAAAAACGACAAAGATTTTCGCAGGTGGGGGCAAAGGAAGCCGTTACCAAGGAAAACAAGACAATCACAATCTGGATATAGCCCATACTCGAATCGAAATCTCGCACAATCAAAGGCATGATCGGGGGCATCACGCTGATATTGTAGGAAATCACAAATAAGGTAAGGCAGAGGGCCCAAAAGGTGCTGCGCCTAAGGGCAATGGGGAATGAAGTTGAGGTCATGGCAACCAACTCAGTAACAATCGCCGGGGTAATTGCCCCAACAATTTCTAGCAATTTTATCGCTTTCTGGAGCTTCTTTTGTAGGCGATCGCCCTTCAACCTGATCATCAAACTGATTCCTGCAAGTTCACTATTACAAACCTGGTAAAATCCTCCGCTTCAAGCTATATCCCGACTTTGAAGGGTCACCGTTCAGGCTAAGGGATTAATCCAGGCCAAGACCGTTAACTCAGGGGTTACAGTAGGTTCTCAGAAAACTGGATGGCGCTTGGGAATCATGGTGATTGAAGCGTTTGGGTTTTCCACGGTTCAAAAAGCCTAGAAGGACAAGGTCGTTTGTTTTCCCTCAGATGCTCAACAACTGCATCACTAGCGAAGGAATTAAGCTGCCTCAACTGGGCCTGGTGCAAGTTCGATGGTCGTGGGAAATCCCCGACCTGTTTGCGGTGAAGCAAGCCCGAATTGTTCGCAAAGCATCAGGTTACTTTGTCGTGCTTAGCCTTCAGGTCGATGTTGATATTCCCGCTATGATGCCTTAGGGTCATCCGGTAGGAATTGATGTCGGACTTGAATATTTCCTCTCGACTTCAGACGGGGAACAAGTCAAGCGGCCCCGCTTTTTTGATGAACTGCACTGCAAGCTGAAATTGCTGCAACGCAGGCTCAAGAATCAGCAAAAAGGGTCAGCTAACGGCTGAAGCTTCAAAAAAAGATTGGGAAAGTGCATCAACGCCTTGCTGATACTCGCATTTAGATGGGATTGTAACCGGAGAAAAAGCTCAACAGTACTTGCGACGGGCTTGCCGCGAAACCGATGATCTGGCCCGTTTAGTTGAACAACTGCTGTTCCTGGCCCGGCCTGATGCGGGGCAACTGCAAATTAACCCTCAGACTGTTTCGCTGGTGGCGATCGCCCAGGAATGCCTCTCCCGTTTGGAATTGACGGCCCGTCATGTTGACCTGGATCTGGAATTGCTCACGGCCCCTGATCTGCCTCCGGTCTGGGTTGATCCAGAACTTACGGGACAGGCGGTATTGAACCTGATTGACAATGCCATTAAGTATGCCCCTGATAGCAGGTGATCCATGTAGAAGTGTTGCCTGCTATCCAACACGATCAGCATCACTACGTACCGTTACAGGTGCGGGATCAGGGTATGGGGATTCAACCTGAGGAAATTGAGCAGGTGACCCAACGTTTTTACCGTACCAGTACCGCTCGACCCCGAGGGGGTTTTGGCCTGGGACTGGCGATCGCGGCGGAAGTGTGTCATCTCCAGGGAGGCATCCCATCATTTAAATTACAGGTAAATTACAGGTAAATTACAGGGCGGCTAAGATAATTTGATCCAGCAGATGATCAACTGGATCAGTCAGAGGGTTCATATCCCCAGAATAGCCATTGGCCGTGATCGCAACGGTAAGGTTCAAGTCAGGCAGATGGTACAGATCAGCTCGCCAACCAAAGAGAGTTTGAACACCGCTGTGTCCTTGCCGTTGACCAAACTCGGGGGACTGCTCATAAATTACCCCTAATCCATATTCTAAATTCTCAAACAAGGGGTTGCGATCCCTCGTCATTTCCAACAACGAAACTGGAGCAAGAACTTCCCCAGAAAATAAAGCTTGAGCAAAATGAGCTAAATCGGTTGGGGTCGAAACCATGCCGCCCCCTGCTTTCTTAAAGGAGAGAGAGGGATGAACTTGACTGAGAATATCTTCTGGGGGTGCATTACCGTCGCCATCTTCATCGTAATAGGATTTGACATATCCACCTGGAATATCCTCAGGCAGTGCATAGAAAGTATTCTCCAGTCCCAACGGGTCAAAAATTCGAGTCTGAAATTGAGCTTCTAGGTCTGAATCCGTTGCTGCTTCAATAATTTCTCCGAGCAACGTATAGTTAGTGTTGCTATAGTCAAACTGTCCTGGACTGTTGGCTGGCTCTTTATCGTAAATTAGTTCAATGAAATCCTCTGGTGTCCATTCCTCCTGAGCCCGTTCTGGATTGGTCTCGATTGCCTTACCCAAATCGCTGTCATCATAATCACGAACACCACTGGTATGACTGACAAGTTGACGCACAGTGATCTGATCCCCATTGGGAATGCGTTCAGCGATCCCTGGTATCCATTGATTCATTGGATCATCTAGATTGAGCGTGCCTTCCTCCGCCAACTGCATCACAACCGTTGCCGTGAATAGCTTGGTAACGCTGCCGATGACAAATCGATCATCAGGTTTGAGTGGTGTTTGATTCTCCAGATCGGAAACCCCTTGAGTTCCAGCCCAAACAGTACCATCGGACATAATCACTGACGCTGAAAGACCAGGAAAGTTACGTTCAGCTAAAACTTGATCCAGGGCAGCCTGAAAATCAGCCGTGAGTTCAGCATCTTCAAACTGGAAACTCGCTTCGGTTAAGTCTTGGGAACTAACCCCCTCCAGCAGAACTAAACCTTCCCGTTCGGGGGTGCTAATAATAGTGCCTTGGTCAGTATCCAGGAACATCAGGTCATCGAATGTTATCCCAAAGTTCAAGGTTAGAATGTCCTCCCCGATAGTAAAATCCGTGATATTAAAGTCGGGAACTGGCGGAAAAATAGTAATCTTAGGGGTATCCGGCAAACGACCATTGCCAATCCGAAATTCATCATGACCGCTCCCGCCCGTCAGGCTACCGCCGCCATCAGGATCAATTAACACATCTTCTCCGTCATCCCCATTCAGAATGTCCTGTCCAGTGCCCCCATTTAGTTGATCGTTACCAACTTCACCCCAGAGGCAGTCATTGCCAGACTGACCATTGAGGGTATCTTGACCCTGTCCCCCAAACAGATAATCGTCTTGTGCTCCCCCAACGATCTGATCTGCGCCCTGATTGCCTAGGAGCCAGTCATTGTCTGCGCCACCGTTGAGCCAATCATTTTCCTGTCCCCCGAGTAACGCATCGTTCCCCTGATTTCCGGCAAGATTATCGTTGCCTGCCAGACCCAGAATCAAATCATCACCATCCAAGCCATACAAAATATCATCTCCACTGCTGCCAAACTGAATCTCTATTCCCGAGTTTGCTATCTCTCGCTGGCTATGGGAGAAATCATCCGACTGACTCAGATTTTGATTCATCAACGGTTCTATCAGAAAATCACCATGAGAATTCAAACCAGTCCAATTCAAAGAATCACGACCGAAGGTGGAAAAGGGGTTGGTGCTAGTCATTAGTATTGCCTCAAAACTAACTATCTAAAGTTATGCAACCCTCTAGGAAGAAGAGCAGAGGTTGCTGATGGTCTTAGCTTAGGCGAGTTCCTGATGGTTTAAATCAGTTAACTGGCTAACCCGGAGAACATTTATAACTGACCTCAAGAATGACCGATCGGACAATGTATTATCCTGGGTTTTCCGGGATATTTGAATTATCTAAACCTCGTGTTCTATCTATTTTCTGTGTCAGTTTAGACTATGCCCCCTTGCTGGCACAGACTTTCTTCAATGGGTTTTATTGATATAGCAGTCATATCTGAACCGTTAACATAGGGTTTCTCACTGCCAAATCCGTACCTCAGGGGATTGAAAATCCCTGTATAGATTAGGTCTCTTGCCCTAGTAGGCTAGAAGTCTGCACTATCAACTCCCATTGAATTCTCAATTTCACTGATAGTATTTCAACCGAAAATATCGCTCATCTATCGGATTAAATGTGATTTGTCTTAGGAGAAATTATGGTCACAATTGAAACGGATCGCCTGATGCTATGAATGTTCGATGTAGAAGACTTTGAAGAATATGCGGCAATGTTTGCTGATTCAAATGTTGTACGCTACCTTGGGAATGGTCAGCCGTTATCACGATTTATGGCCTGGCAGAGTATGGCGGCTGTGGTTGGACATTGGCAACTGAGGGGCTATGGCATGTGGGCGGTGGCAGAGCACACCACTAATGTTTTGATCGGAAGAATCGGGTTTCTTGATGGTGAAGGCTGGCCTGGATTTGAATTGGGCTGGATGTTGAGCGCTGCGTATTGGGGAAAGGGCTATGGGACTGAAGGGGCGATCGCTGCCCTCGATTATGCCTTTAATCACCTGAATCGGGATCAGGTGATCAGCCTAATTCATCCTGATAATACTCACTCACTTGCAATGGCTGAACGTTTAGGAGAGCGACTTGAGGGTAAGACAACCCTCTTTGACAGGGAGGTTTTGATCTATGGTATCACCTCGGACAGATGGAAGAAATTTCAGTATCAACACTCTGCATGAGGACTCAATTATGATTATGCAGCCGAAAAGTCAAATCACTCAAAGTCAAATCACTCAGAGTCAAATCACTCAGAGTCAAATCACTCAGAGTCAAATCCTGACTCGGCTTGTACAACAGGGCTTAATGGGTATTGTCCTGGGGTCAATCCCCCTGCTAATGGCTATTTTTTACAGCTTACTTCTGGGCGAAAGCATTGAGTGGGAAACAACTTATGCCAGATTTTGTATCGTCATGCCTGGAGTTTGTGGGTTGTTATTAATAGGGCTTGGTCAACGCTTTCTAACCATATTGGTAACTTTTCTATCGTATTTTGGATGAGGTCAAATTTCATCTCAAAGTTGCAATTTATTCAAATAGCTTGGAAATGGCTCAGTTGTCAGATTCAATTCCTGACTCACCCCAAACCCCATTTAGAATCAACGGACTATTTAATCTGGCGTAGGCAGTTCTTACGGGAACGATTACGGCTGGGTTTGTGGTTGGGACTTTTCTGGACTTCGCTTTCAGGAATTTATGCCATTTACTATGTTGTATTTGAATTTGAACAACTACAAGCGGATTTCCTGAAATTCCATGGAGATGCATCAATTGCAGAGAAATATCAAGCTGCAACATTTACAATTTACATTGCTATTATTTCTGTTCTAATCATTTGTTTGATTGGCCAAAGAACATCCTGGGGACAACGGTATCCGGCAGGATTGTTTCTGATCTTTGCCTGTTCTCTGAATCAACTTATTGAGCAGATTATTTGCACGTTCTTCGACATTCCGATTGCTCCAGATACTCTCATATTTCTGGCGATCGCAGTGCTGATTCCAGTCCATTGGCGATTGCATTTAATTTCTCAAGCTCTGCCAATTACTTATTATGCTGTTGTCTACCCCCTGATTGGACTGATAACGGTTGGAGATAGTGATACCTATGCGCTGTATTCAATTGGAAGAATGATTGAAATTGCCTGGGTCTGTTCTGTGAGCAATCTTTCAGTTTATTTATATGAACGCTTGAAGCAGTCAGAGTTTGTAGCCAATCGTCAATTACAGATGTTGATTCACTCAGTTTCCCACGATCTAAAGGCTCCGGTCATCGGCACTGCAACGGTACTGAAACGTTTATTAAATCAAACGACCAATGAATCTACGGACGAAATTCAAGTTGAACGCTCCACCTTAGATCGATTACTGCAGGGGAGCGATCGCCAGCTCATGTTAATTGACTCCCTGCTGGAAGCTCACCGAACAGAGGTTCAAGGGATTATCCTCCACTGTGAACCGATGCAATTAAAGCCCGTAGTAGATTCTGTATTAGTTGATTTACAGCATGGATTGGTCAAAAAGCGGATTCGCCTGGTGAATCAGATTACTAATGAACTGCCCCTGGTGAATGCAGATGCCTGTCAGGTCTGGCGAGTTTTGAGTAACCTGATCGGGAATGTCCTGAAGCATAATCCCCATGGAATTGAATTGATCCTGGATGCCACTGTCCTGGAATCCAGGCCAGATAGAAAAGTCAGGCTGTGGAGAAATCGGAGAACAGCAAAAACAAAACAACTGATTCATGCCGAAGTGCCAATGCTATTCTGCATCGTTCAAGATAATGGGGTAGGGATCGCTCCCGAACTGTGTCAAAGATTGTTTGAACCCTATAGTCGGGGATTTCAAGCCCGTTATATGCCAGGGGTGGGCATGGGGTTATATATCTGTGAGCAGATCATTACAGCCCATGGGGGAAAAATTGGAGTAATCAGCAGTCCACAGAACGGTTCAACGTTTTGGTTTACCCTCCCGCTCAATCCAATCTAGAGGATCGATGCTGAACACCTACTCTCTCTTAGGACTACTGCACTGCAAAATCTTGATGTTAACCTAGCGGATCTCCGGATTCGGCTGCTTCAGGCTATTGAAGAGAGTAGTCAAGTCGATGTAGAGTCTGCCGATCCTGATCAGTCTGGGCTACAGGAATGTCTAAGAGAGCTAAAAGCAGCAGTTGTTAACAGTCTGGAACTCTCAGCGACTGACAAAGCAAGCACGCTGGAGCAAATTCAAGTTTTGACAGGAGCAAACAAACATCCAACCGCTACCGCAGCTCAAACAGTGATCCGGTTGGCGATCAAAATATTGCGGGGCACAATTGCGATGCTGCCTCTGGGGTGTTCATGATCTAAAGCTGAGGATCGATATTTACCAATTGTTCTGCGTAATGTCAGTTAGAGTAATTGCGATCGCCCATTCCTTGTTCTCCATGTTGAAATATCAATCAACATCTCAAACCGAGATCTTTCTAACTTTTATCCAGCCAGAACTAGATCCAGCCGGAACGCAAGGCAACGACTGCCGCCTGTACCCGGTCATTAACAACTAGTTTATTCATGATGCTGCGAATATGAGCTTTTACCGTGCTCAAACTGACATAAAGTACTGTTGCAATTTCTGGATTGCTGAAACCTTCAACAATCAGCTTGAGAACTTCTAGTTCTCGCTCTGTTAGGGGATTGGTCTCCTGACTCTGGACAGTAGGTTGTAAGTTTTGGATCACGCAGTGAGCGACTTGGGGATCTAGATAAACGGCTCCATCTTGAATACAGACAATTGCCATGACCAACTTCTCCAATCCTATGCCCTTGACACAATATCCATCTGCCCCACTAGATAGGGCTGCGACAATTTCCCGATCAGACTTATGTGAAGTTAGAATCATGACTCGGGTTGAGGGAACTCTGGCTTTAATTTGTTGGGTGGCGGCGATACCATCAAGTTCTGGCAAGCCGATATCTACGATAACCAGGTCAGGTTGAAGCTGAAGTGCTGCTTCGATTGCAGAATAGCCATCCTCTGCTTGACCGACAATCTCCAGATTAGAATAATCCCTCAAAAGATGCTCCAGACCCAAACGCATCACCGGATCATCTTCTACAATCAAAATCCGCAATTTTGGAATCTGAAGGGTATAAGCATCTGTTGTAGAAGCCATGGTTAGAGCAATTAGCTCCAAAAGTAGTTTAAATTACAACTTCCCCCACAGTTAATAATAGCAGGGAGTAAACTCGGATTTGTATTCACAAAAGTTTATGCGAATTTATACAGCATTGTTGATGCTCTTGGAGTAATGGAGGGAGGTGATGGCACGGTGCTCCAGTAGGATGAGAAGCGCTGTAAGTAAAAGCTGATACCGAATGGTGTCAGGCGGCAAAGAATTCTATACTCTGGTTATGATTGCCTGCAAGATCCATTATTGTACAACACTATATAAACCAGGATTACGGACTGTGAATTCATCTTATAAATTTATCGGTAGCTAGAACGGGCGCATCTCCAGGAGAAACCTGATGACGACAGCAAAAGATTAATCTGGCAAATCGATCTTTGCCACTGGGTTGTTAACGCTAGCATCTTTGATCATCGCGACATTCAACTACGTAGAAGGAGAATTAATCAAAATAAGTCCAGAGGAAACGTCCCATACCGGAGCCGTTAGAGATCTGACTAGATTTCTGCAAAATGACCCCAGAAATCGCCCATGGGGGATGTCTGAACATCAGACTGAATGAATGTTCATACCATCAAGATTCCTCGGGGTAGTGTAGATTGGGAAATCCGCCGATGCTATTCTCATCTCTCTACTCAATCATCTCAACTGGCCTGACCCACTAAAACCGCTTCAGACTGCCGGGGAATGCTGTAAGAGAAAAAATCATAGGCCATATCAGTATTGGGGAAAATCGCCCGGGCTTCCTGCAACAAATCATCTAAAACAATCGGATTTCCTGGGGCATAGCGGGGGCTAAAGTGGGTCATCAATAGCTTTTTCACTCCGGCCTCTAGGGCCACTTGGGCTGCCATAGTAGAAGTTGAATGGAGCCGCTGAAAGGCCAGATCAGCATCTTTATGGGCAAACGTGGCTTCATGGACTAACACATCCGCTCCCGCTGCCAGGGCGATCGCCTCTTCGCAAAAAACCGTATCGGTGCAGTAAACGAACGTCCGCCCGGTTTGGGTTTCCCCGCAGAGATTTTTACCGTCAATCCGGCGACCATCAGGAAGGGTGATGACTTCCCCCTGTTTCAGTCTGCCATAGACTGGCCCCGGCGGAATTCCTAACGCTTCAGCCCGTTTGACATCGAATCGTCCAGGTTGATCCTTTTCCGCGATCCGATAGCCAAAGGCCGGAACCCGATGCTTCAAGTTACCACAACTGACGATGTAATCATTATTTTCGTAGAGTACGCCGGGATGACTTTTATGGAATTTAATCGGATAGGACAGGTGAGTTTGAGAATAGCGCAAACAGGCTTGCAGATAGTCCTCTAAGCCCGGTGGCCCGTAGAGATCAATCCGCTTGACATTGCCAGCCAAGCTACAACTGGCCAGTAACCCCAGCAACCCAAAAATATGATCACCATGCATGTGGGTGACAAAAATCCGCGTCAGTTGGCTGACTTTCAAATCGCTGCGCAGGAACTGATGTTGCGTGCCTTCCCCACAATCAAATAACCATAACTCAGCCCGCTGGGGCAGCCGCAATGCAATACTCGAAACATTGCGCGATCGCGTCGGCACCCCAGAACTTGTACCTAAAAACGTGACTTGCAAATCTTAAGCTCCTGCGATACTGCTAGATGAAGTTCTACCAAACAAAGTTCTACTAAATAAAGTTCTACCAAACAAAATATAGTATGTAGCGATTTCTAATCCCGTGAAGTACAGATTTGAGAGTGGCGACGCACCGCGCCGCCACCTCTCGTACTCCAGCAGCGTTGGAAACGCTATAAATCCATGATACAAACTAATACTGAGATATTAATTGAGATAATATTATGATGTTGTAGATACTACTTAGATAGTACCCTATCTACTAGTCTAAGGTTTTTCAAGCTCAGGAGCATCTGTCAAATCAAATCAAGGTTTATGGTGTCGGCGTTTGCCCAGCTGAAAAACCCTGAGGTGGCTGCTCCACTTTACTTGCCCTGCAATCCTGAAGGATTTCCTCAGCAGCTCACAGGATTGAAAAGCGCGATGGCAGCCTTGACTCTAAACCATCTGAATCTAACGATTGAAACAAGGGGTGCATTCTCCACTAGTTCATCATCGGTATGAAATCGATACACAGCAGAAGTGCTTCTATGATTTTAAGTTCTTTGATCTTTCAGTCTGGTCTGTTCAAATTCTCCCTGAGATGGATTAAATCCCCTGGCTGGACAATCTTGCTGAGTTGGCTGATCATGGCAGCCCCAGCCCAGGCTTCCCTACTGTTGAGAATTGCCGTTGCCGATAACGCCAGCCAGGTTAAAGTTGGCAGCTCCACTGGGGCGGTGGTGCGGGATGGACAAGGCCGAACCCTGGGGCAAATCCCGGCTAATGGTGGCAGCACGATCCAGCTCAAAAATGGCAAAGCTGGTTTTAATCAGCATCAGGTGCATCAACTCTGGATTGAACCATCCAGCAACGGGTTTGTCTGGATTGGGAACAATTGGTATCGCGGGAAAGCGTTACTGGTTCCTGGAAGTCAGGGGTTGACGGCGATCAATTACGTTGACCTGGAGCAATATCTCTATAGTGTTCTAGGGTCAGAGATGAATGGTGATTGGCCCCAGGAAGCTCTAAAAGCCCAAGCCGTTGCCGCTCGGAGTTATGCCCTCTACAAACGCCAGCGCAGCAAGGGCATCTATGATCTGGGGGACGACCAGAGCTGGCAGGTTTATCAAGGGGTATCAAAGGAATCTCCAGGAACCCAAACCGCAGTCAATGCCACGGCAGGCCAGGTTTTGACCCATGGCGGTCAGGTAATTTTAGCAGTCTTCCATTCATCCTCTGGGGGCCATACAGAGAATTCTGAGGATGTTTGGGGCAATCCGCTGCCTTACCTCAAAGGGGTACCGGATTACGATCAAAAGTCTCCGGTATTTGCCTGGACTAAAACTTTTTCCCAAGGGGATCTGAGCCAGCGAATTTCAGGAGTGGGTCAGGTGACGGGAATGACCCCTGAAAAGGCTTCTCCCTACGGCAGCATCATATCAATGAAAGTCTTGGGCAGTGGGGGCAGTCGAGTTATGGAGGGGGATGCGATCGCCCGAGCCCTAGGACTGAGAAGCACTCGATTCCGGGTGACTCGCAAATCAGGTTCCGCCAACTTCATTGTAGAGGGGCGCGGCTTTGGCCATGGGGTCGGCTTGAGTCAGTGGGGAGCCCATGGTCTGGCTCAAAATAGATACAACTATCAACAAATTCTGCTGTACTATTACCAAAATACGGCGCTGGCCCGAATTCAAGTCCAATGACTATTACTTTCTACTGAAGCCACATCTCAGCCTCTTCAGGACTTAAGGCTTTTGAAAAAAGTATCCCTGACCAAACTGACAACTGAGGGATCGCAGGTGCTGGAGTTGATCAGAGGTTTCAATCCCCTCGGCGATCGCCTGAATGTTCAAGCTCTGGGTCAATGCTACAATCACCCGAACAATTTCCTGGTGATCCGAGGAAACAAACAACTGACTGACAAAGGAATGATCAATCTTCAAGACATCCACAGGAAATTGATGGAGATATCCCAGGGAGCAATATCCGGTACCAAAGTCATCAATACAGATCACAACTTCTCGCTGCTTCAGCGCTCTCAAGGTCGCCACGGCAGCTTTTGGATCGGACATGATCGCCGTTTCCGTAATCTCTAGCTTCAAATCCCGACCGTTGACCTGAGTCTCCGCCAGGATCCGACCAATGCGATCGCTCAGATCCGCTGTAAACTGCTGACTGGATAAATTCACACTCATGGTTAGAGAGCTGTGGTGGGGATACTTTTGCTGCCAGGCTTTGAGTTGCTGGCACGCCTTTAGTAACACCCACTCCCCAATTTCAATCACTAGTCCTGATTCTTCGGCTATGGGGATAAATTCCCCTGGGGAAATGAACCCCTCCTGGGGATGATTCCAACGAAGCAACGCCTCAAAGCCGACGATAACCTCCGTTTTCAGTTCCAGGATCGGCTGGTAATGCAGGCGAAATTCATGCCGTTCCAGGGCCCAACGCAAATCTGTCTGAAGCTGCAATCGCCGTTGGGCATCGGTTCGCATGGCTGCATCAAACACCACAGAACAGCCTTTGCCCTGATGTTTTGCCTGATACATAGCAGTATCGGCATCCCGGAGGATTTCAGGGGGGAGATGGTAGTCCAGGGAACTTTGCACAATCCCGATACTGGCCCCCGTAAATACCTGATGCCCCTGTAAGTCGAAGGGTCGTCGCAGGGACATCTGTACCCGTTCCGCAATCTCTTTGACCTCTTCGACATTATTATCCCCACTTTCGAGTAGGATCGTGAATTCATCGCCGCCGAGACGGGCCAGAGTATCATCTGAACGAATACATTGACGTAGCCGTTGACCAATTTCAATCAATAATTGATCGCCAATGCCATGGCCTAAACTATCATTAATCACCTTGAATCCATCTAAATCTAAAAATAAAACCGCAAAATGATAGTCATTTTGCTTCTGAACTTTTCCAATGGCCCGCTTGAGCCGCTCCATAAAAAATGAACGATTCCATAGGCCCGTTAAGGCATCATGGGAAGCGCTGTATCGCAGTTTTTCTTCAGTTTGTTTGAGGTTTGTAATGTTCACCATTGAACCCTCATAGTAGAGAATTCGTTGGGTGCGATGATCATAAATTGCCCTGATATTTTGTAAGACCCAGATCAGACGGCCATCCTGACGATAGACCTGGGCCTCAAAGTTGGAAATTTCTCCCTTTTGTTGAAGAATTTTCAGGAAACGATTGTAGTCCTCTAGGTCGTAATAAATCTCTTTCATATTGGCCTGGCGACGAACCAGGGACTCTGCCGAGGAATAGCCTAAAATCTCAGCTAGGGCTGGATTGGCGCTGAGATATCGACCCTCTAAACTAGATTGAAATAGACCTTCTAAAGCATTCTCAAAAATACTGCGATATTTTGTTTCGGCTTGCTTGCGTTGAAATACAGTTCCGAGTTGGGCGGAAATAGAGGAAATAAGTTCAACCAGTCGTTTATCTTCAGGACTGACCACGGAAATAAAGCAGGTTAAAATAGCTAAAACCTGACCCTCTGCCAGAACCGGTACTCCAAACCCAGCCTTCAATTGATACTCCAGACAGAGGGAACGACGGGGGAATAATGCCTCAGGTTCATGGGCGATATCGGCTATCCATTGGGGTCTTTGAGTGAACCAGATGCGCCCTGGCAACCCTTGATTTAATTCAAAATTAAATGGATAGCTTAGTTGCCTGAACTGCTGAAACTGATCGGTTTTGCAATAGCCGACGGAGCTATAATCCAGATGATCTTGCTCCGGGTTGGGAATCCAGGCTTCACCAAATTCCCAGCCTGTTGTTTCACAGATCAGTCGCAATGCCACTTCTAAAGCTGCATCAAAGTCAGGGGCAACACTGACCGCTTTTGTGATTCTCTGGAGGAGTTGGAACTCTTCTTCCGTGCGTTTGCGCTCCGTGATATCCAATCCAGCCCCTAAAAAGTATTCACACTTTTGAGTATTCGAATTTAACACCGCTTGCCCATGCCACTCTACCATGATCTCTTGACCATCCTGGGTCAGGATTTTTTCTTCCGTTTGAACTAACTTTTGCTGGCCAAGCTTCAATCGAAAAACCCAGGGTAAATTGTCTTCAGGACTCCGAGAAATGAAGGTTCTAAGATAGTCTTTCCCTAAAACTTCATCCAGTGAACAACCAGTGGCATTAAGCATGGCATGATTCACCAGCTTAATCATGCCATGGGTATCTAACACAATCAAAAATGCCGGATTAGCATCAAATAAATTTTGGGTGAAGTCCCGCTCTTGCTGTAGATCTGATTCTATTTTTCTACGCTTAACAATTTCCTTGTGCATTCGATTTAGGAACGGATGTAGAGCCAAAATTACGGCTCCAGTTCCCAGCATAATCACAGCGAAAACGAGACTTGAGACTTTGAATAGTTGCCGGTAAATTGATCGATAGAGATCAGCTCTAGGGATCGCAAAAATTAACCCACCCCCGATTTCTGGAACTGGGCTGTAGGTCAAAAAGAAGTTACAGTCTTTACACCAGATTGTCCCGATTTTTGATTCCAACGTCCTTTCCCGGGCGAGATTAATTGCATCATCCTGGAGCAATTGATTGGTTAATTCTGCGTCTGGAGCAGGAAAATTTGGATGATGAATGGTCAGGAATTTTTGATCGTTATGAGAGCTTCCGAGAATAGTTTGACAAGCGGCTGAAAAATCGGTGCAACTGATGGAGTCCTGAATGGCTGGAGAAACCTTAAACAGAAACAACACCAGGTTTCCCGATTCATCCTCTGGAATTGAATTGACCTCTATCCAGTAAAGTTCCCGATTGAAGTTATCGGGCTGAGTCATAAAGCTCAGTTCATATTGATTTCGAATTCCACTTTGGGCAAATTGTAGGGACTTTTCAGGTACCTGCAGACCTACTATAAGTTGCGGACGACCCTGTGAATCTAGATAAGTAATTCCCAGTAAGCTATCGTCTAAAAATTTTTGAGATTGATCGCGGATGACATTTAAAGGTACTCTCTTAAGGGATTTCTGAGAAAAAATTTGATGGGTTATCAGGTTGCTTTTTTGGTCGAGTTTGTCGAGTTCTTGATCTAATAAGACAGCCCTGGAGCTGCCTGAATCGGTAAGCTTATATTCTTCCTGAACTTTAATTTTTTCATACAAGGGCAGCAAACTCACCAGTGCGACTGCTGTATTGATCACTAATACTCCTAATGCTGCTCCCAGAAGAATAGGAATTTGGAGAGATCTTGAATTTGTCAACATTGTGTCCAATGGGTTGAACTAAATTTAGCGGGTTTTAAGCTCAATTTCTAGTAGATTTCCTGGTTTTTTTGAATAAAATAAATCAGCTTAAACCTGATTTTAATAATTGGCCCGTGACAAGCTGCCTCAAGAAACTTTTAATTGCGAAATTTAATTGTGCAATTATTCTAAGCCAGAATCAAACGCAGTATGAATTTACAGGCTAATCCACTATAGCAATTTCTTGACAATTTAGAGAAAACTGCATACTATCGCATTGATCATCTTTAGGTTGGGCTGGAGTCAGGAATTGGGATCAGGAATTAAGATCAGAAATTGAGGTAGAAGTTCAAAGTTAGAAGTTAAGGTTAGAAGTTGGGCGGGGAAACTAGAAAAGCCTTCTTCTTTTAGCCTTCTTCTTTTAAGTGATGTGAAAACCTGGTGAAAACCTGGTGAATATTCTATGAAAACCTGGTGAATAGTTTAAGAAACTTTTGGGAAGCTTTTGCAAGAGTGCCGATAACTCCATTAGACTAGGTTCCATAGCAGAGTTCTAGCTGTATCGATTAATAAATCACCCTGAGGAACCGATATGCTGAATTTTGGACGAGCAATTTGCTCTAATCTCAGTTCATCTGAGGCTTTAGAATGGCTTGTCACGAATGGGATTGGCGGATACGCAGCGGGTACCGTTGCAGAAATTCTAGAACGGCGCTATCACGGCCTTTTAGTAGCAGCCCTGGAACCGCCCCTGGGTCGCACCCTGACCCTGGTGAAGCTGGATACAGCAGTCCGGTATAACCGGCAGTACTTTCCAATTTACACGAATCGCTGGGTTGATGGCAAAGTTACTCCGGAAGGGTTTAAACATCTAGAGGAATTTGGCCTGGAGGGCACGATTCCCACTTGGCGTTTTGCCTGTGCCGATGCCATCCTGGAGAAGCGGATCTGGATGAAACAGGGAGAAAACACAACCTACATCCAGTATCACCTGCAGCGGGCAACACAACCGATGGATCTGAGCATCAAAGCCTTGGTCAATTACCGGGACTATCACCACAATACCTATGGTCGAGATTGGCCAACGGAAGTTGAACTGATGGAGGGGGGAGCCTGTATTAAAGTATTTCCAGAGGCAACCCCCCTTTACCTGTTGAGTCAGGGAGCGGCGGTTAATCTATCCCTACCCACCTATCGCTGGCACTATGGCTTTGATCTGGCCACCGAACGCTATCGGGGATTGGATGATTCTGAAGATCATCTCCATGGGGTCACCTTTGAAGCCAGACTGGAACCGGGGCGATCGCTCACCTTGATTGCCAGCACCGCTCCTCAACAAGACCAAGATGGAGACGCGGCTTTAGTCAGTTATCGAGCCCATGAATCCCAGTTGTTGCACCAGGCTCCCCTGAATCAGACCCAAACTCCTGGATGGATTCAACAGTTGATTCTGGCGGCTAATCAGTTTATTGTCGATCGCCCCACCGTCAGCCACCCTGATGGCAAAACCATTATTGCTGGATATCCTTGGTTTGGGGATTGGGGCCGGGATACGATGATTAGTCTACCGGGGTTGACCCTCTGTACTGGTCAATTTGAGGTGGCCCGTTCAATTTTACGCACCTTTGCCGAGTATGTGGATCAGGGGATGCTGCCCAATCGTTTTCCTGATGCCGGGGATATCCCGGATTACAATACGATTGACGCTACCCTGTGGTACTTTGAGGCGATTCGGGCCTATGTTCAGGTGACTGGGGATTTTGCCCTGTTGCAGGAACTATTTCCAGTCCTGGCTGAAATTATTGACTGGCATCGGCGGGGCACTCGCTACAATATCCATCTCGATCCCGAAGACGGTTTGATTTCCGGTGGGGAATCTGGAATTCAACTGACCTGGATGGATGCCAAAGTGGGCAATTGGGTGGTCACTCCTCGCCAGGGAAAGCCGATTGAAGTCAATGCCCTGTGGTATCATAGCCTGCAAATTATGGCCCAATTTGCCCAGGATTTGGGATTTCCAGCGACAGAATATCAGGAACTTGCAGAAAAAACAGCCCAAGGATTCGGGCGCTTCTGGAACGAGGCCAATGGCTACTGTGATGACGTACTGGACTCCCCCAGTGGTAATGATTCGGCCCTGCGTCCGAATCAACTCTTCGCCATTTCTCTACCGCCCTTTCAAGGACGACCCTATGCCCCCCTGTTGAACCCAGAGCAACAATATCGGGTGATGGAAGTTTGTGGGCGAGAATTGCTAACCTCCCATGGACTCCGGAGCCTGTCGCCGAACCATCCGGCTTATAAGGGAATCTATGGTGGAGATCTGCGGCAACGGGATGGAGCCTATCACCAGGGAACAGTTTGGGGATGGCTGATCGGGCCATTTGTACTGGCCCATTTGCGGGTGTATCAAAAGCCCCATGAGGCCCGCAGCTTTCTGATGCCGATGGCTCACCATCTAAACGCCCATGGTGTGGGCAGTCTCAGCGAGATTTTTGATGGTGATGTGCCGATGACCCCCCGGGGTTGCCCCGCCCAAGCCTGGACTGTGGCGGAAGTGCTCCGTACTTGGTCAATTTTGAATCAAGTTGAGCAGGACATGTCCTAGGAACAGGCAAATCAGAGAGAAATCACAGGGAAATCACTTCCGTTTCAACTCCCATTGCGGTCAACATCTTCTGAATTTCTGGTTGATAAATTGGATTCATCACAATTACCTGATCGGGCTGATAGCTCCGGAGAAATTCTGGAGCCATAATTTGCTTGCCCACCCCGGGAATAAATCTGCCATGGCGATGGGGATTAATATCAACAACATATTCAATTGTCTCTATCGTGTCTAGCGTTGTCAGAAAGGCCACACATTTAGAGCCAGAACCCCAAACAACCACTCGCTTTCCCTGGGCTTTTGCAGTCTTTAAATATTGCTTCCAATGGTTGAGTTTGCCCTGAATTCGAGCGGAGAAATGTCGGACTAATTCACCAACCTGTTCCACCGTTTCTTCGGTAGAGTGAATCGTCTCAGCCACCCCCGCTTCAGGTAAGGCTTCAATCATCAAATATTGATCGCCATAGTCGAGATAAAGCTCAGTCACCTCAAACTTACAGGAACGAAAAAGTCGCGCCAGGGTTCCAGGGGTAAAGTAGGAACAATGCTCATAATAAATATCTTCAAATGCCTGATCCTGAAGCACCCGAATGGTGTCAGGAATCTCAAAGAAAACTGGAATATTCGGGCGATCGCCAATGGAAGCCCGCACCGTTTGGATAAATTCAAAGGTGGGTTGAATATGTTCTAGGGTGTGACGACAACAGATGAAATCTCCAACAAATTGGGCATGGCTTTCAGAGTAGTAATCTTGAATAAATTGCACCCGATCGGCGGCTTCACTCTCCACCCGTCCTGGCACGACGCTGGGGTCAATCCCGACTCCTTGATTCTGCCCCAGCTCACATAAAAGCAGCAGAAAATCCCCTTTACTACAGCCAATTTCCACCACATTTTTATGGTGAAGATCGTATTTTTCGATCAGTTGAGTCGCCAGTTTGATGGCAAATTTATTAAAAGTGGGAGAAAAACTTTGTTGATCCTCGTAGTTGGGGGCGTAGGCTGACCATTTCGGATCAAATTCCGTATTGGTGATAAAACCACACTGCTCACAAAATCCCAAAACCACATCTCCACAGGGGAAATTCAGGGCTTCCTCTGGGGTAGAAAGCATCAGACAACTGTGAACCGGAACGTTCCGTACTTCATAGAAAATCAACAGACCAACATGACCACAATTGGGGCAAATTTTATCAGCATGGAGATTGGGCTGGAGGCTATTGGTTTGAGTCTTAGCAATCTCAGGCATAATTAATCCCTTTGAAGTTAGTTCAGGTATGGCGATCGCGATAGAGCGCTTTTCCATCCGTAAGGCATGGATTTGGGAGTTGGTGCGCTACTAATTCTGGTATTCTAGCCGTGTCAGAAATGTAGTAATATAATCGAACGTTTGATGAAGGTTTGGATAAAAGCTTTAGCCTGCTCCAGGTAAGCCATTTAAACTATTTTGGGCTGGGGAATTGGTACGATAAAACGGCCCCCTTGTTGATGGTAAGCCTGCTGTTGTTGGATGATTTCTTCAGCAAAATTCCAGGCCAGAATCAATACATAATCGGGTTTGTCTTCCAGCAGTTTAGTCGGCGAAAAAATTGGTAAATGGTTAATCCCCATGAATCGCCCCTGTTTGAATGGATTCAAATCAACGATGTAATCCAGGTGGGTTTTATTAATTCCCATGTAACTTAACAGAGTGGTCGCTTTGGCCGCTGCCCCGTAGCCGACTACCCGTTTTCCCTGACGCTTCAGGTCCCAGAGAATCTCCAGCAACCCCCCTCGAAGGGTTTCCACTCGTTCAGCAAAATCCTGATAGTAGTCAATCCGATCCACCCCGAGTTCGGCTTCCTGGTGCAGCAACCCTTTCACAGACTCCTGAACGGCTTTCCCAGATTCGACAAACAACCGCAGGGAACCGCCATGAATGGCCGTCCTTTGAATATCGTTCAAGTACAGGGAATGCCGCCGAAAGAGTCGATCTAGGGCCGTGACGGAGAAATAACACAGATGTTGATGGTAGATCGTATCAAATTCGCAGTGATCTACCAGATCCACCCCATAGGGGACTTCAATTACCGCAACCCCTGTTGTTTTCAGGAGTCGATGAATCCCCGCGACAAATCCATTCAAGTCCGGGACATGGGCCAGCACATTGTTCGCCAGAAAGACATCGGCTTGCTGACCTTCAGATTGCAATTTTTTTGCCAAATCCTGGGTAAAGAAGGTATGCAAGGTGGGAATCCCAGCTTCCTGGGCGGTTTTTACCGGCCCCGCTGCCGGGTCAATTCCCAATACTGGAATTCCTGCCGCCACAAAGTTTTTCAGCAGATAACCATCGTTGCTCGCCGCTTCAATCACTAGGCTATCCCTGCCCAGGTTGCGCTGGGTGATAATCGCCCTGGCACTGTCCCCAAAATGTTTGAGCAGGGACGCAGAAACCGAGGAAAAATAGGGATAGTCCTGACCAAATAGAATGTCTGGCGGCACACTGACAGTAATCTGTACCAGACTACAATCGGGACAAAAAGCCAGATCGAGGGGGGCAGTATGCTCTGGTTGATCCAGTTGATCCTGGGTCAGGAGACCATCCGCCAGCGGAGTATAGCCAAATGAAATCAACAGTTCCAGGTGCTCAGAACCGCAGGAACGACAGGGCGGCATTGAGTTTGGCATGGTTAGATTAACTCCCAGGGGTTATTTTGATGGATTAGAGATTTACAGAAATGATCAGCAAAAACCAGCAGCCCTTCAGAACACGATTAAGCCAGGGCCGAAACAGATGTAGTCCACCGTAAATTCCTATCTAGCTTTTGCTCATCTAAAAGCCTCTGAATATGGGCAATCCGCTTGTATCGAGGCCCTTCAAATTCATCTAAAGTCAGGCCAATCTTCTGATAAGCGGCATGGAGTTCCTCGGCCCCCTTGCGAGCATTCCACTGGGGATCGAACTCCGGCAGCACCCGCAGAATTTTGCTGCAATCCGCCCGGTAACAGCGTTTGTCGGGGCCACCATCCGGAGCATATTCGACTTCGCAATTGGTTACAACCTGTTTGACAATGTCCGCCAATTCCCGAATTTGATAGTTGTCTTCATTGCGGCCTACATTAAACGCTTCATTGTGAATTAATTCTCGCGGGGCGTGCAACACCGCCAGAAACGCTCGGGAAATATCTTCAATATGGACAATCGGTCGCCAGGGAGTGCCATCACTTTTGATATAAACCTTCCCGGTGGTAAAGGCCCAGGCCACCAGGTTATTCAGCACCAGATCAAACCGCAGGCGGGGCGAAACTCCGTAAGCCGTAGAATTTCGCAGAAAGGTCGGGCTAAAGTCATCATCGGCCAGCAGGGCCACATCCCGCTCCACCAGAACCTTGGACTTGCCGTAAGGGGTTACCGGGTTGAAGGCGGATGCTTCGGTTAACCAATCACTACCCGCTGCCCCGTAGTTACTACAGGAAGAGGAAAAAATATACCGGGGAACCCCCGCTTCCTTGGCTAGCTGAGCCAGATGAACCGAGGCCAGATGGTTGATTTCATAGGTCAAATCCGGGTTCAAATTGCCTAACGGATCATTAGACAGTCCCGCCAGATGCAACAGAGCATCAAACCCCCGGACATCAGCCACTTCAACATCCCGAACATCTTTCTTCAGTTCTGGAATCGGCTGAATACCAGCACAAAACGTACTCTGTTCATAGAGATCGCTATCCAATCCCACTACTTCATGACCCTGGGCCCGTAACATCGGTGTTAAAACCGTACCGATATAACCCTTGTGACCCGTCAGTAAGACTCGCATCGTTTAATCCTCCCAAATTTTCCAAGGGGCATCTCCACTTTCCCACAGACTTTCTAAACGACGCTTGTCCCGCAATGTGTCCATGCACTGCCAGAACCCCGAATACTTGTAGGCCATCAGTTGGCCATCCTTGGCTAGATTTTCCAGGGGAGCTTTCTCCCATTGGGTGTCATCTCCTTCAATATACTCGACCACCTCGGGTTCCAGGACAAAAAATGCCCCATTAATCCAGCCTTCACGGGTTTGAGGCTTTTCTGAAAATTCCTTGATCTGATCTCCCTCCAGATCTAGATGGCCAAATCGGGCCGGAGGTCGCACCGCCGTCAAAGTCGCCAACTTACCATGGGATTTGTGAAAGGCTAACAATTCATGCAAATTCAAGTCTGAAACCCCATCTCCCCAAGTCAACATAAAAGTCTCATTGCCCATGTAAGGAATCAGCCGCTTGATCCGTCCTCCCGTATTGGTATGAAGTCCGGTATCAATCAGTTCCACAGTCCAATCGGGTCTTTTGCCGCCATCCATCCTAACCACTCCGGTTTTTAAATTGACCGTCAGGTTGCTATTGAGCGAGCAATAATCCACCATGTATTTTTTGATCACTTCGGCTTTGTATCCTAGGGCGATCGCAAAATTCCCAAAGCCGTAATGGGCATAGTGTTGCATGATATGCCAGAGAATCGGCCTCCCCCCAATTTCCACCATGGGCTTTGGCTTCTCAATTGTTTCCTCAGACAGACGAGTGCCCAACCCACCCGCTAAGATCCCAACTTTCATAAGGTGATTTAAAGGTAAGTTAAAAGTGGTTTAAAGCTTTATCAAGAATGCATGACGACAACTCAAAAACTCTTAGTTCCCAACTTGTAAGCCTACTCTATTAGCTTGAGCTGATCTTATCAGAACTACCAAAACTCTTTTGTAAAGATACTTATAGCGATTTCTAATCACGTGAGGTACAGATTTGAGAGGTGGCGGCGCACTGCGCCGCCACCTCTCTGTACTCCAGCAGCGTTGGAAACGCTGTATAGTAATCGTCGCCTAAGGTCAGGACGCTGCGTTGAGGACAGGTTTCATAGCTTCTTGCAAAGTATCAAACTCATCCAATTTCTTGCGAATGCGGCTCTTGAGCCATGACCAACAACGCTCAATTTTGTTTAGAGGTTCTCTTGATTATGTCTCTATGTTATGTGGCGATTGCTATATAAGATCGATAACCCTAATTCATTGACAACTTCCGCAGGATTGGCGGAATGAATTAACGATAGATTAAAGCGCAGCCTGACCTAGGCCATTGCCTTAAGTCCAGACCTTCATAAGATAAAGTCAAAAAGATTAGACCTAAAGAATCTTGGTAATAGCGCGATCGCGACCCTGATTCTTGGCCTGATATAACGCTTCATCCGCCATTCGCACTAAAGTCAGGGGAGACAACTCACGATGAGGAATCACCGTAGACACTCCCAAACTCAAGGTCACATAGGGGCTAACGATAGATTCCTCATGGTCAATCCGCAGATCATTAATCCCTAAACGAACTCGTTCCGCCAGATGCATTGCCCCCTCCAAAGGAGTATTCGGCAGGATTACGGCAAACTCCTCTCCTCCATAGCGAGCCACCAAATCCGCCGGGCGTTTAGCAGACTGATTAATTACTTTTGCCACCTGTCGCAGGCACTGATCTCCTTCCTGGTGGCCATAACGATCATTATAGGCTTTGAAACAGTCAACATCACACAGAATTATAGAGAGGGGTTGCTGCTCTCGAGCCAGACGAGTCCACTCGTTTCTCAGGCACTCATCAAAATACCGACGATTGGCAATCTGGGTGAGACTATCAATCTTAGCCGCCCGCTCCAATTCCAGATAGGCACTGCGCAGCCCTTCTTCGGCTTTTTTTTGCTGCATCAGGGAGCTCAGTTGTACGGCGATCGCCCGAATCAATTGCCTCAAGTGGAGGTCAGGCTCTAAAGTGGTTTCCCGATAAAATACCAGAACTGCCAGCACCAGGTTTCCCTGCAAAATTGGCAAGGCTAGCACGGAGCGGAATCCTGTGTTGAGGGCATCGACGGTTCGCAGAAAAGAGACCGGTGTAACTTGGAGCAGATCCCCAACCCATTCCATTTCTCGAGACAGCCAAACCCGCCCCACCAGCCCAGTGTTCCGGGTCAAACTCAGGCTGGCACTTTGACTGGCAAATGCCTCAAGTTTGGGGGTTGAGGTGACTATCTGGCTGACCTTGAGCTCCATCTGATTGCCCTGGGGTATCCAGGCTTCTCCATAGCTCCATCCCAAGGTTTGACAGGCTTCCTGAAGGGTAATTTGTAGGGCAGTTTCAAAGTCCCAAGCTTCCCCCACTGCTTGAATCATCCGCAGCATTAACTGAGTTTCTTCTTGGGCCCGCTGACGCTCCTGGATCTCCTGATGTAGAGCCTGGTTTTTCTGCATCAATTGATGGTGTTGTTGCTGAATCGTCAATTGATTGCGAATCCGGGCCATCACCTCATCGAGCTCAAAAGGCTTTGTGATGTAGTCACTGCCCCCTGTCTGGAAAGCCTGTACCTTATCAAGGGTCTCTTCTAAGGCACTGATGAAAATCACAGGAATGTCCTGAATCTCTTGAATAGCCTGGAGCTGCCGACACACTTCGTAGCCGCTCATATCAGGCAACTTGATGTCTAGTAGAATCAGATCCGGAGGATCTAGCTTTGTCGTCTCAAGGGCTATTTTGCCGCTGCGGGCAGCCCGAACATCGTAGCCCTGGTGACTCAGCAACTTCGATAAGACGCGGAGATTATCGAGCTGGTCGTCTACAATTAAAATACTGGCCAGAACATCAGACATAAATATAGAAGCAACATTTGCTGACCTGAGAAACTAGGCAACTGACCAATTCATCCGTTCAGCATGGTTCCAGAACGCTTCTAGATTATAAAACTCTCGCTCTTCCGGCAACATGATATGAACTACCACGTCCCCATAATCGATTAATATCCAGCTTCCTTCTTTTTGTCCTTCTACACTCACCGGAACCCGATTTAGTTTTTCCTCAACGGCATGATAGATCGCCTGGGAGATCGCCCGCACTTGCACGCTGGAGAAACCCGTCATCACAATGAAGTAATCAGCCAGATAACAGACCTCAGAGACCTGCAACACCAAGATATCATCTGCCTTGCGCTCTTCTGCGGCCTGGGCTACAACCAGGGCGGTATTCCAGGTTTGCTCTAGATTGTAGGGATCGGGAGTCGGGCTTGAACCTAAAGAGTGATGAGTGTGAACAGGATTAACCATGCAATAACAATGAGTCTCCAGAAAGGGCTAATTTAATGATAAAGTAGACTCTATTTCACCATTTATTTATTTTAGCAGTGGGATTTTATCCGGTCACCCTGCAAAACGTATCTTAATATGATTCATTTTCGGGTTCATGGGTTCTGATTCAGCCATGGGAGTCATCTCTGGCCATGGCCAGAGCCCAATTTCGTGTAGAAATCACTCGCGGATGAATGGTGCGGCCAGTTTGAATCAGGTATTGCAGGGTATAGTCGCAGGTTTGCCAGACGGCCCGATGGAGATTTTCAAAGCTGACCTGACGTAATCGGTTTAGTTCAGGGGTCTGCCCTCGACCGGATTCCAGGGTATCCGCTAGAAACACAATGCAACTCAACGATGTCATTCCAGGGCTCCCCAGGGTATGGTGAGCGATCGCCTGCAAAATTTCTGCCTCTTCAATGCCAAATTCCGTTCGGGCTACCAGGGCACTGACATCCGCATGGATTAAATGGGGGTACTGTTCCAGAATCGGATCAAGGGGAATCGGCTCTGCCCGAGCCCACTCCAGCAATCTCTGAGATGGGAAATACTTGGCCAGATCATGCATCAGGGCGGCAGTCTGCGCCTGGCATGGATCAACCTGATAATGGTCGGCTAAACGCAAAGCCATTTGCTCAACCCCCAGAATATGCTGGACGCGAGCAGGGGGAACATTTTTACTCAGCCAATCTAGTACCTGACTTCGTAGGCTCATGACTTGAGGGGGGCTTCGAGAACTTTAGGCTTCTTGGGGGTGACGATTTGTCTGAATAGGGCTTCGTACTGATTCAACGCCTGGTCAAAGGAGAAATGATCCTCTGCATATTGGCGACCCCATTTGCCAAAGGCTCGAACCTTTTCTGGATGATGATAGAGCTCTAGTACCTGATCAGCCAGGGCTTGAGGATTTTCAGGCTCGACGACGATTCCGCCGCCGCTGCTCTCTACAGCCGCTTTCGCTGTGCCTGTGTCGGGGACAGATGCCACAATCGCACAACCACTAGCCAACAGCACCGGAATCTTGGACGGTAAATTAAATACGGTAACCTGACGTTTTTGTACCACCAGACCAATATCTGCCGCTGACAACATCTCGGGTAACTTTTCCCGAGGCTGGAAAGGAAGCAGCAGTACATTTCTAGCATTATGAGCGTGACAACATTCTTGCAAATGCCCCAGGGCGCTGGCTTCTCCCACAATCACAAAAACAATATCAGGAAACTCCTGAAGCTGAGCGGCGGCGGCGATCACCGTCTCTAATCCCTGCGTTAACGCAATGTTGCCTGAATAAAGGACAACAAATTTGCCGACCAAATTATGGGTCATCCGAAACTCATTATGACGCTGGGGTAAGGGGCGAACAAACTGAGTATCCACCAATTGGGAATATAGGTGATTTTTTCGGGGGGAACTCCCTGCTCGATCAGCTTATCGGCAAATCCGGTGGCGATGACGCTGATGCGATTGGCGCGCCAGTAAGCAAATTGCTCAAATCGTTTGGCAATTTTGGCGATAATCCCACCCTTTTTTACGAGATTGACCCGGACGGCTGCTTCTGAAACGATATCTTGAATATTAATTACAAATGGGCAACGATTGGCCCAGGCATACAGGGCTATAGGAGCACATACCAGCAGGGGAGGCTCTGTCGCAAACACCACATCCGGTCGCCATCCCCTGAGGGCTTGAACTAGGCTGGTGGCAATAAAGCTACCATCTAACAAAATCCGATCTAAAACCCCGGGTTCAGGCCCCCGCACGAAAACATAGCTACGCTGAATCGTGACACCATTTCGCTCTTCTGTCATGTAAAACTTTCCCCGATAACCAGGATAAACCCGACGTTCAGGGTAGTTTGGCATCCCGGTAACAACTCGGACTTGATGCCCCCGCTTAACCAACCCCTCTGCTAACTCTGTCACCAAGGGGGCAATCCCGATTGGCTCAGGGTAATAGTTATAGGAATAAATTAAAATTCGCATGATGTTCAGATCCAACAACTAGCACATTGAGTAATTTGCAGGAGCTTGCAGTATCAGAAATGAATCCAATCGAGATGCTGTACCCTGCTGATCTCTCCTACATTTATTTCCACCTAGGATCAGGATACCCTGTTCCAGGAGTATAGTAATCGCTTCCTTCTTCCCTTAATCTAACAAACTGTGTTAACTCTCCTTGGGAGTCATCTTCTCACCTGCGATTAGATATTCAGTAGGGTGGGTTTAGCTTGATATGCGGATTTGACTTCTTCCAATTGGGGAGGTTATTGATAAAACATTACTAGTGGGGACTTTAATGAGATCAAACTGAATATCTATTTCAATAGACTTGACAGCAAGTAATGTTTTACACTCTTTCAGGACATCAAAAGCGCTAATTCAGGTCTGGTCTGGCATAAAAAATTTCTGAGTATAGCTATATCCAAAAAATAGTGCCCATAAAGTTATATCTGTAAAGTCATAAAGGCTATCAATCTATTCCTTAATTATTCCCCATGGCTCAAAACTCTGTAACCCGTTTACTAATTACTATTGCTGGCTTGGTTGTCATTATTGCTGGTATCAGGTCGGCTTCCGGTTTGCTGGGGCCAATTTTATTAGCATTGTTCATTGTGCTGTTTTGTAATCCCATTGTCCTCTGGCTGCAACGGAAGGGGCTACCAGGATGGGCAGCCAATATCATCGTCATTCTGGGGGTGATTCTTGCAGGGTTGACCCTGATTCTGTTCCTGGGGGTTTCAATTAATCGATTGTCTGTCGCCCTACCCCGGTATCAATCGTTGATTACTGAGCAACAGGACGCGATTGTGGCGGAGATGGATCGGTTTGGGATTGAGGTTTCGGACATTCTGGAGCTGGAGATTTTTCAGCCTGGAAGGATTATTCAGTTACTTCTAGGGTTTCTCAAAGGTTTACTCAATACCCTCAGCAGTATTGGATTGACCCTGTTTATTTTTGTCTACATGTTGGCCGGATCCCCTAGTTTTTCTCAAAAACTACAGCGGGGCCTAATCAGACATCAAGGAATGCTGGCGCGGTTGAATTCCTTTGGCCGCAGCATCAGCGTATACCTTTTTATCAAAGGCTGTCTAGGTTTATTCACGGCGATTGGTCAAGTCCTGTTGTTGTGGGCCGTTGGGGTAGATTTTGCTTTGCTCTGGGGGGTTCTATCGTTTTTGCTAAATTTCATTCCTAATATCGGCTACATCATCTCCTTGATTCCTCCAGTACTGCTAGCCCTGTTAGAATTTGGCCTAGTCAAGGCTGTGTTGGTGTTGGTGGGCTATACCTTGATTAATAACTTTTTTGATATGGTGATCGCCCCGCGCTATCTGGGCCAGGGGTTGGATTTATCCAGTCTGGTGACATTTTTAGCGGTGATCATCTGGAGCTGGATTTTGGGGCCTGTCGGGGCATTTCTAGCCCTGCCCCTGACGGTAATGATTAAAAAATTAGTCCTGGAATCCTTTGAAGACACTCGATTACTGGCGGTACTGGCCGGGACTGAGACTCCCCTCAACCCCAACCATAACGGGCCTCAGTCGCCGCTAATTTGATGCTCAAACTCCCTCTCCTGAGTTTGAAAGATTTGAAAGAGAAGTTGAAATGAGGGCGTTACCCCAGGGCTAGCTCGTCGGGGGACAGGGTGATGAACCCTCCCGCTAGATCGCTGGCGGTTGTATTAACGGAGCGGCCAATAATCTGGCCCGTTGCTGCAATTCTAATTTCTGTGCCTTCAATAATGCCATTCCCATTGGGATCCACATCGACTCCGGTAAAGTCCTGAAATACCTGTCTAATCGCCGCTGGAGTCAACAAAGCTCGAAGCTGATCAGGGGTAAATCCCAGATTCTGAACCTCAATCACAGCGGTTAAGAGCTCATCTGATAGGACATCATCAATCACTACAGTCACTGGAGTGAGCAAAAGATCAGCTTCAGTCAGTCCAGGGGGTAATCCAATCCGATCCCTCTCTGTCCCCTGAAAATCTAGAATCGTATCCGCTTCCGCCCCAAACGGATCGGCCTCAGGGGAGATGAAGGACAGCACCAGCACATCACTGCCACCATTGCCAGCGAGAAAATCTGTGCCGCGATCACCAAAGATTGAGTCATTGCCCACACCTCCCACCAACAAGTCTGCGTCTTGGCCCCCTCGAAGGATGTCATTGCCCCCGTCTCCATTCACGAAATCAAATCCCCGATTGCCATTGAGGGTATCAGCTCCTTCTCCGCCCTCAATGGAATCAAAGTCTTGACCACCCCAGATGCGATCGCCTCCCCCTAGTCCCTGCAAGGTATCATTGCCCTGGTTGCCGTTGATGGTATCGGAGACCGATGAACCGATGACCCAATCATTGCCCCCCAGGGCTAAAACATCAGTTTGTAAATCGGGGGAAATGGTGAACTGATCGTCACCCGCCGTCAAAAGAAATATACTGCTCATGAATTCAATATCCTCAATGTTATTCTTTTAGTCAAATGGCTGTGGTCAAATGGCTGTGGTCAAATGGTTTCAGTAGCTTGACGCAATCAATTAGAAGATTGATGGGGGGATGAAGGGGGCTTTTCCCCCTTCCTGGGGCGAAGCCCCAGATTCCCTGCCATTTAACAATTAATTACAACCACCTACTGAGTAGTCGGTGCGGTCAGTTTTGCGCTCTCAGGGAGAAGACTTTCCCTCCCTCGGCAGTCGCTTGCGTTCCCAAGGGAATTACTCACAATCCTACATCTTGAATGTTTCTAGTGGCATTAATATCTCTGTTCTGGATGAATTATGGATGGTGTGGCAGTGAGGCACTCCAGATCCGGACATCCTATGGCAGAAAATCAGCAATATGGGGCAAGGATTTAGATGGCAATTCCCATCGGCTCAAGCCAAATTCTGTAAAATGGTAAGGTCAGTAGAGTCTCCTGTTTGGGAGATCAAGGATGTCCTGTTGAGAATTGTTTGGCACTGAACTATGAAACGCTACCGTTCTATTTTGTCCTGCATTTTAGCCCTGCTAATCTCTTTTGTGGTGGGTTGCGGCTCTCCTGAAGTGGTTGAGCCCCCTACCTATACCAGTACTCAAATTGAACAGATTCAAAAATACAGTTCTGAAATTATCGGGCTGCGCGATCGCATGACCTCTGAATTGTCAACTTATATTCAGCAGCGCCAATGGGTTGAGGTGGATAATTTTATTCATGGCCCCATGGGCAGCGCCTTACTGACAATGAATTATCTCACCCGGAATTTGCTCCCCGATGATCAACCCCAGGCCCGTCAGTTATCCCGAGAGATATTTGAATATCTGGTTGATGTGGATAAGGCCGCCTCAAAGGGCAATCAAGCAGAAGCTGTGTCTAGCTACCGCAAGGCCCTCGACAATCTGGATACTTTTCTAGATCGGGTTTCCCAGGCGCTTCCGACTGAATCCCCGGCTTGAGTCAAGCTTAATTCAGGCACGATCAGCCGTTAATTGATGGTTTGAATTTTATTTATGCCCCCATTGAATGGATGGGGGCTTATTTAATGGATTGTTCCCGTGAATTCGAGTTTCTCTCAACTTGTTCACTGATTGTTCACTGAAAGACTCACTCAGAGGTACTCACTCAGAGGTTCTGATGACCTCATCAATGCTGACTTTCCCGATTAAGATGGCAATAATGGATTTTATACAGTGCCTTATAAATGCTTGATATTAGATGGCTGGTAATCTGCTCGGCCCTCATTTTGCAGATGCAGGCTGGCTTCATGTGTCTAGAGTCTGGCCTGACACGCTCCAAGAATAGCATTAATACTGCTGCGAAAAACATCATTGATTTTGGCGTTGCCATTATCCTGTACTGGGTTTGCGGGTTTGCTCTGATGTTTGGCGCTTCAAAGGCAGGATGGATTGGTTCTACCCAGTTTTTTGCTAATCCGGATACTCCCCAACTGACTGCTTTTCTTGTCTTTCAGACCATGTTTTGTAGTACAGCCGCCACGATCATTTCAGGGGCGGTGGCTGAGCGCATCAAGTTCAATGCTTATATTTGGATCGTTGTCTTGATGTCTAGTCTGGTTTATCCTCTGTTTGGACATTGGGCCTGGAATGGCCTGGAAACAGGAGAATTACAGGGATGGCTGGGGCAACTGGGATTTGTGGATTTTGCTGGCTCCACCGTAGTACACAGTGTGGGAGCATGGGCCGCCCTGGCCGCCATCATTCAGGTCGGGCCTCGAACTGGTCGGTTTACCAATAATCAGCCCCCCCCGTCGAATACAGGGTTCCAATCTCCAGTTTTCTGTGCTGGGCCTGATGCTGCTGTGGTTTGGCTGGTTTGGCTTCAATGGCGGCAGTAACCTGGTATTAAACGACCGGGTGCCAACTATTTTACTAAATACCCTCCTATCAGGGCAGCCGGATTAGTCAGTGCAGGATTGTGGAGTACCTGGCGATACAAAGTCCCCCAGGTGGAAGTCCTGATCAACGGTTGTCTGGCGGGGTTGGTGGCCATTACGGCATCGTGCCATGCCGTGACTCCTGCATTGGCTATTGTGATCGGAGCCACTGGAGCTATTATTGCCCAGTGGTTTGAGAAGTTCCTGGAACGCTGGCAAATCGATGATGTCGTGGGGGCGATCGCCGTTCATGGAGGGGCAGGGGTCTGGGGAACCCTGGCAGTTGCCCTATTTGGTCAGGTTGAGATTTTAGGAACCGGGCTCAGTCGCTATAGTCAGTTGGGGGTGCAAATTTTGGGGATCTTAACGGCTTTTGAGCTGGCCTTTGGAGCAACGTTTTTTGGACTGTCCCTGCTGCGTCGGATTACGCCCCTCAAGGTTTCCAGGGCGGAAGAAAAAGCAGGCATGAATATTTCCGAGCATGGAGCCGTCAGCGAAATGTACGAATTTCTTCAGTTTATTGAAACTCAGGCTCAAAGTTATGACCTGAGCTTACGGGCAACCATTGATGATCCCTTTACTGAAGTTGGCCTGATTGCCGATCGCTACAACGCCATGCTAGATGCCCTAGAAAACGCCCTGCTCCACACCAGCGCCATTGTGCAAACTGCCATCAATGGCATTATCACCTTCACACCTCCCACGGCTGGGCTGAAAATTACTACCGCAAATCCTAGCGCTGCTCAGATCTTGGGTTGTGCAGTTGAGGATTTGATAGAATTACCCCTGGATCGGTTTATTCAGTGGCCGACTGAATGGGTTGCAGATAAACAACTGACCCTATCCAGTCTCCTGAGAAAAGGCCATCATGAACTGGTGGGTTATCGCTGGGATCAATCCAAATTTCCCCTGGAAGCATCAATTGCAGAAACTCACCTGGGTCAGCAACCACTCTACGTCGTCATCTTTCAGGATATTACCGATCGCCGCAATGCCAGATTGATCCTACAGCGATCCAGGGATCAGTTGCAGCACAAAAATGCTGAACTAGAAGAAACTCTCCAAAAACTCAAACAAACGCAAGCCCAGTTAGTTCAGACTGAAAAAATGTCAGGGCTGGGGCGGATGGTGGCAGGAGTTGCCCATGAAATCAATAACCCTATTAGTTTTATCTATGGCAATATTCAGCCGGCAATGAACTACGCCGATGACTTACTGGGTTTGATCCAGCAGTATCAAATCCATTGTTCAGATCCCCCCGCCGTGATTCAAGACTACACTGAGGCCGTTGACCTGGAACATCTTCAGGCGGACTTTCCCCGGCTCTTGCAATCAATGAGAGTGGGAGCTGAACGCATTCGCGAGATCGTCAAGTCCCTGCGAAGTTTCTCCCATCTAGACGAAGCCGAATTCAAATATTCAAGACTTGACCACGATATTGATAGTACTCTGATGATTCTCCAAAACCGTCTGAGTCACTTTCAGGATCGCTCCCCCATTAATGTGATCAAAGATTATGGGGACTTACCAAAAATCAGATGTTATCCAGGTCAGCTCAATCAAGTCTTTATGAATATCATGAATAATGCGATCGATGCCCTGGAGGGAGCATTTTTAGTTAACAACTGGAACAAAAATTCAGCAGAAACTCCTCAAAAACAACCTGAAATTCAAATTCAAACTCGAGTGTTAAGTCCTGAGTGGGTTGAAGTTGCGATCGCTGACAATGGCCCAGGAATTGAGGAAAAAAACTTGAGTAAGATATTTGATCCATTTTTTACAACCAAGCCTGTAGGTCGTGGAACAGGCTTGGGGCTTTCCATCAGCTATCAGATCATTGTGCAAAGACACCATGGAAAACTGGAATGTCAATCGATAGTGGGCCAAGGAGCCCGGTTTGTGATTCGGCTTCCCAATCAATGATCAATGCCCGTTATCCTATCCATAAAAACCAGGAAAGTCTACAATAAAAATAATAGAAAGGTAGTTGAACCTGCAATTCAATAAGTTTCCATTTAATAAGTTTCTATGAATTCCCCCCAATCCATTCCTGAATCGGCTGATTCCCCCAACAAATCTCAGGTTTCTTCAGGCCAGCGCTTGAGAAATTTATTGATTGCTGGGGTGGCGATCGCCCTGAGTCTTGCTCTATTTTTGGGGCTAAAAACTGAGGCGACTTCGACTTCCCTACCAGAATTGGCAGAGAATGCCACTCCCTTAGAAGTT
>JAAURB010000118.1 GCA_012033335.1 Oscillatoriales cyanobacterium RM2_1_1
ACGACACGCCACACAAATGTGATTTTGTTTACCCCTCATCTTGCCGTTTTTACCGATATGGCTGGAACCACAGTCAGGACATTGCATCAGATTGAGCCTCAATTCATGGCACTATTATGCAACGCCAGAAAAAGGGCACAATCGGATTGTGCCCCGACAAACTTATCAAATTGGAGTTTGATTCAAGCTTAATTTAAACCTGACTCATTCATCGATTCCAGTGATCGATTAGCCCAGAACTTCCTTCGCCTTCGCCACCACGTTATCAACGGTGAAACCATATTTTTCCATGCAAGTGCCACCGGGAGCTGATGCGCCGAACCGATCAACACTCAAACTTGCCCCTTCATCCGTCACATAACGACACCAGCCCAGGCTGATACCCGCTTCTACAGAAACCCGCTTCTTCACCGCTTTGGGTAGAACGGACTCCTTGTAAACCCCATCCTGGGCTTCAAAAACCTCCCAACTGGGCATGGATACCACCCGAACTTTTTTGCCCTCGCTGGTCAATTTTTCCGCTGCCTGAACACAGAGATTCACCTCAGAGCCCGTACCAATTAGGATTAAATCCGGTGTACCATCGCAGTTGACTACGGCATAAGCCCCCTTGCTCACCCCTTCAATCGAGCTGCCCGCTAGATTAGGCAAGCCCTGGCGAGAAAAACACATCAAAGTGGGGCGGTTCTGGGTAGCGTTCTCAATGGCGACCTTATAAGCACCAGAGGTTTCTGTGCCATCGGCGGGGCGGAACACGGTCAAATGGGGGATCGCCCGCAAAGCCGTAATGGTTTCTACCGGTTGGTGGGTTGGGCCATCTTCACCCAGGGCAATAGAATCATGGGTCATCACCCAAATCACCCCAATCTCGGCCAGGGCACTTAGACGAATTGCAGCCCGCATATAGTCTGTAAATACCAAAAAGGTTGCGCCGTAGGGAATCAAGCCCGAACCATGGAGAGCGATACCATTGCAAATTGCCCCCATGCCATGTTCCCGAACCCCAAATCGCAGGTTGCGATTTTCATAGTGATTTTTCTGGAAACTACCACTGATTTTTAGCTCAGTTAGATTGGAATGGGTCAGGTCAGCGGAACCGCCAATTAACTCAGGCAGAACAGGAGCCAGGGCATTCAAGCAATTCTCAGAATGTTTGCGAGACGCTAATGTCTTATCATCTGGGGTGTAAGTCGGCAATACCTGATCCCAACCCTCTGGCAGTTGACGATGGATCATCCGCTCTAGTAAGGCGGCATCGTCGGGATACTGGGTCTTGTATTGGGCCCAGGTTTCATTCCACTCTGCTTCGTAGCCAGCGCCCCGCTCAATGGCTTGGCGGAAATGACTCAAGGCATCCTCTGGAGTCTCAAAGTCTCCACATTGCCAACCCAGGTTTTCCCGGGTCAGATTGATTTCATCGCCCCCTAGGGGAGAACCATGAACCCCAGCAGTGTTGGACTTATTGGGGGAACCGTAACCGATAGTTGTGGTCACCTTGATCATGGTGGGTTTGTCAGTGACAGACTTGGCGGTTTCGATGGCGTTGTGAATGGCTTCCAGGTCAGTATTGCCATTCTCAACATGGATAGTGTGCCAGCCATAGGCTTCAAACCGCTTGCTGACATCTTCGGTGAAGGAAATATCCGTAGAGCCATCAATAGAAATATGGTTGTCATCATAGAGGGCAATCAGCTTACCCAACCCCAGGTGTCCCGCCAGGGAACAAGCTTCCCCGGACACCCCTTCCATATTGCAGCCATCTCCGAGAATTACGTAAGTGTAGTGATCGACTAAGGTTGCATCAGGCTTATTAAATCGGGCGGCAATGTGAGCTTCCGCCATGGCCAAACCGACGGCATTAGCAATTCCCTGACCCAGGGGGCCAGTGGTCACTTCAATCCCTTCAGTTTCAAAATTTTCGGGGTGGCCGGGAGTCTTAGAATCCCACTGCCGGAACTGCTTGATGTCCTCCAGGCTGACGCTATCATATCCAGTCAGGTACATCAGGGCATACTGCAACATACAGCCATGACCCGCTGAAAGCACAAAGCGATCACGATTGAACCATTTAGGATTCTTGGGGTTGAATCGCATAAACCGATCCCACAGCACAAAAGCCATCGGTGCTGCCCCCATTGGTAGTCCAGGGTGACCAGAATTGGCTTTCTGTACAGCATCAACCGCTAAGAAGCGGATAGAATTGATGCAGAGTTCCTCTAAAGATTGGGTAGCAACAGCCATAGTTATTGTTTTTATAGTTCAGATGTAGTTGTGTGAGTGCTACAGCGCAGCAACCAGATAAGTCAAGAATCCAGCCCAGAGGCGCGCTCAAGCGTCTTGTCCCCATCATCTCATCTGTGGGATCGACAAGCAAGGGACTTCAAGGCATATTTTGAGCGATGAGATTTTTTGGTTTTTTTTAGATTTATATTTTGAGATTTAGAGTCGAGATAAGCGGGAATCAGTGTGTTAAACTCCTGATTGACTTAGAAAACTGCTGATTACATAAATTCAAACGCATGGATTCCCAAACCTTCGGATTTAAAATACCTGAAGAAATACAATCTCTGATTCCGGCTGAAAAGCTGGAAAAGGTGGTTCGTTCCTTTGTAAAAATTGACGATAACCAGGATGGCAAAATTGAACTCGAAGAATATATCAATCATTTGTTAGAAAAAGAACGAGAAAAGCTGACTAAGCAGTTCAGATATCTCGACACAGATGGGGATGGTTATATTGAGTTTGAGGAGTTTTTAGCAGCCACTGAGCCCCATTATCCTATCCTGAAAAAGTTCCGTAAGTTTGATCGGGAACGCAATGGTTTACTTACCGTTGAAGAAGCTATTAAAATTGCTGAAGAGCTGTCTTTGCCCTATAGTCAGGCTCAGATAGAGCAAGCCATGCAGGAAATTGATCGAGATGGGGATGGTCAAGTTACTTATTATGAATACCTGGGAGCAATGATTCATTTTGGATTTCAATAGTCAGGGAGCTATTCTAAAGTTAATGAATAATGTTTAGGATTGACTTGACCGTTGAACACTGGCAAGCTAGAAATGAACCAGTAGGATTTCTTTTTCCAAATTCAAAGCCTGGGGGTTAATGGGTAAAACTTATAGGAGTGAATACCCATGAATGATCTGAAACTTATAATATATCTGGTTAGTTCAGTAGCCCTGTTTCTTGGCGGGGCTCCAGACGTTCTAGCTCAAGAGTTACTTGGGGAAGTGAGTCGGCGTTCTGATGGTTTCCTGGATATTTCTCTGCAAAAGCAACCTAAAAGCTCAACCGATTCAAGACATTTTTCTGATGGATGGGCCAGGGAAATGTTGCCAGAGACATTACCAGAAACAAAGTCAATAGAAACGCTCCCAAATGAATCACCAGAAATATCACCAGAACACAATTCTCTTCCCTTTTCAGACACTGAATCCTCAACTTTTTCTATTCGGGCTATTGATTTGATCAAGGATCCAGATCCTGGTCAAAGCCTTACTCAAAGCCTCAATACTGCTCAAACCTCAGAAGAAAAACTACCCCTAGAGGAAGCACCAACAGAGGAAGTAGAGGACGAGGATCCTCGAAAGGCAGCAGATGAATCAGGACGGCGTTTGAGCAACAACTACAGTTACTTTGCCCTCGGAGGTAATGCAGGCTTTACGGGAGATGGTTCAGGTCTTTCGGAGCTAGCATTTTCGACATCCAGTAAAGCGGGACTGTCTGAGAATTTCTCTATCCATTCGGCGGGAGTCTTGTTTACCGGGCGGGGAGCGAGTTTGATTGCCCTAACCTACGGCTTTCCAGTGCGGCGGGAAACCGGATCAGTCATACTCTCTCCATTTCTGGGAGGTGGGATTATTTATCGCGATTTATTTAATGAGGATTTCAGTGTTGGTGGATTGATTATGGGAGGAATTGATCTGCCCATTTCCTATAGTTTTGTGTTGACGAGTCGGATCAATGTCGGTTTTATTCGAGATAGTACAGATACCAGTATTTCTATTGGAATTGGTTACATTTATACAAAGGGCTTACTAGGATTGATTTTTGATTAGTCTATAATCCAAACTCAAAACTAGCGTCGCACCCAACCGTTCACTGTAAACCGGCTGTGGGCGAAATCACCCGATGGGCAACTTACAGGTAAGATCTCATGCTTGCAACGACTGTCAAAAAATACAATGCTATTGTTGCGGGGTTGAATCATCATAAAGTTCTCTTGAATGGTAGATTCATCCCCTATCAGATGGGTTTCATAGAGCCGCAATTCTCCACCGTAAAAAGCCCTGGGTTCTTGATAGAAATAATATACATAGCTGAGGACACGATTTATTGCCTTATTAGGGTCAGCATCACTATGAATTTTATAAAATCCGCCGTCATTATGGGCAGTGATTTGCATTTCAACAAAAGAGACTAGAAAATTACTTAACCCCAATTCTTCAAGGACATTGGGTCTGAATTCTAGAACTTTTAACCGCATCATTTCATAAAAATCCGGCAAATCTTTTAGCAGTAAAACTAGGGATTTGCGATAGTCTGGGGCTTGATTAAAAATTCCGGCCTCAAAAAATTCTGACTGATGATTTCGGGAAATTTCTAAGACAGTTTGATGGGCTTCAGCAGATAGGAAATTATCGATTTGAACAAATTTAGGCGGAATCATCAGTCGAGGCATTGTGGACTGAATTATGTCAGGCTGAAGGGCTTCCAACCGATGATTGGACTCCACGATCTGTTGAGAATAGACCCCTGCCATTTCTAGAACTTTCAAGGCAACTGTCACCCGATCCAGTAATGTTAGTTCTGGGTTATTTAAACTGGCTGCGATCAGATCTAGAGAATCTTTCACTAAAGCTTGAAGTTTATCCTGATCGATGGTACTTGAATTCATAGTCATAAGAGCTTTTGACTGACCCCAAGATATCCTCATAATGTGAATAATGTGATCGGGGTTTTTAGGTATCTATCGCTGAAGTTTGGATCAGAATCTCTCCGGTCATTCCAGCTTCCTGATGTCCCGGAATCGAACAGTAAAGCTGATAGTTTCCTGGGCGAATGGGCACGAATACCCACTCTAATTCACCCCCCGGCTTTAACTCAACCTCATGAATTGCCCCTTTGATTTCAGCTTTACCCACCTCAACTTTCTGTGTCCAACTGACATCAGCAAAGTCCTTAGCAGTGAAGTAGTGTTTTTGATTGCTGGGGTTTTTTAGGACTAATTTATAGCGCTTTCCCGCTTCAAACTCGAGATGATTGGGAAAAAATTTTAATTCATTGGCAAAGTTGCCCAAACTCACCTGAACCTCAGTGAGCGACTGTCGGGATAAATCCCCAACAAAACCAGAGTTAGCTCCAGCAGGAAAATTGAAGCCACTAATTCCCACGACAAGTCCGCAAATTAAAGCCAGTATTTTTACCCCATAGCCCCTCGAGAAATTCTTGAACCAGTTTAATCTATTCATCTATTCACTCCCCTTTTAGTAATCGAATAAATTCTAAAGGCAATCCATCTTCATCCGCAATGAATATTACTTCATAGACTTTGTTACCAATCATTTGTTGGGTGGGTTCTAGTAATACATTTAAAGGATTGAACAAGTCCGGTTGAAGTTGTAGCGCTCGTTCAAACTTTTGGCTTAAATCTTGCAACCAACCGGGTAAATCGATAGCAATTTCAGTCAGATCAAATGATAAATGATAATAGCCCACATAGTGTTCATCATGAAAAGTATCTGGCGCAGGCTTTGGCTGTGGAATTTGAATCAACTCAATTCGACCATTTAGACCTTCCATCCAGCAAGCCAGAGTATATCCCGTGGTGAAGCGATCGCGCACCTGAAACCCAAGCTGTTCATAGAAGGCGATCGCTCGGTGGATATTGGCAGTGCGAATAGAAGCGTGATGCATGGGCCGGTGCCAACCAGAAGAACTATTCAAATAATCGAAAATAGGGATAGCGAACCGGAACCCCCTGTTCTTTTTCCAGATCAAAATTGATCACGTCCCAGCAGGGCTCATCCTGGGGGTCAGGACTGAAATCGACGGGTAAGCCGTAGAGCTTTGGTTGGGTCGTTTCAGAGGGGCTACGCCAGGGATTGCTGCGCTCCAGATAGGCGCTAATCAGCTCTTGATAGCGCTTGGCAATAATCACCCGAGTCGCCCGGTAACCCTGGGTGTAAAGCCGATCCAGGGCCTCATGAATCTCAAACCGAATGCCATCTGGATGGTTATGCTGCCGATACCATTCCCCATTCCACTGCCGCCAATGGCGACCCGATTGAAGATGAACAAGTTCTTTAATGTCGGGTTCAGCCTCGAAGGCCCCATGCCGAGGACAGAGATAAGTATCAGTCAGGGTAAGAGCAGAAATTTTTTGACGGCAGTGGGGACAGAGAATTTCCGGGCCGAAAATAGGATACTGCAAGGCAGAGTTCATCTTGAAGTATGGTTCGCACCAGAGGTTGTAGACTCTATTATAACGGTGTGACTCTCCCTAAAGCGGGGAAAATCTGGCAAACCTTAGAATTGCTGTTAAATTTCAGGTTAAACTCCAGATTCAACTTTAGTATCAAACGACCCACAATAAAATCAACTCCCTATGGCTTTCCTATCCTGGCCTATACCCGATCTATCTCTAGCAGCTTTTGTGGCTGAAAATGCAACGGTGATCGGCAGGGTTGAGGTGGCCGAGGGGGTTAGTATCTGGTATGGGGCGGTGTTGCGGGGGGACATAGAACGGATTGTGGTGGGAGCCAGTACTAATATTCAAGATGGGGCCATTCTCCATGGGGATCCAGGGGAACCGACTATACTGGCGGAATTTGTTACAGTGGGCCATCGGGCGGTAATTCACGGTGCCCAGGTGGAACGGGGGAGTTTGATTGGCATTGGGGCGGTGATTTTGAATCGGGTTCGGGTAGGAGCCGGTAGCATTGTGGGGGCAGGAGCTGTGGTTACAAAGGATGTTCCGCCCCGGTCATTGGTGGCGGGAGTTCCAGCAAAAACCATCCGTGAGGTATCTGAGGTAGAAGCTGAAGATTTATTACAACATGCGAAAAAGTATCAGAAACTTGCCCTGGTTCATAATGGAGAAGGAATTGATTTGGGGTTTATTAGTAATATCTAAAGATTTTTGTCTAAATTCAGCAATCCTGAATGATTTACAAGAGTTTGTAGTGCAGGCTCCCAGACTGCTGGGGCAAAAGATCCAATCTACTTCAGGGTTTAGATAGGGGAAATATTTAGCTTGCGAAATACCAGAATTTTCTCTTAATATCAGGGTGATGAAGAACTGGCCTGTATGTATTGATATCGTTCCCCCTCGTCAGAGGTAATAGTTAATGAGCCGGATTCTAATTGCTGAAGATGAACCTCGGATTGCCGCTTTTCTGGAGAAAGGATTGCGGGCCAATGGTTTTACCACGGCGATCGCCAGTGATGGACGGGAAGCCATTGAAAAAGCCTTGGGAAATAATTTTGATCTGTTAATTCTGGATCTGAATATGCCGAACCAGGATGGATTTCAGGTGTTGCAGGAGTTGCGGGGTCAAGGGGAGCGGTTACCGATTATTATTCTGACGGCCCGCGATGATCTAGAGGACAAAGTCACCGGGTTTGAAGAAGGGGCCGATGATTATGTCACCAAGCCTTTCCGGTTTGCTGAGTTGCTAGCCCGGGTCAAAGCCCGACTCCGACATCAGACTACTGCTCTGGGTTCTAATAAGGAAGAGCGAACCCTATCCTTTGGGGATATCACCATTGATTTGTATTCTCGAGAGGCTCAGGTGGGCGATCGCCCGATTAAGCTATCGGCCAAAGAATTCCAGTTGCTGGAGGTATTTCTACGTCATCCGGGTCAAGTGCTCAGTCGGGAGCAACTGCTCGATCAAGTTTGGGGCTATGACTATGATCCGGGTTCTAATATTGTCGATGTTTACGTTGGCTATCTCCGCAAAAAATTGGATCACAGTCAGATTAAAACTGTTCGCGGCATGGGCTATCAGCTCTGCACTTAAAGTGATATTGCGGAGATAGGAACAATTTCAAAAATCACTTCGTCTCAGGAAGTAATGCACTGCAAGGGGGTCTCTGTTAGCAGAGATGGGTGTTTAATTCCAATAGCTTAGTCTCAATAGCTTAGTCTCAATAAGTAGCTTGACGCAATGAATTAGAAGATTGATGTGGGGTTGAAGGGGGCAATGTTCCCTTCCTGGGGTGAAGCCCCAGACCCACTGCCATTTAACAATTAATGACAACCACTTACTTAGTTTAATTTGAATAGTTTAAGTTAGTCTGGTTAACCCTCTAACGTTATCGAAAAATTTGGTATCTACTTTATAGGTGTTCGTTACAAATATACAGGAATTTTCAATCCTGTGAGGTACGGATTTGGGAGTTAGTGCTGCACCACCAACTTCCACACTTCAGCAGTACAAGAAATGCTGTATCTCAGCATTGTTCAAACCAAATCAATATCAAGATTTTACCATTCGGAGCTTTTCTGAATGAATTTTTTGCTGAGCTCTTATTAGAAAACATTTAATTTTTTGGAATTAAAATATAAGTAAAAGCCTTAGAGTTTAAAATTTTTCTCATGCTTTTTTCATGGATATTTTAAAATCAGTCAATAAGATTGAAACAAGAAGATTCAAGGTTTTTAAGCTAATTAATCTTGAGCTTAGAACATTGAAAATCTTAACTTGATTTGATTTCCCTTGCCTTTTAATCCAGGGTGTATTTCCTTTCCTAATCTAAAGAAATCCTTGAACCCAAACGGAAGGAAATATCTACTGAGACACGAGTGAAGCGTTTGCGTGACTATCCCAAATTGAGGTTAATTCTCTATGGACACTATGACTTTGACTAACGAAACCATTTCCACAACTGTTGATCCCCTAAATCAAGCAATCAATGACAATATTGATACCGATGACATCATTATTGACTTGTTCGATGAAGAATTTTACCTGGAGCAAAATCCTGACCTGAAATCATCTATTGAAGCTGGAACATTGACAGCATTTGAGCATTTCCAACAGTTTGGACGATTTGAAGGGCGGGAGTTTAGCCGGGTTTTTAAAATTGGTCAATATCTCCAGGAAAACCCGGATGTTGAGGCTGTTTTTGGTCGTCGAGGCTGCTTGCAACATTTCCTGGATTTTGGAATCACAGAGGGTCGTGAATTCAATAGTTTCTTCAATGTGAAGCAATATCTAAAGCTGAACCTTGATCTAGAGGGAGTATTTCAGGGAAATTACAAATCTGCCTTCAAGCATTTCCTCAAATTTGGCCAGTTTGAACAGCGATCCTACAGTTCCTTTTTCAGTAGCAAAACCTATCTGGATTTCAACACCGATCTGGTTTCTTTTGTCGAAAATAATCAGAAAAATAACTCCGAGAACGGTAAAGATCGCTTTAATTTATTCCAGCACTTTTTGAAATTTGGCCAATTTGAGCGGCGAGAATTTAGTAGCTTTTTCAATGTCAATGAATATCTATCCCTCAATGCTGATCTGGTTCCGTTTGTTGAAGCAGGAGTCATTAATCCAATTGGGCATTTTCTGGAGTTTGGGCGATTTGAGAACCGCGAATTTAGCTTTTCTTTCAGTGTTACCCGCGTGCTTCAAGTGTTGCAAATTTCTAAACTATCTGAACTGAATATTTCGGATTTACTGGAGTCTATCCTGGATAAAATTGATCTGATTTTAGACAAGAAAGATGATGACGAATCTGATGATGATTCCAATGATGATTCCAATGATGATGGTCAGAATAATTCTGATGATGATTCCGATGATGACTCTGATGATAATGATTCTGATGATGACTCTGATGATAATGATTCTGATGATAATGACTCAGATGATCAAGATGATTCTACAGATTCAGACGATGATGATTCTAGCGATAATGATGATGGCAATACTAACAATCCCCCTACTCCATCTAACCCTGCCAATCCTCCCGTGAACCCTGCCAATCCCCCAACTCCAAGCCCGAATCCTACCACTCCAGACGACGACGGAACTGACGACGGAACCGATGATGAAACCGATAATGAAACCGACGATGGAACTGATTCTCCAGGTAATCCTCTGATTAATTTTGAGTTTGTTCGGGTGACTTACAAGGCTGAATTAGAGGCCAAGTTTTCAGTTGAAATTACCTCGATTTCGAATGAACAAATTCTGGACTTCCTTGATACAGATGGCCTCGAACTAAATCTCAATCCTTCAGAATTTGTTGACTTGTCCTATTATCTCTCCCTTTATGGAGCTGAAATTTCAACTTTCTATCAGGTTTCATCGGTTCAGCAGTTAACTTATCAACAGATACTAAATTACATTGAAGTTGAGGGTTTAGACAAAGGTCATAATCCCTCTGCTTTTGTGCATCTGGAGTACACTAAACAGCTCAACTTGGATACTATTCAGAAGTTCTTCGATGTTGAAAGTATTGATGATCTAACAAATAATGAAGTCATCGAAAGTATTGAGGCAGATACCCTGATTGATGTTGAGTATGTTCGGACAAAGTATGCGGCTCAACTGCAAATTTTTTACTCTCTAGAAGTTACTCAACTGACAGATAAACAGGTGAAGTCTTTTATCTTGAACTTCCAGGATTATGATGAAGATACTGGTTTTTCAGCCCATCCAATCGACTTCAAAAAAGTTCGTAAAGAATTTTTTGCCGAACTCAAAGAATTCTTCAAAATTGAGGAAGCTGATAAACTCACAGATGGTCAGGTCAAAGCATTCTTGAAGGGTGAGGGGTCAAAGCTAGGAATTCTCAAACAGGTGGTTGATATTGAGTACTTCAAGTCCATTTATGCTGAAGTTTTGATTACTGAGTTTGGTGAGGATTTCACTGATGACGAAATCATTGAATTTGTCTTCCGGAGTGAACTATCTATCGACCTGGATGTTGTAATTTCAAAAGGTGGCATTGACATCGAAGGCTACTTTGAGAAGTACAAGAAAGAAATTCTCAAGTTCTATTTTGAAGATGAAAAAGATGACGATGATTCCGATGACTCTGATGACGACAATTCCGACGACGACGATGATGACGATTCCAACGATGATGACGATGATTCCGACGACGATGATGACGACAATTCCAACGATGATGACGATGATTCTGATGACTCTGATGACGACGATTCCGACGACGACGACGATGACGATGATGACGATGATGATCGACGATTCCGACGACGACGACGATGACGATGATGGTACTGGCAATGGTTCCGACGATGATTCTGATGATGATTCCGACGACGGCAGTGAATTGACTGACCGACAAATCATCAAATTCATGTTCCGTGAAGGGCTGAAACTGGGAATTAATGTCTTTGAATTTGTCGATGTTGAGTTCCTCAAAGTCGAGTTCCAGGCCGAACTCTCAAAGCACTACAGCATTGAAATTGCAGCCGTTGGAGAATTAGATCAGTTCCTGGTGGTGGACTACCTCTATGGTGGGTTTGTCTCGGAGGAAATCGATTATCAGTTCTACCGGCAAGCCTATGCTACTCAACTGGAAGCCGCCTTCAGCGTTGAAGTAGAAACCTTAACCGACTTGCAGATTCTAGAACATGCCTACACAGTCGGTCTGACTGAAGGGTTGGCGTTGTCCCCCATCGATTACGAGGGTTGTCTGAAAGACTTTGGTCAGGAAATTGCCGACTACTTCAAGCTTGACCTCAAAGAAATTGGTAATCTGGATCGCACCCAGGTGAAATTCTTCATTCTAGAAGTAGCATCTGAATTCAACCTAGACATCAGTCAATACGTTGACCTGGAATACTTCCGCCGCGAATCCGGGAACAGTGTAATCGAAAACTACCGGGTGGAACAGGTTTATAGCCTGGACTATGAACAAACCTTTGAGTTTGTCTCAGCCCAGGTTGGGGTCAACACTTCACCCCTGATTGACCTGGAATGGTATCGCACAGAATACCCAGAGGATCTGGCAGCCAATCAAGCTGAACTAGATGCAGATGGCAACGGCGAAATTGATGACAGCGAGCTCTACGATGCCTTGACCGGGGAATTCCTGGAACAGGGGAATGAAACGTCCCCCCTCTATAACTTCGAGGAATATTTCAATTCCGACGAGATCAAGGGGGATGTGGCGACTTATTACAATGTAGAATCCTTCGACCAGTTAACCCATGCTCAAAAGCTGGCCTACATGTTTGGTCAGGGGTTGCTAGAGGGCAATGATCCCTTCAGTGAAGAGTTCCTGGCTGAACATCCTGAACTGGAATTTGAGACATTCCTCCAGGTCAACAGTGCAGCCCTCGTCCAGTTCTCTGGGGTTCAATCCATCGAGGAAGTCAGCTTTACTGAGGTTTATGACTACCAAGCCGTTAACGGATTACTCAATCCCGGTAGCGATGCCATGATCTAGGAGCGACTTAATTTTCCAACCTTTCAACCTTTAGAACCCTTAAAAATTGAGTATCCTCAGGGCACAGCATTGCTGTGCCTTTCTTGCCTGGAAAAAACACACCCCATCAATTCAGAAGGCTGTTCGCTAAGGGGTTATCGTCCCGGACTAGGAATTCACAATCCGGGCCTGGGTGAAGCAGGTTTTGTGTGAATTCGACCATATTGCCCTAGAAAGGCAACCCCTAACCTTCCAAGCAGGTTCCACCCCTGGAATTGCCGGTGTTGCATAATAGTGCCATGAATTGAGGCTCAATCTGATGCAATGTCCTGACTGTGGTTCCAGCCATATCCGTAAAAACGGCAAGATGAGGGGTAAACAAAATCACATTTGTGTGGCGTGTCGTCGTC